>PEZR01000165.1:10935-14272 GCA_002773975.1 Bdellovibrio sp. CG10_big_fil_rev_8_21_14_0_10_47_8
CAGCGCGTTTCCCAATAGAAATTCCCATGACCACAAAAGCATCTCGCTGCAGGTTGAGAATTTTTCGCACCCTGGTCGAGTCCATGCCCTCCATGGGGCAAGAATCAAAGCTATAAGCTCTGGCCGCAAGCATGATATTTTCACAAGCTAAGGCCGTGGACTTGGCAGCCCAGATCCTCATATGCGAAGCCGATGTCGGTTCCCTCGGAGTAGGAGTGAAAAATCCGGCTCCAAAAAAGATGATTTTTTTAAGCCAACCAAGAACTCCAAAAGGTCCTACGGTATAAGCCATCGGGACAATTTTATTGTAGTAGCTGAGAACGGACTTTGGAGGTTTTGCATCATGTTTGTGAAGCAGGCCTAGCATCTGGCGAGCATTTTTTTTCCAGGTGCCAGTTCTGGCAACGGCAACAATAATTTCAGCTGCGGTGGTTGCGGCTGGTTGACTGAGAAAGGCCGTGTTGATGGCTTCTCTTTTTTCCGGAGTTCGAACCCAATAAAAATCCCACGGCTGCAAGTTGGAAGAGTTTGGGGCGCGCAGGCCTAACTCTAAAATTTTGAGCATGATCTCTGGAGGGACAGGATCCTTAGTGTAGCGTCGCACTGAGCGACGACTCAATACAACTTTTTCAAATTCAGCGGCATCAATTTCCGGCGGTTCTTGATGTGTTCCCAGTTGGGGATCAAAGATATTGTTAAATAATTCACTCATTATTTGAAGCTAAGTGAAGTTGATGATTTTTACAAGTCTCAAGGCTTGCTTCATAGATCGCCGGCATCTGTCAGAGGGCCGGTGAGACGGCCTTGCAGATACTGCTGAACTCGGGGGTCAGGATGATTTTTCGTCTCGTCCGCGGAACCAGTTTCAAGGACACGGTGGCTGCCGACAAAAAAGATGCGGCCAGCAAATTGATAGGCTCTCGATAGATCATGGGTCACAATCACTAGGGTTGATCCGATCTCCTCTTTAAGAGCTAAAATTAAATCTGCCATATTGTCGCTATTGATTGGATCAAGTCCTGCCGTCGGATCATCCATAAAAAGAATTTCTGGTTTTAAGGCAATCGCTCGCGCAATGCCCAGGCGCTGTTTCATCCCTCCGGACATTTCAAAGGGAAGCATGCCCTTGGCTTTCTCCAGATCAACGGCCTTCAGGCACTCCATGACCCGGGCATGAATTTCCTCTTTCGAAGAACGGCTATGCTCTTTCAAGGGATAGGCCACATTTTCATAAGCGGTGAGATCGTCAAAGAGAGCACTTTTCTGAAACTGCATCCCTACTTTTTGTGCTAAGTCATGACGACCAATCACCGAGAGGTCATCCCAATCTCGGCCATAACATTTCACATGACCCTTTGACGGATGATACAGCCCGGCCAAAGTTTTCAAGAGAACTGTTTTGCCACTGCCGCTAAGGCCAATAACAACGGCAGTTTCTTTAGGATAAATTTTAAGATTGACCTCTTCAAGCACGAGATCTTCATCAAATCGAACAGAGACGTCAGTCATTTCAAGAACAGGGCTTTCCATAGGGGGACTCTATCTGATAATCTTTTTGAAATACAGAAAAAGGGAGACTCATGAAGGCCTTTGTTGGATTTGTTTTTACAGAAACCCCCATTCAGGATCTCAGAGATCGAGGCTTTGTGCTGCATCAAGATGATGAGAGCTTATCGAAAGGCTATCGCGGTTTTTATTTGCCTTTGTTCAACTCGGTTGTTTTAGAGTTGAGGCAGGTCATCGACGAAGAGCTTTACGTGAAGTTTTCACCTCTCAAAGGATGGAAGCCCTTTTTTTACAGTGCCGCGGAGAACCCTCAGTTTTCTTTGCCGGCGGAAGGACATCCCAATTCGGTCACGTCCTGGCGCGGGGTTTTAGAGTCCAATGATACAGAGCCTGGTGAGCTCCGAGATTTCTTGGCCATTCGCAAAGAATTCCCTCTTTGGGCAATCGATCTAAGCTGTCAGAGTGTCGAAAGCTTTAAGACCCTGGCTCGGCCAGAGTTTCATTTTCTATATCGCAATCAAAATGTGGATCTGATTCACCTGGGCCCGAACTGCTATGATCTGGTGATCTCGGATGTCCGGTGAAAAATCTCAAGACCGCCATTTAGTTCGTGGATTGGGATTGAAGGAAGCCATCGCTTTGGTGGTGGGTTCCATTATTGGCACTGGAATTTTCCTAAAGACCGGAATCATTTCTCAGACTGTGTTGTCTCCGTGGCTGGTAATGTTGGCTTGGACGGTGGCGGGGCTTTTGTCTTTGGCGGGGGCTTTGACCTATGCCGAACTGGGGGGGCTTTTCCCCAAAGCCGGTGGTGAATATGTTTATTTGAAAGAGGCCTACGGTTCCCTGACGGCATTTCTCTATGGATGGATGAGATTTTGGATTGGAGCCCCGGGCTCGATTGCCGCATACGGGGTGGGGGCGGCCACGTTTCTGTCAGGGATGATTACTTTCTCAGAGCCGTGGATGAAAACCGCTGTCGCAATTTCATTTGTTCTTTTTTTTACAGCTCTTAATTGTTTGACCGTTAAATTTGGTGGAGCGCTGCAAACTTTTCTGACGGCGCTCAAGGTTCTTATTCTGTTGGTGATCGTGGGCGGAATATTTTTTCTTTCCCCTGGAACCAACGCTCACTTTCAGGTCCCCACAGAGTGGACAGGTTGGAGCGCTTTTGGCGCGGCTCTTTTGGCGGCTCTGTGGGCCTATGATGGTTGGAACAACTTGCCGATGGTTGCGGGAGAAGTCAAAAATGCGCAAAAAAATGTTCCTCTGGCCTTGGCGCTGGGAACAGTTTTGATTCTCCTGATTTATGGAGTGGTGAACTATTCTTATTTCTATGCGCTGCCCTTTTCCGAGGTCCTGACCTCCAGTTCAAAACTTTATCCACAAGCTTTGCCGGTAGCTACGAAGGCAGCGGCCACATTTCTCGGGGTGGGGGGTGTGGCATTTCTGTCGATTGCCTTTTTAATTTCTGCCTTGGGAGCGATGAATGGCTCAGTGCTTACTGGCGCGCGAGTTCCCTATGCCATGGCCAAGGATGGACTTTTTTTTCAAAGATTGGGTTGGGTTAGCCCCAATACGCATGTCCCAGTTACCGCCGTCTGGGCGCAGGGGATTTGGGCCTGTGTTCTCGCGCTTTCCGGGACCTTTGATCAGCTCACTGATTACGTCGTTTTTTCTTCGTGGCTTTTCTATACTCTGTGCGGGGTCAGTGTTTTTATTTTCCGCCGCAGACTTGCTCATCTGCCACGGTCTTACCGAGTCTGGGGGTATCCCTGGGTGCCGGTGATTTTCATTCTGTGTGCAGCTCTTTTGCTGCTCAATACTCTTT
>PEZR01000165.1:14282-14562 GCA_002773975.1 Bdellovibrio sp. CG10_big_fil_rev_8_21_14_0_10_47_8
CGCCGAGTCTTTCCTTGGGCTGATCATTATTGTTATTGGTATCCCGGTGTATTGGTTTGTTTTTCGTCATCGAGAGACCTCCAACTAGGGCTCTCCTCAAGCACAGGACGGTGACGGCCATCGGACCGCCGTCTCAAAACAAGTCACTGACCCGTTTCAAAGTGAGACGACTGAGACTCAAAGTTAAAATCTTATCGACCTGGACTGGACCCCCTCCAGCAAATCCCAAATTGTGCCGAAAGGTGATAGACGGGTTCAAGGGGGATTGCTTTGTCAGTAG
>PEZR01000165.1:14571-16110 GCA_002773975.1 Bdellovibrio sp. CG10_big_fil_rev_8_21_14_0_10_47_8
GGCTCCTGGCGAAATCTGCGGGGCTGACAGAGTATGAACAAAAAATCGCTGAGTTCTCGGGCATTCTTCATGATGTGGGAAAAATCGCCATCAATTTACAGATCACTCACAAGCCCGGAAAACTCACGCCCGAAGAGTATGAAATCATGCGCACTCACTCTGCCCATAGCGAAGAAATCATAAAACCCTTGGGGGGCAATGATTTTTTTAATCAGGTTATTCCCGCAGTCCGTGGACATCACGAACGTTTGGATGGCCAAGGTTATCCGGACAAATTGAGTGGTGAAGAAATTCCAGTTATTTCACGTGTGATTTTGATCGTCGACACCCTGGATGCCATGGGTGAAAATCGGGCCTACCGAAGGGGACTTCCGCTGGACGTGATCTACAAAGAACTGCAAAAGTATGCAGGCACTCAGTTTGACAAAGCCATGGTTCAAATCTTTCTAGACAGTCATAAATCTTGGGCTAAAGAAAAGCCAGACCAAGAAACTCAGATACACCTGCACAAAAAAGCCGCCTAAAGCCGCCTATATCGAACGTCGGTTGGTGCTCTCAAAAATTTTGTCCGCCGAAGTGGCGACAAAACCTTGATATAATTTTCCATCGGCCAGCGGGTGGCGTTTGGCAAACTCATAGTAGCAACCAGGAATCTTGAAAGTGCCATCAGAAAACTTCACCGCAATTTCTTCGGCCATCGTCGAACTCTGTTCGAGATGTTCTAGGACTGAGCCTTTTACTTTGCCGCCGGATGAATTGAGCACATAACCATTGGACTCAATCATTTGATTGAGGACATGAATGTCATTGAACTTTTTTAAGGCATTGATGTTCACTGTAAAGTGATTGGGGCGAAATCCAAAGGCCGCAACCCAGCTCGCGTATTCACTTTCTTTCGCCAGCGTGGAATAAAGCTCATGGCTCATCTCCCAGGGGCGACCGCAGACCGAAAATTGATCAGACAAAATTTGGTCAGGACTGATTTTTTCCACCAGTTTGGAAACGGTGTCTTGAATCAATGGGGACACTTTTTCTAGTTCGAGCTCGCTGATAAATATTTTTGGCAAATCAGCCTGCGGATGCTCATAATGTTTTGCATAAAGTTTCTTTTCCTTGAAAACATAGTCGGCCTTCTCAACATAACCGTATTTTTCAAAAGCCTTTGCTAGGGACTTAATTCCCAGTTTTGGGTGATTGAAGGTGCGAAGAGCGATGTGATCATTCAAAACCGTCTCCCCCTGGGTGGTGAGCAGGTCATAGATCCGGCGGGCAGCTGGATTGAGGTCGCAATAGTCCGTCCACATCACCGCAAGAAGGTCTGTTAATTGTCGAATTTCATTCATCTTTGCCTCTTTCTTAGCTATTCTTTTTTAGATGGAAATAGAGTCCAAGCTCTGGTTTTATAAAGGACCCGAACTTTTACCCTGCCGAACAGCAGTTTTAGGCTATATTTATTTCAGGGGGAGAGGTACCTTTTTTCCAAGATTTCAACCCCGCAAAAAGCTTAAAACTCACCTGTTTATCGGCGCCAACGTGACG
>PEZR01000151.1:0-8851 GCA_002773975.1 Bdellovibrio sp. CG10_big_fil_rev_8_21_14_0_10_47_8
AATCCACCCGCTCTTTCAATCGTCGGATTTGATCCCAATCAGCAATACCCCGACGCTTTTGTGCCGCAGTTCGCGGATGCAAACAAATCCAACTCGCACCCGCTTCGCGCAGTCCATGAACAAATCGGACTAAGTATTCAAAATCAGACTGGGTTCCAGCACGTAACTTTACAGAAACAGGAACGGAAGAGTGGCGCACGGCCATTCTCACAACTTCGGCGGCGTAACCCGCATCGCCCATCAAGGCGACACCATAATTGTGACGAAGAGCCTTTTGCACCGGGCAGCCCATGTTGATATCGATGCCCTGAGCCCCCCAGGCCTGCAAACGCGCAATGCTTTGTTGGATGGATTCTTCTTCGTTGCCCAAAATCTGCGGAACCAATCCGGTCTCGATTTCCGCTCGCATCGTCTCAGGGGTTTTCTCGAGGTCTTCAAAGGGTAATTTTCGAGAGCTCAGCATTTCCGTGGGCCAGATGGTCCGAGCTCCCCGTGGCAAGTAAGCCCTGGTCACCATTCGAAGGGCGACATGGGTCAGCCCCACCATTGGAGCAAGACACAGAGGAAAGTTGACCAAATCTTGCAATTCAGATTTTGGTGTCCCCGCAAGCTTGGGTGATTTTAAAAATTGATTGCCTGATGAGTCCTGGACACTGAGCATAATGGTTGATCTCTAGCATAAATTTTTGAGGGATGATAAACAGGAATCAGATGCCTTCGAAGATAACGCAAAAGTTAACATCCTCGGTGAAATCCTTAGCGCCGAATCATCGCCCCCCTCCTCTCGCCAGCCGTCAGAAGATCGGCTTTTTGGGCGGAGGCCAACTGGCTCGGATGTGTTTGCTCGAAGCTCATAAATTGGGTCTTGAAACCCATGTCTTCTGCTCGGCCCTGAATGAACCAGCAACTCAGGTCACCCGGCACACCCAGGTTGGGTCCTTCAAAAACAAGCTAGAGCTTCAGTCTTTCTGCCAGCAAATGGACTATGTTAGTTTCGAGTCCGAGTTCGTCAGCGTTGAAGCTCTGCTCGAATTGGAAAATAAATTCCCCAACAAGATTTTTCCGAAACCGTCCCTGATGCTCCGTTTTCAAAATCGCCTGGAACAGAAACGAACTCTGCAAGAATTCAAGATTCCAACCAGTCCTTTTCTAGAAGTTAAAAAACCTGAAGATCTGGACCGAGCTTGGAACGACCTCAAAGGCCCCTTTGTTCTTAAGAAAACCTTTGGTGGCTATGATGGTTATGGAACTTTCTTTGCAAAAAAACTTTCTGATCTGGAAGGAATGTCCCATCAAGTTCTGAACTCGGATGTTGGTTTTATGGCCGAAAAATTTGTGCCCTTTCGACGGGAATTGGCGGTGATTTTGGTCCGCAATCGTCAGGGGCATTTGATTGATCTTCCACTGGTGGAAACTTTTCAGACCGAAGGCCGCTGCGATTGGGTTCAGGGACCAACAAAACACTCTGCCTGGCCCCGAGTTTTAAAAAGGCTAAAAAATATGCTCCATCAGCTGGACTATGTGGGTGCTATGGGTGTGGAATTTTTTGATACGGGCAAAGAGCTCTTGGTCAACGAAATCGCCCCCCGAGTCCACAACAGTGGCCATTACTCTCAGGATGCACTCTTTGAAAGTCAGTTTCTTTTGCATGTGAAAGCGGGTCTCAATTTTCAGCTGCAGACTCCACAAATTCTGACCCCCGCATTTGCCATGGTGAACTTGCTGGGTGAAAGCGATGGACCGGTTGAAATTCCCCGGGACCTCCAGGGGCAGGTTCATCTTTATGGCAAAGCCGTCAACCACCCCAAACGCAAAATGGGACACATCAACTATGTCGGGAAAAAACAAAAAGATCTGTTGAAACTCGCACTCAAAGAAAGAAAAAGGTGCCGACTATGAAAGTTGCAGTCATCATGGGCAGCGAAACTGATCTCAAAGTCATGAACAAAGCGCACGAGATTTTACAAAAATTTGGCGTCACTTCTCATATTGAAATTGTCTCGGCACATCGTACTCCCGAAAAAATGTATGAATTTGCATTGAGCGCAAAAGAGCGCGGATTCTCGGTGATCATTGCCGGGGCTGGTGCCGCCGCTCATCTGCCGGGAATGGTGGCCTGTCTGACTCCCCTTCCGGTCATTGGTGTTCCCATCGAAGTTGGCACCCTGAAAGGCATCGATGCCTTGCTCAGCATTGCCCAGATGCCACGGGGAATTCCGGTGGCCACGGTGGCTATTAACAACGGCGAAAATGCGGGCTTATTGGCCATTCGAATTTTGGCGCTGTCCAGTCCGAAGATCGCCAAAAAGCTTGATCAGTTCCAAAAAGGCCAAAAAAAGAAAGTCAAAGACATGAATCTAAGACTGAAGAAAAGTCGCAGATCTCGCTAACACCCGACGGTCATAGAACGCTTTTGCTGCAAAAAACAAAGAGGCATACAGAAGATCGCCCAACAGCTGATTGCCATAAAAGGGCAATGCCATCACAAAACTGTCAATTAAACCTTGTTTGGTCAATGGATACAGACCACCTTGAAGCCAAACCCCCAAATTGGTGATTACAAAAAAGACCCCGCTGGAAAAAAATCCCCAAGAACCCAAGGCTAAAACTGAATTCTTTTTCCCGGAAAAAAGCCCCAAACTCAAAATCGTAATCAACGCCGTCGCACCATAGACATAAATCATCGTGCCGTGAAATCCGAGAACCAAGTCGCTGATCAGCAAGGCCACCAAAGGAACCAAAATCGCCAACCAACGTTGGGGAACCACAGCCCCCGCCACAAAGCCCAGAGCCATCACTGCCGTCATATTCGGCGGGTGAGGAAGCCATCTGGTCATCACTCCGACCAAAACCATCAAAAGCGGCAAAACGAATTTGGACCAACCAGTTGCATTTAACATAGAACTTTTTTCACCATCCAAGCTCATACTCCACTCCTTTTTTCCAGGCCCATCGAAACAATGAGCTGCTCACCATTTTGCCCAGTCTCTGCGTTTTGTCAATGTTGACATCCCCCAGAGTGGGGGCCTAAAACTGTTCCATTCACTGCATCTGAATGGAGTTTTGGGATGAAACTGGTTGTCCGTGTATTTATCTTACTTGCCGCCTCTTTTTTTGTGGTTCGAGTCATGGCTCAGTCAACTTCAGCATCAGTGACCCCCATGCGTGACCGAGCTCAGCAGGAACTAAAAAACACTCCCAGTTCGGAGACCAAAGCCAGTGATGTCTCGGGCGCTCTGAGCCATGAAAAGAGCGAAGGAATTCTTCGGCTCGAAGATCCCTTTGAGAAAATTCCCCTGAGAAATTTCCAATGGGGCCTTGGCGTTCATCTTCAGCCTTATCAACCCCGTGGACGCATCACGAATGAGAGCTTCAGCTCGCAAGAACTTGAAACCACAGGATCGACCTTAATGCCGTCCATCAGCCTTGGAGCTTTGTATGGACTGGCACAAACTGACATTGGTTTCTTTCAAGGTGGTCTCGAGGGCGAAGTGGGCTTTATGAGCCAGAAGAACACCGTAACCACCATCACCAACAAGTCGGTGGATGGTCAGCTGAACTCTTCGCTGACTGAAGCCCGAGCCCTTGTCCGATGGGGCAAACACTGGACATCTCGTTGGCATGGTCGTTTGGGCGCAGGCGTGGGAAAGCTTTCGATCACTCAAAGCTCGGATAATTCCCTGGCTCGCTGGAGCAAAGACACTACATTCAACAGCTATTTGGTCGGCGTCGATTATCAATTGAACCGCTCATGGCTCGCGCAAATGAATTACCGAACCTATCAGAAAGGCTTGGGGTCTGGAGACAGCATTCAAGTTCCCACTTCTCAACTGGATTTTGGAGCGCAGGTCGTATGGTAAGAACCGGAATCTATTTTTTCACAAGTTTGGCCTTTTTGCTCACGACGTCCCCTGGGGCTGTCGCAGCTCCTGTGCCCCTAACACCAAAAGATGTTGCTGAGTTGGTTTTAAAGCAAAGTTACAAAGCTCAAGAAACAAACTTGACGGCGCAACAGGCTCGACTGGCCTGGGCGACAATTGAAAAAAACTATGACTTTCAGCTTTCTGTTGAAAGTGGATACCAAGATTCAAAGTTTGAAAGCACTAGCAACAGCTATTTGCTTCAAGACAAACAGTTCGTGACAACGACGTCGCTGAAAAAACCATTTTTTTCTGGGACTTCGCTAACACTTGAATACAACCGCACATCGGATCAGCCCGATTATTCCAGTTCAGCGACCTCGACGACATCGAGCTATACAAAAGACATCTTTGCGCTGTCCGTTGAGCAGAGTCTTTTAAAGAATTTTTTGGGCCTGGCAAACAGAGCTGAGCTTCGCTCGGCAGAAGCCACGCTGAAAGCCACGGAAATCACTCGGGTCAGCGATCTACAGAAACTTGTTTTGGAAGCCATCAGATCCTACTGGGCAGCATATGTGGCTCAGGAAACTTTCCAAGAATCTTTGAACTCACGGGAACGATATCAAAAGCTGGTTTCAACGGTGAAACGGAAAACCGGCTATGGTTATGCCAGCCCTGGAGAATCCGCTCAGGCCGAGGCCGAACTCGAGGTCCGCGAACAAAACGTCAAAAGAGAATCTCGCACTTATCTGGGCGCGATGGATTCGCTGGCGACTTTACTCAAGCTTCCAGCTGGCTCTGAAGTTCAGTTTAAAGTTTCCGAAAGCATTCCGACCCCTCCCAACCTGAGCAGTGTTGAGGTGGAAAAATTGCGTCCCGTAGTTTCCTCGCAGCTGAAACTGAAAGCGGCTGAAGAAAATCTGACGGCCTCGAAATCCAACTCTCTTCCGGATCTTTCTTTGGTGGGAAAATATTCAACACAGGGCTTGGAAGAAACTGCACCCGATGCCTACAACGAAATGGTTGCTGGAACCAGACCTCAGTACTATGTGGGTGTTAAGCTCTCTTACAACTTTGGGTCTGGATATACCGACGAAGATCAATTGAACAAAAGAGTCAGTCGTGATTTGGCGGATGCTCAACTTCAAAGACAACGACTGGAGCTAAAGGATCAGGAGCTAGATCTGCAACGAAAGATCCAAAGCACCTATGCCATTGCTGTCTCGGCTAAAAATCAAAAGGCTTTGCGAGAAAAAGCAGCCCAGGAGCTTCAGAAAACTTATACCCAAGGTCGAACAGATATCAGCACATTGATCGAAGCTTTGAATAAATATTTCGACGCCGAGGTGGCGCTGACGAGAGCTATTGGAGATTACCACATTTCACTGAACGAATGGGCGGCCTTTAGAGACGAGCTCATTCCCGATCGGAAGAACAATGAATCAAAAAATTAAGCCACAGATTTTCCCAAGACTTTTACAAAAAGGAGACCTTATGAAGATCTCTCGAATGATGTTGGGCCTGACTCTTTCCACAAGCATGATCGCTTGCTCCGGCGCTGCCCCGAGCATGGGTTCTTCTGCAAACCAAGAAACCCGCAGGTACCAAGATGATCGCACTAAACTTGAGAACAAGTTTGTGGGTGTCGTTGGCACCTACGATGGATCTATGAAAATATATCAAAGAGTCAAAGACGGGTCTGACACCAGTCAATACGATGTCGTCGACATTCCCCTTCAAATCGGGATCTATACTGAAGAGGTCTCTACGGGAAAAGATAGCCAGGGCGAAGCTAAGGTTCTGCCCACTCTCAAAATGCGCTACCGTCAAATGGATACGGTCCGCTCAGATATTATTCTCGACGTTCGATATGTGGAGGAAACCGGGGAAATTCACGCCTCTTCTGCAGTTTCTGGTAATGGCGGTGCTGGAGGAAATAGCAACACCTCCACTTCGGGGACCACCATCAATGCGGTTCTGTCAGGGGCAAACTTGACCGGAGAGGTCATTCGGGCTGCTGGAAAACTGGGGACCTTTAGCTTGAACTTAAGCTCCCGAGAAGTAATCTCGTCTTCTTCAGAAGCCGATCGAGATTTCTTTGACCGCACTCTCAACCTTTATAAAAATATCTCTGGTGTTTATACTGGAACAGTCACACCTCCCGAAGGTTCCACCGCAAAACCTTTCCCTATAAAAATCGTGCTGAGTGCCGTGCAGATTTCAGAAGATGGAAACCTGAGAGCCGCTTTGAAGGCTAACTATACTCGGCCAGATTTTATTGCTGATCCAACGATCAGCGAACGTTTTATGGATGTTTATTATCGTTTAGACACGACTCCTGCCCAACTCATTATGAGTTCAAAGGGTGGAACCCCTCAAATCCCGGACGCCTATTTTATGACCATCACTGGTGAATTGGATGAGACGAACCATCGCTACGAAGGAGATCTCGTCGATCGTCGGGGCTTTGTTGGGCACGTTGTTCTAACTCGCGAAAAGAAAACTGCCGTTCAGTAAATTGTGGGGCATATGCCCCTTGATCAGATTTCATTGAATAAAAAGACCAGCTTCGAGCTGGTCTTTTTATTTGTTCAATCGCTCGCTGACTAAGGACTCTACGACCGAAGGATCCGCCAAGGTGCTTGTGTCACCCAGTTGGTCTGGATTGTTTTCTGCAATTTTTCGCAAAATTCGACGCATGATTTTTCCGGATCTTGTTTTTGGCAAAGACGGCGCCCATTGCAGCAGATCAGGTTTTGCGATGGGGCTGATTTCTTGGGACACCCATTGAATCAATTCTTTTCGCAAATCATCCGTCGCAGCGATCCCCGTTTTTAAAGTCACGAAACAATAGATTCCTTGTCCCTTGATATCATGGGGATATCCGACCACAGCGGCTTCCGCCACTTTGGCATGGGCCACCAGAGCGCTTTCGATCTCTGCTGTTCCCAAGCGGTGGCCTGAAACATTTAAAACATCATCAATACGCCCCGTGATCCAGTAATATCCATCGGAATCTCGCTTGCAGCCGTCACCGGTGAAATAATAGCCCTTGAAAGCTGAGAAGTAGGTCTCTTCAAAACGTTGATGATCCTGATACACCGTTCGCATTTGCCCTGGCCAAGAATTGGCCATCACCAGAATGCCCTCGCACTCTCCACTCAACTCTTGTCCTTCTGGGGACAGAACCTTGGGTCGAACTCCGAAGAATGGCAAGGTTGCTGAGCCTGGTTTTTGTTTCATCGCCCCAGGGATTGGTGAGATTAAAATTCCGCCGGTTTCGGTTTGCCAATAGGTATCCACAATCTGACATCGTTCTTCACCGACCACCTTGTGATACCATTGCCAGGCTTCGGGGTTGATGGGTTCCCCGACACTGCCGAGCAAACGCAAAGATTTTCTGGAGCTTTTTTGAACAGCGGCGTCGCCTTCTCTCATCAAAGCGCGAATCGCGGTGGGTGCGGTGTAGAAAATTGTGACCTTGTGTTTATCCACGACCTCCCAAAATCTGGAGGTACTGGGATAATTTGGAACGCCTTCGAACATCACCGTTGTCGCTCCATTGGCCAAGGGTCCATAGACAATGTAGCTGTGTCCGGTCACCCAACCGACATCGGCCGTGCACCAAAAAATATCATCTTCTTTCAGATCAAAAACAACCTCGTGAGTCAGGGCCGCATAAAGCAAGTAACCGCCAGAGGTGTGCAAAACCCCTTTGGGTTTTCCTGTAGAACCCGATGTATAGAGAATAAATAAGGGGTCTTCGGCGTTCATGACCTCGGGGGCACAAGACTGGGAAACTTGGGCCCTTTCCTCGTGCCACCAAATGTCCCGACCTGGTTTCATGGTGATTTCTGGCGCCTTAGTTCTTTGAATCACCAAAACTTTCTTCACTGAGTCCACTTTTTCCAGGGCTTGATCCATGTTTTTTTTCAAATTTACTTTTCGGCCAGCTCGATATCCCTGATCAGCGGTGATCACAAAATTGGAATCACAGCCTTGAATTCGATCAACAATTGAGTCCGGAGAAAATCCTCCGAAAATCACCGAATGGATAGCCCCAACACGGGCACACGCGAGCATTGCAAAGGCGGCCTCTGGAATCATCGGCATATAAATGGTGACTCGATCGCCCTTTTTTACTCCATGTTTTTTCAGGACATTGGCCATACGGCCAACTTCATCGGCCAGCTCTCGATAGCTAATCTTGCGCACTTCTTCGCTGGGATTGTCAGGCTCCCACAGAATCGCTATTTTATCCCCTCGTTTTGCGAGATGCCGATCAATGCAGTTGGCGGCCACGTTCAGCTCGGCCCCAGAAAACCACTCAATCTTTACAGGAGATTTGAAGGAAACATTTTTGACTTGATCCCATTTCTTCAACCAATCAATCCGCGCTGCCTGCTCAGCCCAAAACTTTTCAGGATCCCGAATCGACTGCTCATAAAGTTCCAAATATTTAGCTATTTCCATCCCCAAATCCTAGGGTAGTGCCTTTCGTTTTGCAACCCAGAGCCCTGCATCCACTTTGCTTCCTATGCCGGCAAAAAAAAAAGCCCAAGGTTTTGGCCTTGGGCTTTTAAGAATTTAACTCACTGGGTTGCAAAAAGGACAGTGCGACCTAGTTGACGTCTTTGTAGTCGGCGTCGATGACGTCGTCATCTTTTTTGCCTTCTGTGGACTCTTGACCACCGGCTTGGCCATTGGCCCCGCCAGCGCCAGCTCCACCTTCAGCCGCTCCTGCATTTTTGTACAGTTCCGCGGTGATTTTATGGGTCGCCGCTTGCAGCTTTTGAGCTTCTGCTTCCAAGGCTGAGAATTCTGCGTCTTTGTTTTCCAAAACTTTTTTAGCTTCGGCAACCGCATCTTCCGCTGTTTTCTTGTCAGCTTCCGCCAAGTTCGCATTTTCTTTGATCAGTTTCTCAGTTTGGTAAACTAAGTTGTCCAAAGTATTGCGAGCTGAGGCTGCTTTTGTACGTTCTTCGTCGTCC
>PEZR01000151.1:8877-14571 GCA_002773975.1 Bdellovibrio sp. CG10_big_fil_rev_8_21_14_0_10_47_8
GGCCTTTTTGATTTCTTCCTCGTTCAATCCACTTTGAGAAGTGATTTTGATCTGCTGGGTTTTTCCTGAGCTCATGTCTTTCGCTGACACGTTCAAGATCCCGTTGGCATCAATATCAAAGGTCACTTCCACCTGAGGGGTTCCTCGCGGAGCTGGCGGAATTCCAACCAACTCGAACCGGCCCAGAGTTTTATTGTCCGTGGCCATTTTTCTTTCACCCTGAAGCACATGAATGTCCACTGCTGGTTGGTTGTCCGCAGCTGTTGAGAACACCTGTGATTTCTTGCTCGGAATGGTGGTGTTTCTTTCGATCAACACAGTCATCACTCCACCCAGGGTCTCGATACCCAGGGACAAAGGAGTCACGTCCAAGAGCAAGACATCTTTCACATCACCAGAGAGAACTCCCCCTTGAACCGCAGCACCGATGGCCACGACTTCGTCAGGATTCACTGATCGATTGGGTTCTTTACCGAAGAAATCTTTTACCGCTTTTTGAATCGCTGGAATCCTTGTGGATCCACCGACCAAAACAACCTCATCGATTTCAGAGGCTTTTAGACCTGCGTCCTCGAGGGCTTTTTTACAAGGTTCAACAGATCTGCGAACCAGGTCTTCGACCATTTGTTCAAATTTAGATCTGGACAGTTTGATCTGCAAATGTTTAGGACCTGACTGATCCGCAGTCACGAATGGCAGATTGATCTCGCTTTCTTGAGCCGTCGACAATTCAATTTTTGCTTTCTCGGCCGCTTCTTTCAAGCGCTGCAAAGCCATTTTGTCGTTGCGCAAATCAATGCCTTGATCTTTTTTAAATTCGGCAATCAGCCATTCCAAGATGCGAGTATCAAAGTTATCCCCACCCAAATGAGTATCCCCATTGGTTGAGCGCACTTCGACGACCCCGTCACCCACTTCAAGGATGGAAATATCAAAAGTTCCTCCCCCAAAGTCATAGATGGCGATTTTTTCATTTTTCTTTTTGTCCATGCCGTAAGCCAAAGCTGCTGCTGTTGGCTCATTGATGATTCGTTTCACATCTAGACCAGCGATACGACCCGCATCTTTGGTGGCTTGACGTTGAGAATCGTTAAAGTAAGCCGGAACGGTGATCACCGCCTCGGTCACAGGTTCGCCCAAATAATCTTCGGCGACCTTTTTCAGTTTGGCCAAAACGGCCGCACCGATTTCTTCAGGGGATACGGTTTTTCCGCCCTGAATTTTGAAAGCACAGTCATTGCCTTTTTCAACCACGTTGTAAGGCACCAGCTTCACTTCTTCTTGGATCTCCGAAAATCGGCGACCAATAAATCGTTTGGCTGAATAAATTGTATTTTCTGGATTGGTGACCGCCTGACGTTTGGCAATTTGACCAGCCAAACGCTCTCCGTCTTTGGTGTAGGCCACCACAGAAGGGGTCGTTCTTGCTCCCTCTTCGTTGACCAGAACTTTGGGCTCTCCGCCCTCCATAATGGCGACACAAGAGTTCGTTGTTCCTAAATCGATACCTATGATTTTTCCCATAATTTCACCTCGTTTATGACACCTTTAATGTGGGAGGCCATGCCCTCCCGTCAAGGTTTCAATGTGAGAAAAAATCACTCTTTCTTTAGGACTTAGCTGAGACTAGGATTTTTTACGGCCAAAAAGGCCAGTCTTGCAGCCATGGGCCTGGACGCCCTGCATTTCTGCCAATTGCTTGAGCAGCTCTTCTTCTTTTTTCGAAATCTTGGTGGGGAAATCAACCCCAATTTGAACAAATAAATCACCCCGTCGAGAGCCCCGCAAAGACGGAATTCCTTCGCCGACAAGTTTCAAGCTCGTTCCGACCTGTGTGCCCTTGGGAATCTCGAGCGTCTGGTGGCCGGTGACGGTCTCGATTTCAAGCTCACCGCCCAAAAGAAGTTGCAGATAATGAACCTTCACTTCGGTGAAAAGATGATCGCCTTCTCGCTCGAAACGAGGGTCTTCTTTCACTTGGACTTCGATATAAAGATCGCCGGCAGGGCCACCGCGATATCCACCCTCGCCTTCGCCGGAAACTCGTAAACGAGTGCCTGAATCCACCCCTGGGGGAACCGTCATGCGGATTTTTCGATGCTGCTTCTGACGACCGGAACCTTTGCAGGACTTGCAATGTTTTTTGATCATCGTGCCCTGACCTTGGCAATGGGGACAGGTCGTGGTCATCTGAAAAAATCCCTGGGATACTCGAACCTGTCCAACACCGTTGCAGGTGGTGCAGGTCTCGGGCGTTGAGCCCTTTTCAGCCCCCGTGCCCTTGCACTCGGCACAGGTATCCTCGGTATCAAATTCAATGTCTCGCTCAACACCTTCGATGACTTCTTTCAAAGTGATCTCGGTCAAATATCGAAGATCGGCCCCTCGTCGCGGCTGATTGCGAGACCTGGCGCTCTGAGCTCGGCCACCACCGCCACCAAAAATATCGCCAAAGATATCGCCGAAATGGGAAAAGATATCATCCACATCTGAAAATCCACCGCCACCGCGGCCACCATTTTTAAAAGCGGCATGACCGAAACGATCGTACTGAGCGCGTTTTTCGGGGTTGCCCAACACTTCATAGGCAGAAGCTGCTTCTTTGAACATTTCCTCGGCCTCGGAATTGCCAGGATTCTTGTCCGGATGGAACTGCATCGCCAGCTTGCGATAGGCCTTTTTAATAGTGTCTTGATCGGCATTTTTTTCAACGCCGAGAATTTCGTAAAAATCGCGCATAAGAAACCTAATTTGGGAATTTAAGGCCCACTTGTCAATTGGTTTTGAGGCCTTTCAAAAGACCTCCACTGTTTTGATGCCCTCAAGAGGCCTCAACAGGCTGGTGGCCATTTACTGAGAAAGCTGTGCTGGCAACTTTAATTTCTCGCGGACCCGCTCCAGCAGAGCCTCGGAGATATCCTGATCTTTAAGCCCTTCGTATATTTTCAGGGCCAACTCTCGTTCTCCGGTCTCGTCGTACAGACCGGCGGCCAAGGAGTAAATCCAAGGCGTGCCCCCGTTTTCAGCGCACTTCTGATAATAATAGGCGGCCTTTTTTTTATCTTTCTCTTCATAAAGAGCGTGATAACCGGCCAAATAAAGAAGCCGCTGTTTTTTTGGAAAAACCCGTGTGCCCTTTTCCAAAATCTTTGCCCCTCCTTCGACATCAGAAACAAGAATGCTCAAGGCGACGCCACCAATGCTGTAGGTCTGATAAAAGTCCGGAGCTAATCTAGAAATGGTGTCCAAGGTTTGATAGAGCCAGGAATTATTTCGGCAATGACCTTCTTCACCCTTGGCCTCGCAATAATCCATGTCTTGAATTGCACGGATCCACAGAGAATCCGCAATCGGCATTTGAAATCCAAAACTGAAATATTCAAGCTGGGGTGGTGGAGCGATCAAAGCACGTTTTTCAACCAGAGCTGCTGGACGAAAAAACAAAGACGCCGCGATAAAAACCGCGGCGCCGATAAGAGCTAAAACTGGGAAAAGGGATTTACTGAATTCCATCCACAGTCTGCGACAGACTTTTGTCATTGGTCATTTGCCAAGTATCTTGTTGATCATTGTATATGTGAGACGAAGCCTCTCCGACAAAAGTTGTTGCAGTCGCGATAGCCCCAGCCGTCAATGCCGCAGCATCAGTTCCATTTTTCAACACTGTACAAGCTGTACACGCAGCAATTGCATCAAAGGGCCCCGCTGGATCTGCAACGCCTTTCCATCCATAGTCAGACAACACCACCCCAGCTATGGTTGCCCCAAAGCCAACATTGTACCGAAGATCGCCCTCGTAGGCCAAATTAATCACTTCAAAGGCAGAGTGGTAAGTATTGTACTCAGCATAAAATGATTTCTCAGCTGTATACAGCTGTGAAAGGTTCGTCTTTGCTTCAGATTGACGAGCTTTGGCGATTTGTTTTTGGACTTGGCCGACGGACATTGCTGCCAAGATTCCGATGATGGCCACAACGACCATGAGTTCTACCAGTGAAAATCCCGATTGGGATCTGATTACGTTCCGTTTCATAGTGCTTCCCCTTTTATTCCGTTTTTTGACTCGATTTGTGTTTAATCTTAACTCTTTGTTCAATTCTTAAATTATTTCACGAATTCAACACATTAAGTGTGCCAGAGGGAAAAATAGAAAACAACTGCACTGGACAAATTATTAAATGATTCTCATATTGGTCCGGGTGCATGCGGGAATCTGGACCAAGGGCGCGGCTTTCAAATATTATGTTGCCGTCTTGTTTTGAGGCGCTTTCTGGTATCAAGGTTTTTCAGACAGAGGTAGGATAGAAATATGAAATTGTTTGCTCAATTATCTTCACAACATCGACTGCCTGTCTTTCAAAATTCGGGCGAGGATGGCGATCAGCCCCACGGCGACGGAGCGGTCGAAACCATTGACCGTTTAGACACGCCCAAGATGTACAAGGTCATCCTTTTAAATGATGACTTTACGCCGATGGATTTTGTCGTCATGGTTTTGCGCCGCTTCTTTAATAAGTCAGAGGAAGAAGCCACCGCAGTGATGCTGGACGTTCATAAAAAAGGCGCAGGAATCGCGGGTGTATTTACTCTAGAGATGGCCGAGATGAAAACCATGCAGGTCAATCAGTTTGCACGCAGCAGCCAGCAACCTCTGAAATGCACTCTGGAACCAGAGTGAGAAAGGATATTTGCCATGATGAGCAAAGAGCTTGAACGCCGACTGGCGGAAGCCGCTGATGATGCAAAACAAATGCGCCACGAGTTTGTCACTCTGGAACATATCCTTTTGTCTTTGTGTGAATCGCCCCCGGCTGTCGAAATTCTTGAAAGCTGTGGGATCAGCATTCAGAAACTAAAAAAAGAATTGCGTTCGATGATGAAAAAACACTGTCCGTTGATCTCTACAGAGCAAATCGGAAATTACGGCGGTTTCGAAGTTTGGCAGCCAGAGTTCACCCTGGCCTGTCACCGGCTGTTTCAGCGAGCCGCCATGCAGGTGCGCAGCGCTGGAAAAAATCAGATCACCGAAGGGCATCTTTTAGTCGCGCTGTTTTATGAGCAAGACTCTTTTGCTTCTTATATTTTAGCTCAACATGGCGTGAGCCAATTCGACATTATCAATGTCATGTCCCATGGCTCAGACGAGAAAGAAGCCACGCCGTCTTCCACCATCCCGGGAACGCCAGCGGATCTTGATGGGCTTCCACAGGATGAGACAAAAAATTCTCCGTTGGAAAATTTCTGCACCAATCTGAATGAAAAAGCACAGAGTGGAAAAATTGATCCCCTGATTGGACGAAGTGACGTGCTGGAAAGAACCATGCAAGTTCTTTGTCGCAGAACCAAGAACAATCCCCTTTTGATTGGCGAGCCTGGGGTCGGAAAAACCGCCATTGCCGAGGGCTTAGCAGCTCAAATTGTCGACGGCAAAGTACCCGAAGCGCTGAAGGACAAAGTCATTTACTCGTTGGATTTGGGGACCTTGTTGGCCGGCACCAAGTTTCGAGGTGATTTTGAAGGTCGCTTGAAGGGCGTGATCAAAGAAATCAAAAAACGCAAAAATGCCATTCTCTTTATCGATGAAATTCACACCATTGTTGGCGCGGGCGCGACCAGCGGTGGCTCGATGGATGCTTCCAATTTATTAAAGCCTGCTCTGGCCAATGGCGAGATCAGCTGCATTGGTTCGACCAC
>PEZR01000151.1:14592-16874 GCA_002773975.1 Bdellovibrio sp. CG10_big_fil_rev_8_21_14_0_10_47_8
GCCGAGGCCTTAGAAATTCTGCGAGGGCTTAAGAAAAATTTTGAAGAGCATCATTTGGTGCAGTACACAGAAAAAGCTTTGAAAGCGGCCGTTGATCTGTCGGCGAAGTTTATCCACTCAAAACTTTTGCCAGACAAAGCCATCGACGTTGTGGATGAAGCTGGCGCTTCGGCTCGGCTGCAGGGGCAATCGAATGTCATTATTGACGAAAAAGAGATCGAGGCCGTGGTCGCCAAGATTGCGCAAATTCCATCGGCGAGCATTTCAAGCAATGACCGAGATCAGTTAAAAGATTTGGACATGCGTCTGAAGGCTCAGATCTTTGGCCAAGATGAAGCCATCGATCGACTGGTCGCCAGCATTAAATTCTCGCGAAGTGGACTTGCTAGAGACAACAAACCGATTGGATCTTTTTTATTCACTGGCCCCACGGGCGTTGGAAAAACTGAAGTCTGTCGGCAGCTATCCCAATTGATGGGAATTCCCCTGGTGCGTTTTGATATGAGTGAATACATGGAAAAACACACCGTCGCTCGAATGGTCGGGGCTCCTCCGGGCTATGTGGGTTATGAAGAGGGCGGACTTTTAACAGAAGCCATCACCAAGGCTCCCCACTGTGTTCTGCTTTTGGATGAATTGGAAAAAGCCCATCCGGATATTTACAATATTTTATTGCAAGTCATGGATGCGGGAAGACTGACGGATTCCAATGGTCGCGTCGCTGATTTTCGCAATGTGATTTTAATTATGACCAGCAACGCTGGTGCCGCTGAAGTCGCAAAGGGTGCCATTGGGATTGCTAAACCAGAAGTCCGCCATCAATCGATGGAGGCCATCCGCCGAGCTTTTTCTCCAGAATTTATCAATCGGCTGGATGCCATTGTCAGCTTCAAAGACCTGGATGAATCAATCATCCTTCGTATCGTCAATAAATTTGTTGAAGAGCTTCAGCTGCAACTCTTACAAAAAAATGTGCAGCTGGAAATCACCTCTGACGCCGTTCAGTGGTTGATGAAAAAGGGCTATGACAAAGTTTATGGCGCAAGGCCTCTTGCAAGAACCATTGATGAACACGTAAAAAAGGCTCTGGTGGACGAATTGCTGTTTGGAAAACTGAAGGAGGGCGGAAAGGTTTTTGTTTCGACGACGAAGACCAAGAGTCCGAAAGATTCAAAAGAGACAGAGCCGTTACATTTCAAATTTGAGTCCTGATTCAGAATTCATTTTGGAGGACAAAACATGATTTGGTTCAAACGCATCGGATTATTTTTACTGGTCAACGCCTTGGTGATCGCCACCATCAGCATCACTTCAACTTTGATTTTCTCGATTTTCGGCATTCAGCTTCCACAGGGCGCGCAAGGACTCTTGATCCTTTGTGCGATCATGGGTTTTTCTGGATCTTTTATTTCTTTGATGATGTCCAAGTTCATCGCCAAAAAAATGTATGGCGTGCAGATCATCGATCCGAAAACAGACCGACAAGACCTCCGATGGCTGGTCGAGACTGTTCATCACTTGGCTAAAAGTGCGGGCCTGCCAGCTCTTCCTGAGGTTGGAATTTATGACAGCCCAGAAATCAATGCCTTTGCCACCGGCCCCAGCAAAAAGAACTCGTTGGTGGCGGTGAGCACGGGGCTTTTGAGGAACATGCAGCAGGACGAGATCGAAGGCGTATTGGGCCACGAGATCTCTCACATTCGTAATGGCGACATGGTGACTATGGCTCTGCTTCAAGGGGTGGTGAATACCTTTGTCTTGTTCCTGTCACGAATTCTCGCCAGCATCATTGCTAATTCTGGAAATCGAGACGGCGAGAGAGGCAGCCCAATGACACAGTGGATGCTCACCATGCTTTTCGACATGGTTTTCACCATTTTAGCGAGCATTCTCGTCAATTATTTCTCGAGACGACGTGAATTTCGAGCTGATGCGGGCGGAGCTTGCCTTGCAGGCAAAGAAAAGATGATTTCTGGGCTTAAAAAACTGCAGGCCCAATTTGAAATGATTGAACCTGACAACGGTGGCGTGTCGACGATGAAAATCTCCAATAGATCTTCGGGATTCAGAGCTCTTTTTAGCACTCACCCCCCTCTTCAGGAAAGAATCCTCCGGCTCGAGCGGGGATCTTGATTTGAAAACGTCCACGGCACGTCTGATTCGAATTTTAATGCTGTCCTCTTTGGTCACGCCGGGACTGATTATCTTGAGTTGCAGCCACCTGGGGTCCAAACAAGATGTGCTCGACTCCAAACAGGAAAGTTTACTTCTCAGCTATAAAA
>PEZR01000058.1:0-6585 GCA_002773975.1 Bdellovibrio sp. CG10_big_fil_rev_8_21_14_0_10_47_8
CCCACAGAGCACTAGAATAGTGCCAAATCATAATCGCAATCATCAGAGGCCATCGTAGAAGATCAATACCATGCAGTCTTTCCCGAGCCATCAGTTCCGCCCCCCTTTTGGAATCGTCAACAGAACTGGTCGGAAAAGAGTATTCACCAGAGAATTACCCAGTCCTTGCTCGTCGGGTAGAGCAAAATATTTCAAATATTTTTTACTCAAGTCAGAGATATTCTTCCAGTCTTGTTTCGCTTGAAAGTCATTGATTGGCTTTAAGGTCGACAAAATAAAGGGATCATTAGATCCGAATATCGTCTGATAGGGGAATCCCGCCGCCTGAAGAGTGCTGACAATAACCCGGTTCGTAATACCATTGAAATTATTGGTGTCTACCGGATAGTCAAAAATCATAAATCCGTCAGGTGTGGTCCTTTTCCGAACGAGTTGATAGAATTCTCGAGAGTAAAGTTTAACCAGATCAAAATTATTCGGAAATGGAAAATCAATAAAAACTGCATCAAAAAAGTTTCTATCATGCATCAAATACGTCATCGCATCTTCCATGACAATATGAACTCGGGGATCATGAAGAGAATTCCTATTCATCGCAACAAGCTCTGGCTGTGTCGTTGCAAGCTGAATCATCTCGGGATCCAGCTCTACCAATGTCACGCTTTCGATCTCATCATACTTCAGAAGCTCTCGAACCAGAAGACCGTCACCCCCACCCAACAGCAAGACCCTTCGTGGAACTTGGTCACGGCTTTGAATGGATACGTGGGCCATGATTTCGTGATAGATACGTTCATGCTTTCGACTGAACTGAAAATGAGTATCCAGATAAACTAAGAAACTGTTCTCAATATGGTGAGACTGATCCAAAACCGGATAGCTGTCGTGAACAAGATCAATTGTCTGATAGGGTGTGCGAATTCGTTGGACCGGATGAAGATGTTCAATCACCTGAATAGAGTTTTTGATGTCTTGTTGGGAAAGACTGTTTGGATGAACCCGAAAATAGAAGCTTCGCAGAAAAAAACTCTCGGCAATTTGATATTTAGCGGTCAACACCATAATCAGGGTTAGTGCCGCTAACACGGACAAAGATAGAACTCCGACAAATCGAGGTTTTAGATAAATAATTAAGGCCACCAGGATCAACAGATTGATCGTTCCGACGACAATTGAAACGCCCCATACATCCAGAGCTGGCAACAAACTGAGCGGCAAAAGAATTGCCGCCATCAATGAGCCGAAATAATTAAATCCCAGAACCCAATTGAAGGAAAAAGTCTGGCCCCGTTGATCCAACATCTTCGATAAAAACGGAATCTCCAGTCCCGAGAGGAATCCTAGAATCATTGTCAGAACCTGAGCGCCAAGGATAAAGCTGACTTTGCTGGAGCTCATATCGATGGAATTCACACCATTCCAGATGGGCCAAAGAAAATAGATGACATGAATCAACAGGATGCTACCGGCTCCCAATAAACCTAAGGCCAGCTCCGTCCACAGAAAAAGAGCACTTTGCTTTTTTTGATCAAGCCATTGAAAAGCCATGGCCCCAAGTCCCAGACTGAGAATATAGAATCCAATCGTCAGGCTCTGACTGAGAATATCCATAGAGGTCAATCGAGTCAGTTCACCAGCGATCAATACCTCGTAAGAAAAACTGCAGAACGCCAGACAAAAACTAAAAAACAGAACAATCTTATTTCCCATAGAGATTTAAAACCTTCATTTCAAAATCTGGAGAGCTAAAGAATATCGCCAAGGCGGTCAGACCCAGAAGCACCATGCCGCCGAGCTCCATCCAATGGACTTGCAAATCATCTTTTCCTTTCTTTAAAAAAATCCACAAAAAGAAAGACACCATCAGATTAATGAAGGCGACCAAACCTGAGCCCTGAAGCAAGCCCCACATTGGCAGCAGGACCCAGGGGAAAAATAGACATCCAAAAAAAGAACCGACGTAATCCATCGCCAGAACTGTGGAATACTGAACCCGGTTATTTTTAGCCATGGCCACAATCAGAGGAATCTCAAGTCCCGTTAAAACCCCAATCAGCAACACCCAAAAATAAAAAAATATGGTCTTTACGACGACAGCATCCCCGGCCACAGAATGCACCCAAAGCAGAAGAATCGGCCCCGTCAGGCCAAGAAGAGTCAACAGCAGCTCTATTCGAAAAAAACTCTCTTTGCTTTTATGATGGAAGCGCTCAGCTATAATCGAACCCACACCCATAGCAAAGAGATAACAACCGATGGTGGTCACATACCTCAAGACAGTCCCACCCAAAAGCGCCGACAATACTTGGGCAAGGATCAGTTCATAAAGTAAACTGCAAGCTGCCACCAGAAATGTGATAAAAAGCCAAAAGGCCTGATGCATAGCTTTTAGCTTTCAAGAATTTCAGCAAAAAGGCAATGCGCATTGGGAGATGTGTCCTATAAAAAAAGCCGAGGTGTTTAGCACCCCGGCGTTATGTTGAACTCGATTGTTTTTAGACCAGGACTAGATGCAATCAATAATTTCTTTTTTCTTAGCTTCCGCTTGGTTGCCATACTTCTGCTTCAAAGCAGCATCAAAAGCTGCTTCGATTTTTACAGTATTTCCAGAAGTTGCAGCCACGATATCTTTCATAAAGTCAGTATGGCTTTGAATTTCTGCAACACTCATCTTTCCAGAAAGAATTTCAGAAATCAGAGACACTTGCTTATTGAAAGCCTGTGTTGTTTCGTTGGAAGTTTTAAACCCATTAGCTGATCGACCAACCAAAGCTAAAAACTGAGCAGATACATCAGAAGCCTGGTCGAGTGCGTCGACAATCTTTTGAGCTTCTGCATCGCCTTGGTTGCGATTCGCTTCACGAACTTCTTTGCTCGCTTGTTTCGATGCCAAGATAATACGAGCCAAATCCGTCAAATCCACAGACTTAGTTTTGCCATTAGCCTCTGGCGCAGAGATCGATTTTTTCCCAAGAACAGAAGCAATTTCATTCTGATTAGCGGTCTTGCTAATCGCTGAAATTTCTTTTGCGATCTCAGTATTGATTTCTGCTGGTGTTTTTCCAGTCAGTCCAATACGAGCATCCGAAGAACGATTTTTCATCACATCTTCGATGCGACTTTTAACTTCTCCGACAGATCTCATCCCGGCTCCAAATGCCGCGCTGGATACCGACAAAGCAATTGCCGCTGATAGGATCATTTTTACTTGTGCTTTCATTTTTTCTCTCCTCTTGTTTCATTACCTTTAATTTTGTTACTAAAACTAAACTCTCAATTTATTCCAACTTCATCTGTCGAACCTTTTGACAACTGCCATTCTAGGCTGTCTTCAGGCTCCCTCAAAACGAACCTCTTTCAAGCCAGGTTCTCTCTGCCTTAACTATTCAACCTTCATGCCGGAACATTGAACCATGGCATTGCGGTAAATATTGGCTGAACCCTTGGGTATCGCATTTTCCATACAACGCTTTTGAATGACCATTTGGTTCTCTTGGCCTTTGAGCTCCTTCAAACTGACCATGTTGGCAATTTGAACATAAGTAATGGCATTATTGACCACTCCCGAAAGAGCAGACATCAGGGCCTGCAGATTTTTCTGCTGTTCTTGATTGGTGACTCCGTAAGCAAGTTCTGTTTGAAGAGCCTGCAGGCGACTCTGAAAACGTTTTCCATGGGCCGCGAGCTCTTGATTGGTCAGACGACTAATCACGCCTCGCACCTTTTTCCCCTGACTTTTCCAATCAATCGTCGCCACTCTCATTCCATCAAACTTGCCAAGAAGATCGTACCATTGGGACAGAAGGTCCTCTTGAAATTGCAGGTTGGTCGCTTTGGCCCCATTCATTGGATGATACAGAGCCTTGTCTAACATAGAGAATGAAAGCGTGTCGTTGTTCCGAAGGTTCCCGATGATTCCCTTGTCCCACTTGGTCTGCCGAAAAACCCTTGGCTTCGATGCTGACTTCATCCCGGGCTTAACGGTCCTAGCAAACTCTCCTAGAATTGTTAGATAAAGTTTGTACTCTTGCTCAAGACTTTTCAAAACACCGTTGGAGACCGGTCCATTGTTCGTCGCTGCCTGGACACCCTTATAAACAGAGTTGGAAAAAGTTCCACTGGTAGAATGCCCGTCTTTTTCCCACAAGGCATCTACCAACTTTGCAACCACCTCTTGGTAAGTGGGTTCAAACTTAGTCCATCCTTGAACGTACTGATATTCTCCGGTTTTTTTCCAATAGTCCTCGAAGCCCGTAGATTCTGCGGTGATGAAAGGGCTGAGGTTCGCTTGATAGTGTCGGGTAAATCCCATCTCCACCAAATAGCGGAACAAGGATGAATACTTTTTTCCCTGAACACTGACTGGACAATCTAAAACCGTGGGATACGGCGTACAGGTTGCAATTTGGATCGAGCTTCCATCCTCCAAAAGAGCTGGAGGAACAAAGTTTGTGCTTGATCCAAAATATGAGCTATTGACGTTTTTATCGTAATATTGAATTTGATTGATTCTCGGACCCCAGACCATTTGTGCCACAAGATATTCCACTGGATTTTTTGTAACTAGATCCGGCACAAGAAACCCAAGGAGTCCTTTATTGCCTTCGACAGACTTTGGAAATTCGGCTTTCTTCAAGGAATCCAGGTATTGAGAATTCATTCCATAATAGCTCAGGTAGCCGTCTCCTGGGGTCATCATAGGCTTAGGCTTTCCGAGTTGAGTCAAAATCTGATGGACAAATAGTCCATACTGGCGATTTGAAAACTCATTGGTGGACGCGGATTTTCCAAGCTGCTTAAGAGCTTTCGTGAAGAGCCCTAGATTTTTCTCAGGAATCAAACCGGCGTCAGCTGTTTTTCCAAAATTCAGTTGCATCGATCCCTGGCCATAAAGATGATAATTCTGCAACTCCTTCAGATTTCTCCAAGCACCCTGCGCGACTTGAGGGTCCGTTGACTTGAGACCCCTCACTAACTGAACAACTTCGTTCCGGTTGCAAACATAAGAGCAGTCAATGCTATTCAGTGACCGAAAGCGAGGCCCCTTCTGAGTCAGCTCGTTGATGTACCCGTCCACAAACTGTGTGACCTTTGCTGAACCTAATTCATTGATGTCCTTGGGGTCTCCCAAGGCCAGAACGATCTGGTTGATGTACTGACCAAATTCAGTATTTCGAATATAGTCTCCGACATGATAATCCCGAATAGCTGTCAGACGCTGAAGAGCCTTAACCACAACCAGGTTATCCTCTGATAACAAATCACCGATTAGATTCTTTAGCTCAGTGGGACTACAAGCTGAGTTACATTTCAGGCTGGCAAGCTTTTGTGCCAAGGGTCCATTCGTTGAAAAATCTTTCAGATAAGAATTCGCTACCATCTGCAAACGCTCGGTCTGGAACTCCTCAACCTGGTATCGACTTTCAGACAAAAGATAGTCCATCTTGTTGGGCTCGTCTGGATTCTCGAGTTCATGGTCAAAGGAGACCCCGTTCAGAGGAAATGTCTGGTTAAGGATGCTCAGCTTTGGATTACTCTCATAGCTACCAAAACGCAGCTGTCGAATTTCTTCCAGAAAATGAGAGTAGAAATTATATGTCGCATTGTATTGAGCTGAGTATTTTTCCAAATTCATACTCCAATTGCTCTCTGCCATCCGAACTGACGTCAGATTCATTTCTCGCCACTCTTCGAACATGTTCTTGGTGGTATTCAAATAGCCACGAATATCTTTGGTGGTAAATTTCTCGGCCCCAGCTGTTCGAATTTGGCGCTGCAAATGAAGCTCGAGAGAACGGAGGTCACCGGATTGCAAAACGTTACTGTAAGCAAATCGAATAGGCTGCTGAATGAGCGTATCTATGCCCACAAAAACAAAGAACTGTCCGACTTTTCCAATAAACTGAAATCCTTTGACGGCCAATCCACCTGGAGCCAATGCCGTAATCAGATTGATTCCCAAAATTCGAACCAACTCTCGTTTGGCAACCTGAAGACCCATTTGAACAATCATCGCCGACACGTTAGATACCACCAAAGACATCAAGCCTGGTGCGAACTCATGAAGTTTTTCAAACATATCTGTTTTAACCCAATTTTCATAAGCTGTCTGACAAGCCAGAGAAGATCGACTGGAAGATTTGATACATTCCTTGAAACCAGGGAAATGGGCTACTTCAGCCACAATATGAGAAGCCAACATTCCAGCCCCCATTCCGATATGATCGACAAAAATGCGAGAAGGGGCTGCCGTTCCCATGGCCTTAAAGGCCTCTGCGCTCAACCCACTGGTGACCATAAAGGCCGCAAATCCCAAGTTACCCACAGGATCCAAGCCAGAATTCAAATGCTGTTCAAAAACCATGGGGTTTCCACCCTCATCCAAAAAGAACTGAGCTGCAGAGACGGCTCCAATTGCAATAAAAAATGTGAACGCTTCCATTGGAAAACGCCGCAGCGAAGACAACGTTGTTCGCCCAATTATTTGAGCTCCATTTTTCCCTTTGATGAGCCCAGATTTAGTGGCCTGAATTGTTTTTTCAAGAGCCTTTGGCGAATATTCCATAAGTTGCGCTACCGGTGTCT
>PEZR01000058.1:6603-14528 GCA_002773975.1 Bdellovibrio sp. CG10_big_fil_rev_8_21_14_0_10_47_8
CGACAACGTCCGATCCACGAAGAACATTTACCATCAAACCTTCGGAAGTACGCACGACGGCGGACTTTAAACCCTTTGCTAGATCCATCGGAACTGAGGCCTGCAAAGGAGTCGGCATAAGACCAATGTTCATGGCAAAAAGAGCAGCAATAAATAGATGTGTAAACTGTTTCATGCCCGATCAAAGAGCAAGGGAGATGCCCCCAAGGATCGAACCAATGGGTTCTGGGCCTCTACCAAGGTCCAAGCAAGGTTCAAGGAGACAATTTTAGAGTGCGGGTGACCAAACTTTAGACATCGTCTCAATATGAGACAATCGCTCTAGTCTTCGCGCCGGTTCATAACCAGAATCTCAATTCGGCGATTTTTTTCGCGACTGGACTCATCGATATTCCGAACGAGAGGTCGATATTGACCGTAAGAAACCGCCGACAAGTGGCTGGGTTCAATTTCGTGGTATTTGGATAGATATCGAACGACGCTGGTTGCCCTGAGGCCGGCCAGTTCCCAATTCGTTTCCGATGTTCGCCCGGTTAGGCTTTGATCATCAGTGTGACCTTCGATAACAATATCTCTGTTCGAAAGCTTCAAAACCCGAGCGATTTTATCTAGTGACTTGAGGGCTGGCATCCGCAATTTCGAAGATCCAGACGGAAAAAATCTGGAGGCAGCCAAAGTAATTCGAACACCCTGCCGATCTCTGGAAATCGATCCAATGGTTTCTTTTCTTTCCTCGTCAGACATTGTTTTTCGCAAAAGTCTCTCAATGGAATCTTCAAGTTCGGCATTTCCAATATCTCTTTTTTGAACCAAATCCAGAGGGTCAAAAAGTTGACCCAGCGGATTTCCCAGGTCTTGATTACGCTCTCCAGCGCCACCAATCATTTTAAAACTAGCGCGAACAGAATCTTCGAACTTTTTTTCTTTCTCTTCGTTCTGGGTCGAAGTCGCATAAAGAACGACGAAAAATGCAAACAGCAAGGTAATGAAATCCGCATAGGACACCAACCAGCGTTCATGATTTTCATGTTCCTCATGGCGTTTTTTGATCATGCCTTGACCTTGTCCACAAAGGATCTCAACTTCATTTCAGTCAGCGTTGGCGAAAGACCCATTTGAATGCTCAGGCCACCTTCAAGAATCATTTCTTTAATCAATGTTCTGTGATGCACGTATTTTTTAACTTTACTTCCGAAGGGCAGCAGAATGAGATTCGCAGATCCGACACCATAGATCGTCGCCACAAAGGCGACGGCGATTCCCGCTCCCAATTTACTGGTGTCACTTAGGTTTCCCATCACATGAATTAAACCCAGGACTGCGCCAATGATTCCGATGGTCGGCGCAAATCCGCCGGCGTCGGTCCAGACCTTAGCGCCCCCGAGCATTTTTTCTTCTTCATGATGAATCTGTGTTTCAAAAACGTCCCGAAGAACTTTCGCATCAATGCCATCAACTACTCCACGTAGAACACTCTGCAAAAAATTATTCGATAGCTTTGATATTCTGGGTTCAAGACCAACGATCGATTCTTTTCTTGCAAATCGATTACAATCAAGAATTTCCTGAATGATCTTTTCCGTCTCTTCAAGCTTCGGCTTGGCTACGGCTTCTTTGGCCAACTTCCAAGCCAGCGTCAGATCGTCTCTTTTGGAGGCCACGATCACTGCGCCGAAGGTTCCACAAAAGACGATCACCGCCGCCGCCCCTTGACCCAAAGAAGCGATATGCCCTCCTTCGATCACATTTCCAAGAAGGATCCCGCCAATTCCCAATATGATTCCGAACAGTGTGGTTAATTCCATGTTGCAATACCTCGCACCTCTCGACAGTTTGCCACAAAGCATGATCAGGCAGAAGCGACAGATCATCCCCCCTGCCTTTGTCGAGGGCCAGTTTTTCAAATGCCCTAGACTTTTATTGAGTGACGGAGACTTTTAGCCAAGTTAAGTTCGGTCTATGAACATTTTTGAAACCATGGACCAAGCCATCTTTCATTTTATCAATACCTCGTTGACGAACTCTGTCTTTGATATCTTTTTCCCCTCCATTACTGATCTTCACAAGACGGACATGTTTAAAATTTTTTTTATCCCTCTTTTCATTGTCACTATGGTTTGGGTTCGGCGCCGATCTGGCCTCATTTTGACGGTCATGTTCGCCTTGAGCATGGGGTTGGCAGACAAATTCGGCAATATCCTGAAGCACTTCTGGGAGAGAAATCGACCATTCATGGCTGGCATCGATGCCATTCAACGAAGTCCGGCTGGGGGTTTTAGTTTTCCGTCAAATCACTCAGTCACAATGTTTTGTATGGCTTTTTTTCTGAGCCGATTTTTTCCGCAATATCGAGTTTTGTTTTTTACCATCGCCTCTTTGGTTGCATTTAGCCGCATCTACAATGGTGTCCATTTTCCAGCTGACGTTTTTGCTGGAGCCTTGATTGGTAGCACCTTTGGATATTTTGGCTCAAAAGCTACCGTCAAATTTCTGGAAAAAATGAAATACCAAAAAAAGGAAAAACAAAATGGCTAGAGTTCTTGTTACCGGAGCCAATGGATTTTTGGGAAGTTGGGTCGTCAGACGCTTGATCCAAGAAGGAAATCACGTTTTTCCCCTTATTCGAAAATCCAGCAACCTCAGTGAGCTCGATGGCATTGTGGCCGATTACCGGTACGGCGACGTCACTGATCTTCACAGTCTCTTAGATGCCTTTCATGGAATTGATACCGTCTTTCACTTAGCTGGCCTGATCGCTTATAAAAAATCAGAACGCACTCGCATGGAAAATATCAATGTTGGGGGCACTGCAAATGTGCTCGAGGCCTGTCGTGCCAATTCAGTGCGAAAGCTCGTGTATTTGAGTTCCGTCGTAGCTGTTGGAGCTAGTTTTACCCCCGATCACATACTCAATGAAGACTCTGAGTACAATCTTTCTGACCTGAACATGGGTTATTTTGAAACCAAAAGAAAAGCAGAACACCTGGTCAAAGAAGCTTGTGACAAGAATCGTGTGGATGCCGTCATGCTCAATCCGAGCACGATCTACGGACCTGGCGATGCAAAAAAAGGCAGTCGCAAAACCCAGGTCAAGGTAGCTCGCGGAGAATTTCCATTTTATACATCAGGTGGAGTAAATGTAGTTTCCGTTCACGACGCCGTCGATGGAATTTTATCAGCCTGGAAAAAGGGCCGCACGGGTGAGAGATATATTCTTGCCGGAGAAAATATTTTAATTAAAGATCTCTTCGCCATCATCGCTCGCTGTGCCGGCGAAAGGCCTCCGACCCTGGAGCTCCCGACCTCGGCTCTTCATGCAATGGGAATTTTTGGCGACATCCTGGCAACTGTCGGTCTGCCCTCCTCCATCAGTCGTGAAAATGCCTGGAGCTCAACTCTCTATCATTGGTTTGATTCTTCGAAAGCCCAGTCTGAGCTTGACTTCAAACCACGACCTGCTGAAATGGCCATTGCTGAAAGCGTTGAATGGATGAGAACCCATGGTCTACTTAACAAAAAAGACACTTCTTCTATTGGCTAAAGTCATCGGCGCGATGGCTCTGGTCATCGGCTTGGTTTGTCTATGGCTATTTTCGAAAATACCCACCAATCAAGAGATCAAGGGTTGTCTCACCACCAAAATGTACCACGTTAAACTGTGTCCAAGCTCTGGGCAATATGTTCGGCTCTCACAAATATCCAACTATTTACAAAAATCTGTGGTCTTGAGCGAGGACTCGTCATTTTGGACTCATCAGGGATTTGATCTGCAAGAAATTCAGAATAGTCTCAAGTCCAATCTTGAGAAGGGTCGTTTTGTTCGAGGTGGTTCAACGATCACACAACAGCTGGCAAAAAATATGTTTCTCAGCAAAGAAAAAACTCTGGGCCGAAAAATCGTTGAAGCCTTCATCACCATTCGTATTGAAAAAGTTCTTTCGAAAAAGGAGATCTTAGAAAGATATCTGAACGTCGTTCAGTTTGGAAAAGAGCTTTTTGGAGTTAAACAGGCAGCGGCTTTCTATTTCAAAAAGGACCCCCAAGATCTTGATGTTGTTGAATCAACTTTTCTCACATTTCTTCTTCCGAATCCTGAGGTCTACTCTAAGTCCTTTTACAAACAACATTTGACTGCGTTTGCCCAAGAGCGTTTACGGCAAATGATTGATCGACTTTACCAATATAATCGAATTTCAGAGGAAGAATATCTCACGGCCAAAAGTGAACTTGAATACTTTCTCACTGGAAAAGAGCCTCCGGTGATTGATCCAGCCATTGATGATCTTAACGAAGAAGAGGCTGAGCCTAGTGAATCAACTTTTTACTGATCCGGCCTTGAACTGCTCTAACAACCAACAATGTTAATAACAGAAGAACCAGAATATGCAGGCCAATTTGCCACCAGGGCATGCCTCCAAGCAGAATTCCGCGAACAGCTCCGACCGCATGGGTCAGCGGCAGAAGATAAACCAAATATTTTAACGCCACGGGCATCTGCTCTAAGGGAAAATAGGTTCCACAAATAAATGACATCGGAACGATAAATCCTGAAGTCGGAACTGAAATCTGATCGTGGCTTTTTATGAATGAAACGACAAGCAAACCAAGACTTGAAAATAGAATTGCACAAATGAATACCACCAACAGCGCTGGAATAATCAAAAGGTTGTCGGTATGTCCAAAGACAGTCGCCACCAACGTGACCCCCAATGCGCTCAGAAACCCCTTGCTCCCACCCCAAAGAATTTCCCCAAAAATAATCTCTTTGGGCTCTAAGGGTGACAGAATCATCGCCTGATATATCTTTTGAAAATTGAGTTTTGAGTAAGACCCGTAGGCTGTTTCGAAAAATGCCACCATCATTGCTGTCAAGCAGAGAAGAGCCGGAAAGAAAAAATCAACATAAGCAACGCCCTGAATGCTGGAAATAAAGGCTCCAACACCATACCCAATGGAAAAGAGAACAAATGTTGGCTCAACCACCATCCAAAATAAATTCACAATCCATGACTTGCGAAAGACAAGAAAGTTTCTGCCCCAGACATTCCAAATTCCAACACGCTTGAGATAGAGATCTTTTCCAGATGAAATCATATCAATTCGTCCCGGACATCATGCCCTGACAACTTAAAGAAGACATCCGACAGACCCGACTGTCGCAAGGTCAAACTGATCCCCTGAACCAGGTTCATGACCCTTTGTGGATCATCATTGTCTTTCAGGTGAACATTCACCTGCTGCTTCACAACCTGAAATGCAAAATTATGGCTGCTCAATCTGGAAAGATAGTATTGAAGATCACCCCGAGGTACCTGCAGCTCGATGACCTGTGTGCCCACCAAGCGCTGAATCAGCTCTCTGGGCGTTCCCACGGCCAAAACTTTTCCCCGGTCCATGATGGCAATTCGATCACAAATTTTTTCAGCTTCTTCCATATCATGAGTGGTCAAAAGCAAGGTTCGACCTTGAGCCTTCTCATTCTGAATCTGATTCCATACCCATTGCCGTGCAGAAGGATCCAAGGACAACGTAGGTTCATCTAAAAAAAGAATTCGAGGTTCATTGATCAACGCCCTTGCAAAAACAAGTCTCTGACGAAAACCGACAGGAAGCTCTGGCACTCGATGGTCCGCGTATTCCTCGAGTTTGACCAACTTCAAAAGATCCTCACAGCGTCGATGCAACAGATTTTTTTCGATCCCATGATAACGACCAAACAGGATCAAGTTTTCACGCACGCTGAGTTCGGTTTCCAATCCATCTTCGGTAGGAACAACTCCGATTTGACTTCTGATCTCTCGACCACTGTTTTTGATATTAAGACCAAGTATAAAAAGATCACCTTGATCAATTAGCGATGAGCCATACATCATCCGAATGGCGGTAGATTTACCAGCCCCATTTGGCCCCAAAAGACCAAAACACTCACCCTGAAGCACCTCGAAATTAAGAGCTCCAATGGCGACGTCATTGTCATATCTTTTCATTAAACCGCGAGCTTCGATCGCAACAGATTTTTCCATCCCACTTGAGAGTAGCGGAAAAATGGTCGGCTTGCGAGGGTTCCCCTAGGAAGCCATCACAAACCGACAAAAGTCTAAATAGAGACCCAGCACTAGCTGTCTGAAGTCGATTTACGTTTGCGTTTGTGTGGGTCTAGCTCCCGACATCGCAAACGAATATGATTTGGCGTTACCTCGATGAGTTCATCCTCAGAAATCCACTCCATCGCCTGTTCCAAAGTCATGGGTTTTACTGGGACCAATCGAATGGCCTCATCACTGCCGGAGGCTCGAACGTTGGTCAATTTTTTCTCTCGTGTGATGTTGACCTCAAGGTCATTTTCCTTGGCATGCTCGCCGACGATCATTCCTTGGTAAACTTCGGTCTGTGGAATAACAAACATACGTCCGCGCTCTTGCAGGTTCCAGATCGCATAAGCGACAGCAACACCTTGGCGATCAGAAATCATCGATCCATTTTGTCGAGCTTCGATCTCTCCACGGTAATCGTCATAGCCATCATATTGAGTATTCAATAAACCGGTTCCACGAGTATCAGTTAAGAACTCAGATCGATAACCAATCAAACCTCTGGCAGGTACTCGGAACTCCAAACGAGTTCTTCCGGAACCTTTGGTGGTCATATTGGCCATCACCCCTTTTCGAATCCCCATTTTCTCGGTAACGATTCCAGTGAACTGATCTTCGATATCAATGATTGCGTGCTCAAAGGGCTCAAGCAGTCGATCACCTTCTTTTTTGAAAATAACCTGTGGTTTACTGACACAAAGTTCGAAACCTTCACGTCGCATCTGCTCAACCAAAACCCCGAGCTGCAATTCTCCCCGTCCAATGACTTTAAAAGATTCATTGCTGTCTGTGCGCTCCATCCGAATAGCCACGTTATGAAGAAGCTCCTTTTCCAGACGCTCTAAAATCTGCCGACTGGTGACTTTTTTACCGTCGCGGCCAGCATAAGGGCCATCATTGACGGAAAAGATCACACCGACCGTAGGCTCTTCAACTCGGATTCGTGGCAATGGTGTCGGCTCCGAGGCAGAAGTGATCGTGTCACCAATTTGGAAGTCTTCCATACCTGCGACAATTGCAATGTCTCCGGCGCCAATTTCTTGAACCTGAACGGGTTGGTTCACGTGGTACTGATACAAGGCGCTGACTTTGAGTTTTTTATTTCCCTGCTCCATGGTGCAAAGAACATCGTCACCCACTTTGATTTTTCCCGCACGAACACGGCCAATTGCCAAACGGCCGACGAAGCTGTTGTAAGACAAATTAGAAACCAGGATCTGCAACGGTTTTCCAAGCTCCACCTTGGGTGGCGGAACAAGTTCAATGATTTTTTTATACATGACATCCAGATTCTCTGTTCTCACATCTGGATCCAAAGTCGCGCGGCCTTCTCGAGCCACGGCAAAAATGGTCGTGAAATCAGCCTGTTCTTCGGTGGCATCCAAATCAATGAAAAGATCAAACACTTCGTTCAAGACTTCCTGAATTCGAGCATCTGGACGATCGATCTTATTGATGCAAACCATGACCTTGATATTTTGCTCAAGAGCCTTTTTCAAAACAAATCGAGTTTGCGGCAATGGTCCTTCAGAGGCATCCACCAACAGCATAGCACCATCGACCATATTTAAAACCCGCTCAACTTCACCACCAAAGTCACTGTGCCCGGGGGTGTCGACGATATTGATTTTATAATCTTGGTAAACAAAGGAAGCATTTTTCGCTGCAATTGTAATCCCACGTTCTTTTTCAAGATCCATGGAGTCCATCAAACGATCATCAACGTGTTCATTGTCACGGAAAGTTCCCGCTTGTTTGATCAAATGATCGACCAGAGTTGTTTTGCCGTGATCGACGTGCGCGATAATAGCAATATTGCGAATTTTCGAAGGA
>PEZR01000152.1:0-13016 GCA_002773975.1 Bdellovibrio sp. CG10_big_fil_rev_8_21_14_0_10_47_8
TAAGACTTTTTGAATCTATCTGCAGTTAAATGAAGAGAACCCCTATATGCGCCCTGGGATTGCGCAACCCCTTCTAGCGATTTTCTAACTTTCTGTTTTTAAGAATTAAATTTGGTCTGCGTGACTGGATTTGAACCAGCGACCCCCAGCACCCCAAGCTGGTGCTCTACCAAGCTGAGCCACACGCAGACGTCCTTTTGGGATAGCCAAAAAGATAGGTTTTTCACGGCCACAAATCAACTACATAACGCAGCATTGCTACCAAAAAAGGGAAGTCACTTATTAACGTGGGCTTGAGGTTTTTGGGCTAACCAACGAGGCGTTTGATTTTTCGGATTTGGATCAGGATGTCATCAAACTGATCTTGCAGACCTTCAATTTTTTGAGTCATTGAGCTGATCTCGCGATCTTTTTTGACTTCAGAGCGTACAAAAGATTTCAGGTCCTTCAATGCTCCCCGTGCGCCCTCGATTGAAAATCGATCTCGGTGCAAAAGCTTGCGAATCAAATAAGCATTCTCGACATCTTTGCGAGTATAATAGCGCTGATTGTTAGAAGCCTTTTTAGGCTTTAAAACTTCGAACTCGCTTTCCCAATAACGAAGCACGTATTGCTTGATCCCCAGCATATCGGCCACTTCACCGATCTTAAAACCCATCTTCGTGGGGATCGAGTTAATTTCTTCAAGCAGTGCTTCATCACAAAGCGCGGCTGGCAACGACATCATTGCTTCCGTCGGAACGTCGACATTCATTGACGTCGGAGCGGAGGCTGCCTTTGCGGGCTCAGCATATTTGTCCTCTAAAACAACCTCGGTGGTTGGTTCAGAGTTTTCAGTAATGATTTCAATCGTTGTCGTCATGATCGTCCTCTTCCTTGTCGATCAGGTGGGCATACTCTTCTCCGTTGAGCATGGCCTTGAGCACTTGGCTCGGGCGAAAAGTTAAAACCCGACGAGCACTGATTTTGATCTGTTCGCCCGTTTGTGGGTTTCGTCCCACGCGTTCATTTTTTCCGCGAACAACAAAGTTACCAAAACCAGAAATTTTGACTTTGTCGCCGTCATGAAGAACTGTCTTCAAAGTATTAAAAACAAGCTCCACCAGCTCGGAAGCTTCCTTCTTGGAGAATCCAATTTTCTGATAAACTTTTTCGACAATATCCGCCTTGGTCATTGTCGATTTTCCGATGTTTTGTCCTGCCATGGCCACAACCAACCTTGTTATTGTTCTTCACAAATAGGCTAGCAAGTTATTGAAACGAATCAAGAATTTATAGCGAATTGGCAGAATTTTATGACAATTTAACGGACTGTGATTTGATGCTGAGCTTTTAAATGCTGCAGGACCTTCTCGATGGAGGCATTCACCATCTCATCGCGCAGCGTGTCTTTTTTATCTTGATAAAGCAGTTGGAAAGTCACGGACTTGAGTCCACCCTCTAACTTTTCACCCTCATAAACATCAAAGACCCCTACAGAGCGCAGAAACTCTCCCGCGACATCACGAATCTCCCGCCGAACCGAGCCCACCGGCAATGTTTTTTGCATCACCAAAGCCAAGTCTCTCTGAATAGATGGGAATCTTGACGGAGTCTCCACTCGGAGTCCTCGCGGTTGCCCCTTCAGCAAAAGGTCTAAATTCATTTCCGCCAATGCGGCTGAGACCCGAACTTTTTCCTCTTCCAACAAAACCGGATGAAGAGTCCCGATAAAGCCGACCTTCTGCCCCTCCACCATCAGATGGGCGGCCTGTCCTCGGTGCAGAAAATTTGGAATCTCTCCTCGGTTCTGAACCGGAACCCATTCATAGTCAAAAATATGAAAAGTCTTTAACCAAGTCTCCATTGCTGCCTTCAGCTCAAAGACAATAGGATTTTTGGGTTCGGGTTGCCAAAAGTTCCATGGATATCCCCATGCGCTCAGCCCCAGGCGCCAATGCTCTTTATAACTTTCAGGGCCCTCAAAAGAAAATGTCTTTCCAATTTCAAACAAACGGCCATTTTCATTTCCCTGGTGAAAATTGCCACAGAGATTTCGAAACAATCCATAAGACAAAGTTTTCCGCAGGCAATTTTGTTCTTCATTCAATGGATTCAAAATTTTCACGGGCATCTCACTCAAATTGAGCCCGGCCAGATTCATGTTTGCATCACTCTTGACAAAATGAAGTTCAGATTTAGCTCCCACCAACGCCAAGTGCACCGCTTGACTAAACCCTTGTCCTCGGAAAATTTCAGATGTTTTTCTTTGCAACAGGTAATTGAGATCATGAGCACTCGGCGCAAGATCTATATTGTCTGGCAACCTTTCAGGAATTTGGTCATAACCATTGAGTCGTGCGTACTCCTCAACAAGGTCCATATCCAACTCAAGATCAAACCGATAGGACGGAGGTGTGACCCGATAATCGCCGTCCGCCAACACTTCCAACTCACAACCCAGGCCTTTCATAAAAGCCTCAAATTTTGAGCCCTCAGCTGCATAACCCAGTCGTTCCGAAACCGTTGCCAATTTAAGGTGAACCTTCTCCTTGCTCTGTCGTGCAGGGTAGACATCATAGGGCTCTGACAGAGCCTCTCCCCCGGCGACTGATAAAATCATCTCTGTCGCGCGCTCCAGTGCAAACAACGAGCCCTCTGGGTCAACTCCGCGAGCGAAACGATAACCAGAATCGGTATTCAGACCATGTGCCCTCAAACTCTTTCGAACCGACATCGGAGAAAAATAAGCCGACTCTAGAAACAGAGAAGTGGTTGTTTCTGTCACACCCGAATTTTTTCCGCCAATCACGCCGGCGACGCACAAGCTGCGCTGGGTGTCACGGATCATCAGTTCTTCACCGGACAGAGTCAGCTCCGTCCCATCCAAGGTCGTGAATTTCTCTTGCGGTTGAGCTAATTCCACGATCACTTTTTTCCCATTAATTTTTTCCGCATCGAAGGCATGCAAAGGTTGCCCCAGCTCAATCATCACATAGTTAGTGCAATCAACAACATTGTTGATGGAATTGACCCCCACGGACTCCAGACGTTTCTGGAGCCAATCGGGACTCGGGCCCACCTTAACCCCCATCAAACAACGACCCGTATAACGTGGGCATAGATCTGAGTTTTTAACTTCTAAAGCCATCTCATTTCTGCTGGAGAGCGAAGACACCTTTAAGGCATCCGCACTTCCCATTTTCAACTGCGGCTTCTTGAGCCCACGCCCTAAAAGACAAGCAATTTCTCGAGCCAAACCAAAATGGCTCAGACAGTCCGCCCGATTGGCCGTGACCTTCAGCTCAAAAATGACGTCATCCAATCCTCGGTATTCGGCGAAGGATCTTCCGATGGGAGCATCTTCTGGCAAGATTTCAATGCCGTCACTTTTTTCCGTCAGACCGAGTTCTTTCAATGAACAAAGCATACCGCCGCTCTCGATCCCGCGAACAACAGCTCTCTCAATCGAAAAATTTCCCGGCAATACCGCCCCGGGGAGAGCCACCACCACACGGTCATTGGTTTTGTGGTTCTGAGCTCCACAAACAATCTGATGAACAACCCCTTCACCCGTCATCACTCGGCACAAGGACAATTTATCCGCATTGGGGTGCCGATCTTTTTCCAAAATCATTCCAACAACGACAAAACGGAAGCTTTCAGATCGATTTTGAATGTCCTCGACCTCAAGCCCTGCTTTGGTCAACAGGTCTGCCAATGCCGCAGGCTTTTTGATAAATTCAGAGACATCAACAAAATCATTTAACCACTTCAAAGATATCTTCATCGCTGCAAACCTATTCCGGGTCTTTGATTCATTTCAGAGACTCACTCAAACTGTTGATTGAATTTCAGATTGTTCTCAACAAAAAGACGAATGTCTTCCACTCCATATTTAATGATCGCCATACGTTCAATGCCAAAGCCAAAAGCAAAACCCTGCCATTCGGGATACTGAACTCCGGTAAAACCAAAAACTTTGGGATTGATCAGGCCACACCCCCCGATCTCGATCCATCCAGAACTTTTGCACAAACTGCAGCCCTTGCCTTTGCAAATGGGGCATGTGCAGTCAATTTCCGCCGAAGGCTCCGTGAACGGAAAAAAGCTCGGACGAAATCGAGTCTTCAATCCAGCACCGAAAAATTCGCGCACAAAAAAACTGACAGTGCCCTTCAGGTCCGCCATAGAAACGTGACGATCCACACACATCCCTTCAATCTGATGAAAATGCGGCAAATGAGAAATATCGCTGTCACATCGAAAGACAGCTCCTGTTCCCAGAATTCTCAGGGGTGGTCTTTCCGACTCCATGGAATGAATTTGAATCGGCGAAGTATGTGTTCTCAACACATGGGTGGGGTCGATGAAAAAAGTGTCCTGCATATCCCGAGCCGGATGGTTCGCAGGAATATTCAGAGCCTCGAAATTGTAAAAATCCTTTTCAATCCAGGGCCCCTGGCGCAAAGAATAGCCCAGGCGAGACATAATCCGAACAATCTCATCGGTGACCTTAGCGACCGGATGCTCCGACCCCTGATTCCCACCCCCAACAGCTGGTAAGGTTAAATCCATCTCCTCATTGGCCATTTTTTCTTCGATCTCGTGAGCTTTTAATTTCAGCTCGGCCTGCTGATAGGATTGCTCCAAAGCCTGCTTGACCTCATTGACCAACTTGCCAAACAGAGGCTTCTCTTCTTTGGGCAAGGAGGCCATCTCCTTCATGATCTCCGTCAAGAAACCATTCTTTCCTAAGAATTCAACTTTAACCTCGTAAAGATCTTTTGAACTTGCGGCCCCTTGCATTTTAGCCAGAGCTGACTGCCGAAGTTCTTCCAGTTTTGTTTGCGCATTTTGGGCTTGTGACATATGGTCAAAGATACTCCATGGCTCATAAAAACAAAAGCAATATCTCTCCCTACAAAACCCAGCGCCCCGAGTCGGCTACCACTCCGCGAGACCTGCGTGGGAAACACAAAAAACCCCAGCAAATTTACTCGGTGGAAGAAGCCAATGACCGCTTGGCAGATATCTTTCGCAACCACAATTTCACGAGCGTGAGCCACACACAAAGACAACAGTTGGCTCATTTTTATCGCCTCCTCATGGAGAGCCAAGAAAAAGAAAACTTCACGCGCCTTCTGACAATCAAAGACATTGGCATTCGCCATTTTATTGATTGCCTGATTGTCCCCCAGCTCACGGAACTTCAATTTCCTCTGATGGATCTGGGCTCAGGCCCTGGCTTCCCAGGAATACCGTTGAAAATTTTCTACCCTGATCAAAAAATTATTCTCGCCGAAGGGGTCCAACGACGGGTCGAGTTTCTCAAATCTATTCGGGAAAAAATGCAACTTCAAAAACTGGACATCATTGGCAGAAATATCAACCCATACTTTGCCTATCCGGTTCAAGGAGTGATCACTCGAGCGGTCGAAGATGTTCGCAATACATTGAACAATGTTCTGACCAGTTTGCAAACCGGCGGTCGAGTCTATTTTATGAAAGGCCCCAAGGTTGATCCAGAACTGGCCGTGGCAGAGAAAGAAGTGGGTGAATTTTATACTCTTGAAAAAGACATCGCCTACACCTTGCCCGAGACCTCCCACCAGCGACGTTTGCTGGTTTACCGCAAAATTAAAATGGCCCCGCTCCCAGACTTTGACGAGGAGCCTTGGCCCGAGGACGGCCCGTGAAAAAATACTCCGTTGAAAGCCGAGACAACAAACAGTTCCGGATGTTTCACAGCCTCACAACCTCGAAGGGCCTCAAACAAGAAGGCCTGTTTATTCTTTCGGGACCTCAGTTGGTTCAAGAATTTCTTAAAAAACCAACCCTAAAAATAAATGCCGAGCTGATCTCGTCAAAAATGCAGAGCCTTCGGGGAGCCGACAAACTCTTGTCTCCCGAATTGGATTTTCCTGTATTCAGTTTCAACACGGAACTCTTCAACGAACTGGATGTCCTTGGAACCCACTCGCCCCTCTTGGTGCTCGAACAGCCAAGCCTGGCGACCTGGAATTTTGATCAAAAAATTTCTGGACTCCATCTCTTGTGTCCACTGGGCGATCCCGGCAACTTGGGCGCAGTTCTTCGAAGCGCAGAGGCCTTCGGTGTCGAAAAAGTGATTCTATTGCAAGAGAGCGCTCATCCATTTTTACCCAAGTCAGTCAAAGCTTCCTCTGGCAGCGTCTGCCGACTGCCCCTATTCAAGGGCCCATCTAGCAAACAACTTCCCCGCTTCCAACACGCCGAGCTCGTAGGCCTCGACATGAAAGGGAAAAAACTTTCTGAATTCCAGTGGCCAAAGTCTTGTTACTTGCTCGTTGGCGAAGAGGGTGCAGGTCTTCCCAATCATGCCGATCTTCAAAAAATATCTATTCCAACCAAAGGAGTCGAGTCTCTCAATGCCAGCATTGCGACCAGCCTGGCCCTTTACGACCACGCCTTAAAAAAATCCCTTTAAAATTTTTCTTCATCCCGCCTTCGACCAATGCGAATCAAGAGATGAGCCCCACAGACGAGTGTAAAATTCCCCGAAGCAGAACGCGAGGAGTGGAAAAAAGCCCCGCGCCAGACGCCTCCTGCAACAGATCGACTCTAGAAACGGAATGACTTTTGTATATTCAACTTGATGCCGGCCTCTTGAGGGAGACCCTTCCTTCGGGCCGGCAGTAGATCTCTTCCACCCTAAGGAGAAATATATGGCCATTCGCCTTCCCCCACTGCCCTTTGGAAAAACTGCGCTTTCTCCTCTGATTTCGGAACGAACTCTTGAAATTCATCATGATAAACATCACGCCAAATATGTGCAAAATACCAATGATCTCGTCCGTGGAACCGAATATGAGGACATGGAGCTCGAGCAGTTGATCTTGATCACGGCCTATCATTTGAAACACCATGAAATTGAAAAAAAGATTTTAAATATTTTTAACAATTCGGCCCAGGCCTGGAACCACGCATTTTATTGGAATTGCCTTCACCCTCAAAGAACTAAGCCTCTGAGTGAAAATATGAAATCAACCTTAGCCAAAAATTTTGGAAGCTATGATCAATTTTCTTCTCTTTTCAAAGCTGCCGGCAAAAGCCTCTTTGGCTCAGGTTGGGTCTGGCTGGCGAAAGACGAAATGGGAAAACTGTCTATTGTCGCTGCTAAAAATGCACAAAACCCAATGACCGAGGACAAGACACCTCTTTTGGTCTGCGACGTGTGGGAACATGCATACTATCTCGACTGTCAGAATGACCGTTCTAAATATTTGGAGAATTTCTTTCAGCTCATCAACTGGGATTTCGTCGAACAGAACCTGGACCGGCCCCATCTTCATTATGAAGTTGTAGATCAATATCAAGAAACTCTGGTTTACTCAGAAGCCAAGTACTGACTAGAATTAATGGCGGGCTTCGCTCCGGATTCAAAACAGGGAATCAATAACTTTCGAACTTCCAGGGGTGGTTCTTTTTCCCAAAGGCTCAAAACATAACCACCGCCACCAGAACCCGTTGGTTTTATCGCCAGCGCTCCCTGTTGACGAAGCCACTCGACATGAGATTCGACACAAAGACCCCATCGCTCAAAACAGGTATAAGCTAAATCCATCGAAGATTTTAAGAGAGGCAATCCTTGAATCTCTTCCGACGAGAGGGCCTGCTGCGCTAGATTCACGGCTTGAGCCATGTCTTGATCAATGCGCTCGCCGAGCTTTGGATTTGATTCGAGCAACGACTTCACTTTATTGACGCACTCTAAAGTCACTCCTCTTTTCCCGGAGTACGAAACATAGCAATGCGGCTGCCAGCGAACTTCGATAGACGCCCTCTCTCCAGAGCGCGAAAATCGCAAGGGCGATCTCGACAAAGCGACGGCGATATCGACCCCGCTGCTCTCCCCATGAAACAGATTCTCTAGAGTTCTCGCAAATTCATAAAGCTGGTTTGTGGTTATCAATTTCATCGCCAAAAACCATTGGGCAATCCCAACACACAAAGCTGCAGAGGCACCAAGGCCAGCACCCACTGGTATGGAACTATGGGCTCTTAAAACACCCCTCAGATCGGCCCGGGATACCTTACTTAGCTGGCAAGCCTTCTCAAGCACACCCCAAACCAATAGCTGCAACTCTTCGCCATGATCTCCGGCAAGCTCCAACGTCAGCCCTTGTGAAACTTTATCCTGATAGGCCAAAGACAGCGACCGAGACTCCAGAGGGAACACCAGCGCGGGACAACCCCGAAGTACGGAGTGCTCGCCCGCCAAAATCCATTTCCCAGGGACCTGGGTTTCAAATGAAGCCAACGGCATTCCGTTCATCGAGTTTCCTCGCGCAATTCGTTGCACTGAAAGATATTGAATTCTTTTTGAAATTCACCGCGGATTTTGTGCGCCAATGCTTTTTGATCCTGGCGGTACAACAGATGAACATTGGCTCCGGCATCCATAGTTACCAACGGACCATCATTTTCGGACTGCCAAAGATTTTCCATCCATCGCAGTATTTGCACACTGCCTGGCAACATATAGCCAAAGGGAGGACTGCTGGTCTCAAAAAGTGTATGCATATCCCAGAACTCGGCCCAAACAATCTCAAAGGCAGCTCTCCAGTGATCCAACTGGTCCCCTTCGCGAAATATATTCATCAGCTGCGCTAACCGATTTTCAGCCCGATCAGTTCTTCCGGCAAATAAAGGACTTGTTGTCACCCTTTGGTGAGCCTGGCTAGAGGACACGGCCTTCTTTTCAGTTTCAACAATAATCACCTGATGCAGCAATTGATGCATCGGAAACTCGATGGGTCGAACACCTTCTTTGAACCACAAACTCCAAGGACCAAAAAAAGAACGACAAGAGCTTCCCGATCCCTTGCGCGAAAGCTCCGCGCGCTCACCCAAGGATAGGTCTCGGCACGACGGATTGAACTCTCCAAGGGCCTCCACCGCCGCCATTGTTAAAGCTGCAAAACTCGAAGCCGAGCTTGCCAACCCACAATCCGCAGGAAAGTTATTGGCCGACTGAATCAGAAAATTTTCCTGAACACCCAGCTCTGACTTTAAACTCTGAAAGTGATTGAGAAAACGTTCTCGGGAGGCCTCATTCAGCTGGATCTGCGCCAGATGGTCACCCTCCAGCGGAGCCCATTCATCTTTCGGCAAATCACTTCGATGAGTGAGCTTCACATAGCTCCGAAGATCTTCAATCGTCCACGACAAAGAACTGTTGGTTGGCAAATTGCCCGCGCCATCCACCTTTCCCATGTACTTAATCAATGCAATGTTAGAAGGAGCAGAAGCTTCAAAAATCACAACGTCACCTCTTTTTGATGAGAGCTCAACTCGACCTGTATTCCTGGACTGACATCTGAACTGCTGGCTACAATCTTTAATCCCGACTTATCAATCAAGGCCCTCACACTCGGGCTTTTTGACTTTTCACAAAAAACAATCACCACGTCTGCCCCCAAAGCCCCACATCCCTTGGCCAACAGCACCTCGGAATGGTTTTCCAATGTCTTTACAATTTTCTGACTGTGCTCTGCGCACCACCCTTGATTCCAAAGAGCATCCCGATACTGCCTCATTGCTCGCAGAAACTGAGACCAATCTAAGCGAGAGAGCGCCTCATGCAACGAAAGCATTGGAGCACTCAATACGACCTCAGGAATTTGGCTTAAACCCTGAAGATGTTCGTGGGTCGGTACTTTTTGACCTGTTGAAAGGACAAAAAATTCGATCTCTTGAAAGGGCCACGAAAAAGTCTGCACACGTCCCTGACTCCGTTCAAACCAAGTAATCCCACCCGAGACAGCGCCAACAATATCCGCACCACTGGGCGGAAATCCTTTGTTCTCCGATGACAGCTGACGATAATCTTGAAGCATTTGATGCAAATCCCATTGGCCCTGACCATCGCCAAAAATATCCTGTCCTTTTTGATAAAATAGATGAAGCAACGCAAATTGAGCGCTGGAAGCGCCAAAACCACCGATAGAATAGGGATCATTAAAACTCATATCCCAGTTCTTAAAAAAATCTGACTGCAGTGACAAAAATTTCCCTGATGGGCCGTCGGGATGAAAATTCAAACCCTCTATGGCGGGCTTTGTCCGAGCTGTAATAGTTAAACTGAACCGGGGGTTCGTGGCCAATACCAGCGCGGGGCCTCCGACCAAGGCCAAGTACTCGCCTGCAATAAAAGTTTTTCCAGGAATCGAGATCCTCGCTTGAGTTAACACGAACTCTCCTGCATACGACTGCGCACCTCTTTCAATACATCAATTGCATTGCTCAAAGAGATTCGTTTTTTCAAAGCCAAGATCTCTTCCAGCTTTTTTTGCACGAAAGGAATTTCTTTCTCACTCGCACCCGCTGCCAAAGACAAATTTTTAATGTGCAGCTTCATGTGCCCTTCTATGATTCCCACAGTGGTCAAGGCTCGCAAGGCTCCAAGATTTTGCACCAGACCCACGGCCGCTATCACTCGAGACAACTCACTGGCCGAGGAGACCTCCAGCATTCGTAAACAAATGGCCGCCGTCGGATGCAGGCTCGTGACCCCTCCCACAGTACCGACAATGATCGGAGCCGTGAGTGTGCCGACAAGCTTCCCACCCTCTCGTTTCCATTCAGTGATTGATCGGTATTGTCCGTCGCGACTGGCGTAGGCGTGAACTCCGGCTTCCACCGCGCGCCAATCGTTGCCAGTGGCAATTAGGATTGGATCCATCCCATTCAAAACACCCTTGTTGTTCGTCGCCGCCCGATAGGGATCTTGCTTTGAAAACAAAGAGGCTTCCTCAATTTTTCGAGCCAACTCGCCATCGATTTTTTCCATCACGACCCTGGCTCGGGTCAACTTGCTATCCACCAGGTTCGACAAAATACACATGGTAACCTTGTCGCCGGTCAATTGTTCAATCGGCTGCTTTAAAAACTCACACACTTGATTGATAACATTGGCGCCCATCGCATCCACCGGATCCATGTAGACATGAATCACAGCCATATCGGTGCCATCACCACGAGCTACTTTCCTGACCGTCAGATCTCGAACTCCACCGCCCCTACGAACCAATCCAAAGGCAACCTCTTCGTTCGAGAGACGAATAAATTCCAAACGCTGAGCCAGAACCTTCTGCTCAAAATCTTCAAAATTGCGCACATGGGACAATTGAATTTGTCCGATGATATCCTGACCAATGACCTCTGTCGAAATAGTGCCATTCTCGCGAATCCATTTTGCCGTTTTACTGGCCGCCGCCACAATCGAGGTCTCCTCGACGGCCATTGGAATCACATGGTCTTTCCCATCAATCCGAAAATGGGTCGCAACCCCGAGAGGAAGCTGAAAATACCCAATCACATTTTCAATAAATTTTTCACCAAGAGTCGTGTCGGATAGCCCACCCCGCTCCAAATAGTCGACATCTGACTTTTTCAGCAAGCCAAACTCCAAAAGCATCTCCAAACGTTCTTCACGATTTAATTTAGAAAATCCTTTGAACATTTCCGCGAGTCCTGACAATGGCAATTCCGCCAACAACGGCCCTTCAGAAGAAACTTTTTTTTCCAAATTCAAAGAGGGATCTATTTCCATGTCCATATCTTCTTCTCCTTGATTTCAGCGAAGTCCGCCACTTGCTTCACACCGGTACAAAAAAGGGCAACCTTCATATCAAATTCGAGCTGGGTGAACACTCTGTCCACGGCCGCTTCGGACTCAAGAGCCGCTTGCAAAAAGGGCTGTGCGACACCCACCGCTTTAGCTCCCATGGACAATGCTTTGACTGCATCCAGTCCACACCGAACTCCGCCTGAGGCCCACATCTCTGTCTTCTTTAAAACCTCGGCGCCCGAAATCAAAGATTCGACCGTCGAAATCCCCCAGCTCTGAAACGTCTGAGCTGCCTGAGCCTGAACTGATGCCTCGTCCGCTCTGAGGCCTTCAATTCGCCCCCAATGAGTTCCACCCATGCCACTGACGTCCACGATCTGAACTCCAATGTTCTCTAATCGTTGCAGAGTGGGTGCTGAAAATCCACAACCAACTTCCTTTACAATCACCGGCACGGACAAAGTTTTGACCAGTTTTTCAAGGGCCTGAAGGCCTCCTTTGAATTGAGGCGTTCCTTCCGGCTGAAGACACTCTTGCAGCGCATTGAGATGCACAAAAAGACCCACGGACTCCAAAGAGTCCACCAAGCCCTGAATCCGACCCCAAGCCATGTCATTGGCGGCCATAATTAATTGAGCGATTCCAATATTGCTGATCCACCGTGCTTTTGGAAACTGGGCTCTTAGCTTTTTCCATTCAAGCCCGGCTGAGGGATCAAACAATTCTTTTCGTTGGGAACCAACACCCATCAAAATCTGACGATCATGGGAAAGCCGAGACAATCGAGCATTGATCAGCTCTCCATGAGTGTGTCCCGCTGTCATTGAACTGATATACAAAGGGCAGGAACAATCCTGCCCGAGTAATTTTGTCTGAAGATTGATTTCTGAAAAATCCAAATTTGGAAGAGCTTCATGCACGAGCTGGATTCGATCGAATCCAGCCATTCCCTGAGTCTGAACACGAGGATCCAGAGCCAAACGAATATGATCTCGTTTTCTTTGCTCAAAAATCCCCTGCTGATCAGCTGGAGTAACCATGGCAAGCTCCCTTTAGGGTCAGCCTATGTGATCGCGTGTTTGCAAAGATTTGCGAACGCAGTGGAATCGCTGATGGCCAATTCTGCCAACATTTTACGATTCACTTCAACACCCGCTTTCAACAAGCCACCGATCAGACGAGAATAAGTTGTCCCATTCAATCGAGCCGCGGCATTGATTCGTTGATTCCACAAAGCGCGGAACTCACGTTTCTTCATTCGGCGGTGCTTGTACGCATAAGCCAAAGCACGGTCGTTTTTTTCAACCGCATGGATATAAGATCGCGAGTTGGCCGAGTAATAGCCCTTTGCTCGCTTTAGAACTTTTTTATGACGACGACGATTTGTAAATCCACCTTTTACACGCATGACAAGCCTCCTTTA
>PEZR01000152.1:13138-14343 GCA_002773975.1 Bdellovibrio sp. CG10_big_fil_rev_8_21_14_0_10_47_8
TTTATATTTACCACAATAACACTCCCAATCTTTAGTTGGACCAAATATTCTTTCACAAAATAAACCATCTTTTTCTGGTTTTAAAGTTCTATAATTAATTGTTTCTGGCTTATTAACTTCTCCATAAGACCAAGACTTAATTTCCTCTGGAGAGGCTAACATAATTTTTAGGCTCTTGAAATCAATAATATTTTTCATATTTTGTTTTCTTTCTTGCTTTTCTTAATCAATTTTTTCTTGGTTTTTCTATCTTTTTTTTTATCCTCTTCTTGTATATTTTTATTTTCTTTATCATCTTCCTTACCTTTTTTAACCTCAATTAAACCGATAGGAACAATATTTAATGATAAACTATTTAGTTCTTTAACTAAAACTTTAAATGATTCTGGCACAGTAGCCTGTGGAATCTCAACATCTTTCACAATCGCCTCAAAAGCCTTGGCTCTCCCCACAACATCATCTGACTTTATTGTTAACATTTCTTGAAGAATATATGCAGCTCTGTGAGCCTCTAAAGCCCAAACCTCCATTTCTCCCAATCTTTGTCCTCCCATTTGTGCCTTACCACCCAATGGTTGTTGAGTAACTAAAGAGTAGGGTCCAGTAGAACGAGCATGAGTCTTATCTTCAACCATATGAATAAGCTTCAATATATAGCCAATTCCAACGGCTGTTTTTTCTTTAAATTTTTCCCCTGTTCTGCCATTGTAAAGTTGAACTTTACCACTTAATGGAAGTTTAACATTTCTAAATTCTCTCTCAATTATTTCCTCATTAATTTTTTCAAATACTGGTAAAGCTAACTTTTTTCCTTGTTTTTCTGCCGCCCAACCAATATGAGCTTCTAATAATTGTCCTAAATTCATTCTAGCTAAAACTGAAAGCGGGGAGATAATAATATCAACTGGAGTTCCATTCTCTAAGTAAGGCATATCAGCTGTGGGAATAATTTTTGAAATTACACCTTTATTTCCATGTCTACCAGCCAACTTATCACCAACTACTACTTTTCTTCTTTGTGCAACTTTTACTTTTACTATTTTTCTTACGCCCGGCTCTAGTTCATCACCTTCCTTTCTATCTAAAATCTGAATATCAACTACTGTCCCCTGTTCACCATGAGGCATTCTTAAAGACGTGTCTCTTACTTCACGAGCTTTCTCTCCAAAAATTGCCCTCAAAAGTCTTTCTTCAGCTGTTAACTC
>PEZR01000098.1:0-1101 GCA_002773975.1 Bdellovibrio sp. CG10_big_fil_rev_8_21_14_0_10_47_8
ATTGTTGCTAGCTACTGGGTAGCCTGTGCTCTGCAGAAGTTCGAGAAGAGTTCTGATGGCAGTACTGCTTGCCAAGGTCTTGGGGGCGATACCTGTATTAGCTCCGGCGGAAAAGATATTTTTGATTATACTGTTTCAGCCAATGGCGGGCTTGTCGATATCGTGTTTGTCGATGACAACTCGGGCTCGATGTCTTCCGAGCAAAACCATATGGCTCAGAAGTTTAGCTCATTTTTATCTCAGTTAGATGCTCGACAGGTGGACTACCGTATTGGAATTATTACCACCGATATCTCATCCAGTGCGACAGCGACGACCTCTGACGACAGTCCGAACTCAGCCCTTCACAACGGAAATGAAGATAGTAATAAGCAGGGGTTACTTCAGGATGGAAAGTTAGTGCCTATCGAAACCAAAAACTCAAGTGGAGCAGTTACTGGAGTTGTGGGTTCTTATATTACTTCGTCGATGAGTAATCGCGAACAATTGTTTAAATGGAATATCTCTCGGCGTGAGACTGAACAGTGTGAAAACTTTTTATCTAACTATACGACCTCGCCGGCACCTGTGACGGAGGCACGCAAAAACTGTCCGTCAGGAGATGAGCGTGGAATATTTGCTGCGAACCTATTTTTAGAGAAGAATCCTTCGTCCTTTATTCGGCCCAATGCTTATTTAGCTATTGTTGTATTGTCCGATGAAGATGAGCGAAGTGGGATGTATCTTGATTCCAGTAACAAGACTTATCAGTTGGAAGACAAGGACAAGCCTGAGACCTTGGTGAGTCAGCTGAAACAGCTTTATGCTGGCAAGTCTGCTGCCGTTCATTCGATCATCGTGAAGCCTGGAGACTCTTCTTGTTTGAACTCTCAGTCTGGGCAGTTATCGACGTATACCCCAGTTCGAGGGTCTTATGGTCAGGCTTATGCCAAAGCCAGTCAGTTGACCGGTGGTAAGATCGGGGACATCTGTGCGAACGACTATGGTTCGCAGCTGTCCACCATCGGCGCTGATATCGCTGAACGCCTGTCTGATGTAACTTTGTCCTGTGAAGATCCCGCCGACTTGCAGGTGGAGATTGATCCACCGCAGGTGTCAGTG
>PEZR01000098.1:1206-14114 GCA_002773975.1 Bdellovibrio sp. CG10_big_fil_rev_8_21_14_0_10_47_8
TCTTCTTGAAGATCGAGAACCACGTCTTGGCCATCTCTGATTTTGAGGTGCTCCAACGGCAGGTGATCAATTTGAATTTCTGACGGAATTGACACCACAAAATCTTCGATATCTTTGTCGACTTCATGTTGGAACTGACTGATTTTCCAAGATGGATATCTCATATATCGATCAAAATCTCTGGTAAGTCGTTTTTCTGAATTAAGCATTTTCATCACTAACCTCCTTGTTTTCTCCGAGCAGCATCATGAAACCCGGACCCCACGTGTACTTGTAACAGCAAGATCCGAACCAGGGTCTTTCGGGCTCTTGACAGAAATGGGGGTTGATTGATGGTCAAAACGACTCGACAAATGCAAAGTTGACCAATGTCTTTGGAAAGCGCCGGGGTTATTTTCCTCGTTTGCCGAGGAAAATTTTCCCAACTAGAGGTTTCAGACGCGCTTTTTTTACTGAAATCAAATCTCATGCGGCTCTGATTTTAAAACTGAACTCGGAATGGATGGCACGTCTCTTGGATAACATTACAGTGTCATTGTTTCTTATTTGTCAGCCCTTAGGGTTTGAGGGGTGGGTTTCCAGCGGATGGTTTCCCAGGTTTTTTGGAGGGGATATGAGACAGCTTTTTCTTTTAGTCGCATCGGCAATGGGTTTGGCGTTCTCGCTGAGCGAAATGCCCTTCTCTAGTTATCAATCAAGGATGGTTCTTCCTGACGAGGTCGCTCTTCCCGCCGTCGTGCGGAGTTGGGAGCAGACTGAGATCACCGCAACAGTGACTCTTAAAAACAGTTGTGAGAGCGTCATTGGCACTGACCAAGAGTGGCGTGGCGACCAGCTGGTTCTTTCGGTCCATGTCTCTGAGGCCACGGGGCAGGTATGCCACGAGAGCACAACCAGTGTTCCGGTTGTTTTTACCATCATCAATAGTGAAAGCGCTTTTGATAAATACACAAATATTTATGTCTATTTTGAGGAGGCGGATTCAACATTGAAGTACTATGGGGCCATAGGCATCGGACGAGCTCACACAATCGCAGGTCTTTGAGGCCGGCGGAGGCCGGTAAAAGTGGAGTTTTGTTTGTTTTTGCCCAAGCGACAGGTCTAAAAAGATAATACAAAATTAATTATACTCGTTGTCGTTTTGCTCTTACAACAACAGGAGGATAGCGCTTGAGAGGCAATTTAATGATTGCGTCAAATATTTGGGAGAATGGGTTTGGAGATTATGGAAAGAGCTTTGATCAATAGTGGACACCTTCGAGAGCTTCAGGAAATTGCTCAGGAACAGGGCCTGGACCACTTTGTCGAAAACATGCGTAAAAGTCTGGAGAGAGCGTGGGAACAATTTTTGGCTCGAAAAATAGAAGCCTCAATGATTGCTGAAAAGTGCGATGGATTGATGACAGATCTTCATCAGTTAAAAAATCAGTTCAGTAACTTAGGGTGTGAGGAAGTGAGTGATTTGATTGAGGACCTACATCAATGTCTTCGAATTCAAGATTTTGAAAAATATGTGAGGCTTCAGCCAAGCCTTGTTGGAAAAGCAATAGAGACGCTTCAACTACTTAAGCAGGAGATACCCGATTAGAGATGAGTGAGCACGGTGCAGATTCCCTTTGGATGTCGTTTATGCCACATGGGCATTGTTACCAATGGGTTCCGTGGATACTGTGGTCTCATGTTATTTCAGATGCTCTCGTTGCAGCCGCTTACTTTTCTATTCCATTCTGTATTCTGTACTTTGCTCTTCGCCGGAAAGACGCGACTTTAAATTACATTTATATTCTCTTCGCCCTGTTTATTTTTACCTGTGGTGCAGGTCATGTGTTGGACATCATTACTGTTTGGCATCCGATCTATCATATTCAGGCCGCGGTGAAAGTTGTGATTGCCATCTCTTCTGTTGCGACCGCGATTATTTTATGGCCGGTGACCTTTAGGGCCGTCAATATTCCTAGCCGCCGGGTTTTGGAGGACAATACCGAAGCTCTGCGCTTAGCAAACGAGAGATACAATTTGCTGTTGGAAGGAAGTGGAGTCGGAACATTTGAGTGGCATCGCCTTGAGGATCCGGAAAAGGTCGTATTTTGGTCGGATCGTCTTTATGAACTGCTTGGATTTCGTCCCAACTCCTTTGTGCCAACAATTGAACTATTTTTTTCCCTTGTTCATCCTGATGACAGGGAGATGGTTGAAGAGTCCTTTCGTCAGACGATCAAGTCGGGCGGGAAGATCCCTTTAGAATTTCGAATGCGAGTTCTAACCGACTATCGGTGGTTTCGGGCGCGGCGTATGGTTCGCAGTATGGAAAAGAATCAGTCCCAGTTTCTGGTGGGATCCTTAGAGGACATCAACGAACAGAAGGTTTCCGAAGAGAAAATTCTGGCGATGAATACCAACCTGGAGGAAGAAGTAAAAAGACGAACCAGTCAGGTCGAATTGGCCAATCAAGCAAAAACTCGCTTTTTAGCCAATATGAGCCATGAGATGAGAACTCCGTTGGGTCTCATACTGGGTTTTTCGGAACTGTTGGAGGACGCTAAAAGTTTAGGACCCGAGGCCAAGGAGTACATCCGTTTGATCTCAAAAAATGGAGAGATTCTTTCTCGAGTGATCAATGATCTGTTGGACCTTTCGAAGATCGAAGCTGGGAAGTTGGTCTTTCAATATTCAAAAATTAAGCTTCAGGATCTTGTCGACTATTTTCATAAGGCTTTCGTGGACCAAGCTGCTAGCAAAAAGGTTGCTCTTTCCATTCAAAATCTTTGTCCTGATGACGAATTTATTGTTACCGATGAAATTCGGTTGAAACAGATCGTCTATAATTTGCTTTCCAATGCTCTTAAATTTACAGATTCCGGTAGCGTTCACATGACTATTGGAAAGAGAGGGGAGACATACTATCTGGACGTTGTCGACACCGGGATAGGGATTCCTGTTCATGAAAAGGCCAAGCTTTTTCAAGAGTATGTTCGCGGCGAACTCGCAACTTCGTCGGGTGCCACTGGGACCGGCTTAGGTCTGCGTCTGGCTCAGAATCTAGCAAGGCGCTTGGGTGGGAATGTAGAGCTGGTAACAAGCCAAGTGGGTAAGGGCTCTCATTTTCGAGCGACGTTCCAGAGTGATGAGTCTCAGCTAATGACAGCCAGTGAACAGCACCGCGAGAACGTTGCCAGTACAAACCTCGAGTCAATTTTAATCTATGTTCTGGATGACAACGAAGACAATGTTCGGTTGGCGGAGATCTTCTTAAAGAAGCTGAAATGCCAGGTGCGGGGATTCGTTTCCTATCAAGATCTATTGAGTGAGGTAAATAAGAAAAGCCCAGATCTGATTCTGCTCGATATTCATATGCCTGAAAAAAATGGCTTTGAAGTGTTGGATTTGCTGAAGGCAGAATCTTATGAAGGGCTGGTTTGGGCCCTCACTGCGTATGGAATGAATGAGGATGTTGAAAGAATTAAGGAGCATGGCTTTGACGACTATATTCGTAAGCCAATAACAATTGATGGGATGAGAAAAAAACTCTCCAATGAGTTTAAAGAGAGGTTTCATGAGTGATGGACAAAAATACCAACTAATTCTTCTGGATGATAGCGAGTCTGACTTGGCTGTCTTAAAGCTGTTCTCCAATAAAATGGGAATTGAGCCGATTGTATCGACATCGGCAGAAGATGTGATTTCCAAAGTAACCAATTCTGAGACGCCAACTCTGATCCTCAGTGACATTTCTATGCCTGGAATGACTGGGTTTGAGTTTCTGGAAAAGCTAAAGCTAGAGTCTGAGCACGTCTTTGTTATTTTTGTATCGGGAAATCAAGAGCTCGAATTTCCGATAAGAGCGATGAGACTGGGGGCAATGGACTATTTGACTAAGCCGGTTGTTTATCCAGTTTTTGAGGCTCGAATTCAAAAAGCGATTGAGACTATTGAGACAAAGATTGAGCTAGGACTTTTGAAAAGACAGATTTTTAAAGGACAGTCTTTTGAAGGTTTTGTTGGCGAGAGTGATGCGATCAGAAATATTTTTTCGATGATCTCCAAGATCTCCTCTTTTGATAGCTCTGTTTTGATTACCGGAGAAAGTGGTGTTGGAAAGGAAAAGGTCGCAAGATCTATTCATGAACGGAGCCCTAGATCCAAGGCAGAATTCGTTGCCGTTAATTGTGCGGCCTTGCCAGAAAACTTGATGGAGTCGGAGCTCTTTGGACATGTTCGCGGGGCTTTCACGGGTGCAGATAAAGATTCGCCAGGTTTATTTGTTACGGCTAATAATGGGACGTTATTTTTGGACGAAGTGGCTGAGCTTCCGCTGTCCCTGCAGGCCAAGTTACTCCGAGTTCTTCAAGAAAAAGAGGTTCGCCCGGTCGGCGGGCGCAAGAATGTAAAAGTGGATGTTCGAATTCTTTGTGCCACTCATCAGGATTTGGAGAAATTGGTTCGAGAGGGCAAGTTCAGAGAGGATCTGTATTTTCGACTCAATGTAATTCCGGTGCATATCCCACCCCTGCGAGAACGAAAAGATGACTTGAAAGTGCTCATTCCGTTTCTGCTCGGGAGACTTCAGGATCGATGGGGAATTCGAAAGTCCTTGAGCGAAGATGCGCTGACTTATTTGAAAGGGCACTCATTCCCTGGCAATATTCGGCAGCTGGAGAATATGCTCGAGAGAGCCTATATTTTATCGTCTGAGAATATTATTACCCGGGACCTATTGGAGAATAAGAATTTGAGCTCTACAAAAAGACAGCTCTTTCAGTTGGACGATCAGCTTCCGTCATTGAAGGAAGTTGAGTTGCTTTATATCCAGGAGATCTTGAAACGAACAGAGACCAAAGACCAAGCGGCCCAAGTACTGGGCATTGGTCGAAAGACTCTTTATAGAAAAGAATTTGAAATCGAGGACTATTTTGATCCTAATGGACCGCCGGTCTTGTAAAGTTTGGTGGCGGCAAATCTTTGCGTTTGGTCTTCAATGAGATCGGTTGGGATGAAGAGCCCACCCCAGCAGGTCGGGGTGAGCTCTGACTTGAAGCCCAAGGCCCTTTGTTGCCTTGGATGTCTGGTTGGGGAACCAGTGACAAAAGTGGTGTTTGAAAGAGGATTGGAGACGACGTCGGATGAGTCGTCTGACCAAAAGAAATCTTTTCTGAGAAGATCCATTGGCTGACTGTGTAGGCGATGGCAAGCGCCCCCGCGAGTGGAATGAGAAAGGGCACCAATGGGATCCAGAGAAAGCTCGTGGCAACTCCAAAAAGAAACAGACCCCCGATAAAAATCACCTTCAGTGGGGTGGCGAACTTTTTCATAAACCCTCCGCTTCTGTTCCGATATTACGGATCTTTTTCCAAGCATCGATTTTCTCAGTGATGTCGTGGGTAAGGGCGCCAATGAGCGAGTAGACACTGTCTCCACTTTCATGGGCCGTAATGTGCAATTGTTGAGAGTGCACTTGAATATCGGCGTTGTAGGCTTCACCCTCTTGGTGAATATCCGCGGTGAACAGAGAGTCTGAAGGACACAATTCAGCCAATTGGTGAAGAATTGTTGTCAGTGAGGACCTCGCTCCTCCACTCAATGCATTAAAGAATTTAATTTGAACGCTTTCGTTGAAACTCATAACTCCCCCTCGAGTGTGTATTTGAAGTTCTTCCATGATCTGCTGGAAGTTATTTCAAGTCCTGTGCCAGTGACGGAAGCAAACTCAACGAGAAGGAAAGAGGGACTGGGTCAAACCGACACAATCGAGGAGTTTACTGACAATGAGAATGAATTTTGGTAGGGTGAGTCTATGAAATTTTCCGGCCCACAAGTCCTTTATGGTCTCTATGGCATTGTTTTCGCGATCATTGTGAGCGCTTGTGCATCGACGACGGAGCAGGGAGCTATTGGTTCGGACCGAGGTCAGTTGCTGCTGCTTCCGTCTGAGCAGATCATTTCAATGTCTGAGAAGTCCTATGATGAAACGAAGCGAGACGCGCAGGCGCAGAGAAAGCTAGACCAAAGCCAAGCTCAGTATCAGAGGGTTTTGGAGGTCTCGCGTCGAGTTATTCCTCAGACGAAGGTTTTTAGAAAAGACGCTCTTGCTTGGAAATGGGAAGTTCATATCATTTCTAGTCCAGAGTTGAATGCCTACTGTATGCCGGGTGGGAAGATCATGTTTTACTCAGGTATTATTGAAAAGCTGAAACTGACTGATGGCGAAATCGCAACCATCATGGGGCATGAAATTGCCCATGCTTTGCGGGAACATGGGCGCGAAAGAATGTCTGCGGCGCTGATTCAGCAACTGGGACTGGGCGCCTTGGTCGCCAGTGGAGCTGTTGATGAACGCTCGGCCGCGATGGCTAGTGTAGGGGTGAATTTGTTTGTATCGTTGCCTCACGGAAGAAATCAGGAAACTGAGGCTGATGACATTGGTTTGGAGCTGATGGCTCGTGCGGGGTATGATCCCCATGAGGCCGTCTCATTGTGGAGAAAGATGGGAGCTGCCGGTGGTGCGAAGCCACCTGAGATTTTAAGTACTCATCCATCAGATGAGAAGCGAATCAAGAAAATGGAATCTTTGGTTGCCAAGGTATGGCCATTATATTTGGCAGCGAAGAAATAGAGTTGAGTATCAAGATTTAAAACGGAGGGCGTGTGGTGAAATTAAAAGTGTTTTTAGCACTGATGTTGGGGATTGGATTTTTCGGATTTTCTGCGGCGGCCGATCAGGGGTCATTTTTGCAGCCACAAGAAGCGATTAATTTGGTCTTGTCGGAGCCTTTACAGTACGTGGGGTCTTTTTTTCCCAGAGATAGTGAATCCGGGAAAATTCCTTCCTGTCTCTATCGTAATTCGAAGGTCACTGTTCTTTATGACTATTGTACGAAGTCCGAATCCCTGGCGTTGGGATTGACGATACATTCGAATGATTTAAGCAGGGGCAATATTCGAATGTATGCTGAGGGCAGTGGTCGGCCGGTCAGTCAGCTGGAGCGCCCTGAGTATTTAAGATATTTTTGGAAGATTATTGTGCGCCCGAATTCAAAAGGCTATCGAGCTGATTTGTCGGCGAAAGAGTACTCAGACTATTATGAGGTTCAGTCTCAGGATCAGACCTTGGGTTGCTTCATTGCAGAAGTGATGAACTACCAGGGGACCTATTTGAACTGTTTTAATGAATTTGAAAAACAGTTGGCATCATGGGGGCCCTCTGCGAATGTTTTTTGGCAAAAACCAAGTGGGGAGTGGTATCAAATGCAGAAAGTATTTCGTCGTCTGGTCGAACATCGACGCTAGTGAGTTTTCTTGCAGGGGGCATTTCTTGCCTCTTGCCTTCGTCGAGAAGCGGAAAATTTTTTAGCTGCCCTATGGCTAGATTTCTTCTCAAGTCCGGCAAATATCCCGAGACAAATTAAGGCAATGGTAATCTTCCTGACAGGAGGGAAGATGAAAAAACACCTATCTTTGTCTGCAATTGTCATATTATTCGCAAGTTGGTCTTGGGCGGCTGGAATGAAGGCCGAAGCTGTTCCTGGCGAATATATCGTCAAATTAAAATCCGATGTTGGTGCGAGAGACCTGAGGAAGTTGGAATCCGATTCGGGCTTCGCTATTCGGCGAGGATCGAGCGCAAGCCAACTTCTCTTTGTGCATAGTTCACAAAAGCCGGAGCAGGTTTATCGACAACTTAAGACGGCGTTGAGTGTTGAGTACATTGAGCCAAACTACCGGGTTCATGTCAGCGATCTTCCCGATGACAAAAAGTTTTCCAATCAGTGGGGACTAAAGAACTCAAATGGAGTTGATATCCATGCCGAGAAATTGTGGTCTCATTCAGTGAGCTCTGGTGACATTATTGTCGGCGTGACCGATACCGGTATTTCTGTAGATCATCCAGATTTGAAAGAAAATATCTGGGTCAATGAAGCAGAGGCCAACGGGAAGCCTGGGGTTGATGATGATGGGAACGGATTTGTTGACGATGTTCATGGGTTTCACTTCGCTTATCCCAAAAAGCCGGTGAGTGATCAAAATGGTCATGGAACCCATTGTGCAGGTATCATCGGTGGAGTGGGCAACAACAAGGTGGGAGTTGCCGGAGTTTTGTGGAAAACCAGACTTTTGGCCGCAGGCTTTTTGGACAAGAACGGCTCAGGATCTTTGGAGGGTGCCATTCAGGCCATTGATTACGCTGTACAGATGGGCGCAAAGGTCATCAGCGCCTCGTGGGGAGGTTCAGGGAGGTCTCAAGCCCTTGAGGAGGCTATTCGTCGTGCGGGCGATCAGGGGGCTGTTTTCGTCGCAGCAGCAGGCAATGAGTCGAAGGATATCGATCGCAACCCAAGTTATCCGGCAAGTTATCAGCTCCCCAATGTGATTACGGTGGCGGCTATTGAGAAGCGGGGGACCATGGCATGGTTCTCTAATCGTGGCGTGGAGTCTGTCCATGTTGCGGCCCCGGGGCACTATGTCTTGAGTACCTATAAATCAACCGGATATGCGTATCTTTCTGGAACCTCCATGGCAGCACCCTTTGTATCAGGAGTTGTCGCCATGATGATGTCCCGACATCCAGAGCTGACCCCTGCGGAAATAAAACAGAGGGTGATCGATACGGCGACCCCTATGAAGTATCTGGAAGGAAAAATTCTTTCCGGCGGACTGGTCAATGCTGAAGGAGCCCTCTAGGGCTTTTTGGGTTTTAGTTTTTTTTGAAGTTGATTCAAGCGAGGATTTTTGAGGGCAAGATCAAAGGCGGTTTTGCCCTCTTTGTTTTTCATATCGGTGTTCACCCCGACCTTGAGTAGGGTCAGAATCATTTTTTTATATCCGGCCATGACGGCTCGATGGAGAAGGCTGTTGCCATCCATATCTTGAACTTGAACGTTGGCTCCGGCCTTTGACAGAATCTCGACAATAAGAGGTGTCGAATCGTAGGCCGCGGACTGAATCAGCGTGTAACCATCGTCTGTTTTAATTTCAAGGTCAGGCTGGTATTTGAGCATCAGCTGAAGATCAGAGACTTTTCGTTCTTCGACCGCGGCAAACAGCAAGTTAATGCCGGTCTCATTTCGTTGCCTGAGCAGAGTGGGATCCTTCTGGAGAAGAGCTTCAAGAGTTTTTTGGTGATTATTTGAGAAAGCTGAAATGGCTTGATCGAGGGGGCTGCGTAATGTGGTGGTGGTGCTCGCTGCGAATATCAACTGCGGCATGATCAGCAAGAGTGTTGTAAGAATAAGTCTTAGGCCAGGGGTTGCCATTTTTTGTGTCACTGACATGCGCACCTCAATTCATCCGTACTGAAATCGGCTCATAGGACCTTATCGAGGACTTAGAATCAAAGGGAATAAATTCGTCAAATTCGACGGGGCTCAGGGCAGTGACTTCTTTGCCTCCTCGGTTTTCCGAAACGAGGAGGCCCATGGTGGAATTACGAAGCTCTCTGAGGCCCTTTCCAGTGATAAAAACACCAAACCAAAAGATTCCATTTCGTGTACTGGCATAACCCGCAGCATTGGTTACTGCGGTCAGAGTTCCAGATTTGGCAACCACATTCTTAGCAATGTTTGGTCTTGCGCCAATTGTACCGTCTGAATCCGTTCCAATCACCATCATCACATCGCTGAGGAGGAGGTTTTGACGACCATTGAGCTCGGCGCGTTCTTCATTGGGGACGGGGTAGCTATTGAGGAACTGAGCCATGGACTGAATGGTGCGAATCACGGAAGAGCACGTAGCCAAATTATCAGCCCGTCGTTCGCCATCTTCATTGATTCGGTCAGTGTCTCGGAGCGGGAGGCCAGATCCGGTATAGAATTGAAAGTCAGACTCACGAAGTCTCACGTCATTGACAAGTAGGTCTCGGAGAGCGGGAACCCCACCAGAAACAAGAAAAATTTGATCAGCAAGGAAGTTGATACTGTATTTATTCAGATCCTTTAGATACTTGAACAAAGGCAGAGAGCGAAGAACAAAGTTTTTTCCCCCTTGTGGACGGGGAGACATATTTTCGTTGAAGGAGATTTCTTGAAAGGACAACTTGGGTTGAGTCGTGAGCTGTATTCGTTCTGCTTTGGCATTTCGAACCAAACGTTGGTAAGAGGTTTTGGCTCGGTTGGACCAGCCGCTGGTATTGAGGGCCGCTTGGAGGTTTTTTTGGCTGTCTTCTGGGCTGATCTGTTGGGTCACATAGTTACGATGAATTTCGGGTTTCCAGACCATTCCTTCTGACCAAATTACTTCCATAGATTGTCGCCAATTAAGTGCAACACGAAAGTGACTGTCAAAGCTGATCTTTCGAATCTTTTCGACGCCCATGCGATTCAACTCAGAAATCATGAAGAAGACTTTTTCGAGGTTGAAGTATGGATCATCGGATCCACGAATTTCGAGATCAACCAAGTTGTTGCCGACCGGGATGATAGTCAGTTGGGTTTGAAATCGATGGAAGGGGCCAAATTTCTTGAGTGCGAGGTAAGATGTAAATAGTTTTGAGACCGAGGCAATTCTGACCAGCTCTTCGGTTCGGTAGCCATTGATTTGATTGTCGGAAGTTTCATTTTTCCATTCACAATAAGAAGAGTTCTTGAGTGTCACGGCAGAGACCTTGTGGCGTTTTAAATAGGCTTCAAAATCAACGGCCTTGGATTGTAAGGACCAAAACAGGAACGTCGTTACCCACAGAGCAAAAAAGAAATACCGGTTTCCAATCATCATTCACCCTTATTCTTGTTGGAGGTTGGAGAAAATGGGACAGCTGTGAATGGCTAATTTAATCGAATTTGGGGAAAATGGCGACTGTCCAAGTTTTTGACAGATATATTTTGCAGAACTCGACGTCATTGTGGCCTCAGGGCTCACCTAGGCCTTTGTCCAAGGCTCGTCCTTGAAGTCACATTGATGTTAAGTCCAGGTTTCAGATCTCCGATATGGAGGTATGTCCAGTACACAGAATAAAGGGCTTGAGGCCATTGCCGATACTCAGATGACAGATATTTCCAAAGAGTTCTTCTTTGAGGGGATGCTGTTGCCAGTGAACGTTTATCTGCGGATCAATCCTGGAAGCTATCTCATTATTGGTAAAAAAGGGGATAAGGCAAGTTTTGCACAGCTTCATAGCTACAATAATCCTAACGTCAACGCATATGTGTATCACTCTGATAAACCGACATTGATTCAGTATGTGCAAGATCTGACGACCAAGGTTTTACATCAGAAAAATGTGCCTGAGGCGGTGAAGGTGAAATTTATCTCTGGTCTTGCCGAGGAGGGCTTGGACTCTTTGGCGAAGTCTGGATTCACTTCGGTGAGTCAGCTGCAGAAGGTTTCTGAACTGATTGTGCAAATGGCCCAAACACAAGCGCCCTTTGACGAAATCTTTAAGGTGATGGTGGATTTGCCAGCCTCGGAAGCGAAACACGGGATGACAAGCTGTATGATTTGTATGCTTTTGTGCGAGGAGATGCAGGTCAAGCTGCCAGCAGCACAGGAAAAAATTGCGATGGCTTGTCTGCTTCATGACGTAGGGTTGAAACATTTGCCAAAAAGTATCTTTGAAAAGCCTCGGCATCTGTGGTCCGCCGATGAGATGATGGCCTTTGAACAGCATCCTATAGTTGGCGTGGAGATGCTTCGAGACATCAAAGATATTCCAAGCGATGTTTTGTTGATGATTTCAGAACACCACGAGAATTCTTTGGGAACTGGATTCCCAAAACGAATTCGGGATGTAAAAATCAGTCCTCTGGGTAAAATTCTAATTTTAGGTAATTATTTTTCAAACCTGCTTTTTAGCGCGACGGGCAAACCGTATACGCCAGATGAGGCGATCCAATATATTGAAGACATCATGGGCCAGCCGTTCAATAAGCAAGCCTTCATTGGTCTAAAAAATATTGTGAATAAGAAATACCTGGCAGACAAAAAGGCTTAAAGTCTATCTTGCCTGCAGTCGGATGCGAACTTGTGGAATCACCGAAATTTTTAGTTCTGCCAAGGATGCGTCGAGTCCCCAGCTGACTTTCAATTTGGAGGCGACTTCGATGGATTGAATGACATCTGAAGATTCATCCAGAATCGAAGCGCTTTGGCGAATTTGGTTCAGTTCATTGTTGAGTTGTGTCGAGAATTCAGAAGGGGCCTCGGCATGGGACTCGATGGCGATCAATGAAAGAAGTAGGATGAGGGTTCTCATGGAGTTCTCCTTGGTTGAGACCGAATCAGTTGAACGTCGGCAGTTACAGAGCCTTTGACCTGAGCAAGACTGAGGATCCCGTTAACACTGGTACTGTAACCATAAAGAACCTTCGTGAGTCTCCATCGATCTTCGTCTTGGTCGCTCTTCAGTGCTTCAGCGGTTAGCTTTTGGCTCATGTGTAAAGCCTTTTTAAGACCTTTGCGAAACTTGGCTCGGTTAACAATGTAGGCCACCGACGAAGTCTGGCTGCGGGAATTCTTGGTAGTAAGAAATTTCAGTGAGTTGCGCTTTGCAAACTGAAGGTGTTGGGCGCTGGGATTGTTTTCGATGAGTTGATATGATGACATTGTGGATGGGGTGTAAGACCCCTTGCTGACTTGATTTTTAGGCTGGATGTGGAAGTAGGCGAAGGCTTCCGGCTTTACTTTCACAATTCCGAAGCCAAGACTTATGCTAGAGCCAAGCCCAAGGGAAAATCCATTGAGAGCCCAGCCCGGGAGACTGAAGTCCTTAGTTGAATCCGCGATATCTTCGAGCAATCCTTTTGCCATTTCCGTCAATTCTGATGTCGATGACGAGCGATTTGGAACGATCTCATAGGCGATGCGGAAGATGGCGGTCGCCTCTGCCGAAATCGTCGGAGAGATGACTCCTTTGACCGTGATTCCTCGTTCAAGAACCAATTGATCAATCTGCCAGCTCGGGTGATTCGCATGGCTGAGAT
>PEZR01000021.1:0-3761 GCA_002773975.1 Bdellovibrio sp. CG10_big_fil_rev_8_21_14_0_10_47_8
AAGAAGCCCTTGCCGAGTTCTCACTGGCCTTGGATGCCCTCGGTGATGCACAGTCTTGCAATGCTACACAGTGCGATGAAATCCGTCGCCGCGTCCGACAGTTTGTCGTCACCTGGAACCAATCTGAAAAGAAACAACCCTCCGCCGATCTCCTCAGAGCTTACCAAGAGTACACCCAGCATTTTCCAAATGACATTGATATGCAGATCTTTGCCGCTCAGTTGTGTGTCGAGCGCAAGGAACTCGCCCTGGCCGCTGGATATTATGATCGAGCGATGAAGCTTTTGATCTCATCCAAAGAGGCGCCCGAGAAGCTCGACAATGTTCTCTTGGCCCAAATTGAAAATGCGGAGTCTTTAAAAGACGAATCTCTGATGAAAAATGCCTATGAGAATTATTTGCGCTACAGTCCTAAAAAAAACCAGGCGTTTCATGTTCGTTATCAGCTGGCTCGTGGTGAGTACGAAAAAGGCAAATACGAGATTGCAGCTCCCAAACTCAGGACTTTGGCTTTGGATTCATCGGGCGAAGCAAAAGTTCGCAAACAAGCCGCGGACCTTTCGTTGGATGCTCTTGTTCTGCTCAAAGATGACCAACGTTTGCATGCGTGGGCGACAGAGTACTCAGCGACTTTTAAGGAAAACCGCTCTGAGTTTTCGCAGATCGCTCAAAAAACCGTTCTCAGCAAGGTGGCTCTGGAGGCCTCTTCCAACCAAGAATTGGCCTACCAAGAACTTGCAAAATTTCAAGTGGATCAAGCCAGCCCCGAGGATAGAATCAAGTACTACAAGAATAAAATGATCCTAGCGGAAAAACTCAATCGTTACACAGACGCTCAATCGGCCGCTGATCAGCTCTTGAAACAGCCCAACTTGTCGACAGATGATCAGGAACTGGCCTGGGGTAAAAAGGCCCGCATAGCGGAACTTCGTTTGGATTTCCCTTCGGCAATTCTGGCTACAGAAAAGCTCCAAAAGGCCTATGCCCCCGAAGACAAGGCCCTGAAGGTCGCACTTTTTTCTGAGTTGGCTGGACAAAGTGCACAGGAGGCCTATCTCCAGTATTTGAAAATTTCAAAAGACGAAAAAAACAAACAGCTGGTCGCTGCTGAACTGGTTCGAAAATCAAAAAGTCCGAGCAAGGACATTGAAACTCTGAAATCTCATTTGGCGAACAACCCCGCACTCCTCGCACAGCTTTATGCCGAAATATTGGCCAGGGATTACAGCCCTTCGTTGGCAAAAAAGGTGCTTCGCGATCAACAACTACGAGACACCAGCGCTGGGAAGCTCCTTGCTCGCGTTCAGTTTTTAACTGAATTTTCTGAAGTCACAGCCCAAGTTCAGCAGTCAAAAATGGACTCAAGCAATGATCGAAAGCTGGCGAGCTCAATCAAGTCCCGAGGCAGCTTGCTGCAACGGCTGGAGGTTCGCACCAAAGATGCCATTGAAAGTGGAGATTGGACCTGCCAACTGGTGAGCATTGATGCTCTCGCTAAAGAAAGCGATCGTTTCTATCAAGACCTAATTTCAGCCCCGATGCCGGCCGGCCTAACGGCGGAAGAAGAACAGCAATATCTCAATCTGCTCGCTGGCCAAGCGGCCCCCTTCCAAGCAAAGGCCACAGAAGCCAAAAGCAAAGTGGATCAGTTCTGGAAAGATTCCACCTGGCTGCAAAGCTTAAAAACGGCATGGGAGGAAAAGCCCCTTCGTCGACTGTTGAAAGTGGAAACAGAAGCTCTTCGCGCCATTGCTCCAAACGAAGAGCAGGCCCAGATTTTGGCGCTAACCACAACGACGACAACGGACCGAGTTGCGGCCTCGCCTCGTCCAGATGCCAAAGAAATTTCCAAGGCTCGGGAAAAAGTCTATCTTGAACCGACCAACAGAGCGGCTCTCGAAATGCTGCTCTCTTTGGAAAAACAGTCCGAGAATAAACCGATGATTCAGTATCTTCAAACACGACTGGAAACTCTGAACAAGGGGGTCTTATGAAGTACCTACGCCAATCAATGCTTATTTTCCTTGGCAGCCTATTGGGCATGACCAGTGTCAGTCTGGCAGCTCCCAGCAAAGGGAAAAATGCGGACGCGCCTAAAGCGGCCCATCAAACCCAACAAACTGAACATAATTTTGAAGATCTATTGGTGCAGGGAAAATATCATTTTTCGGATGAAGCCGTAACCACGGTGGAAGACGACAAGGTTCTAGATTCTTTGATTGGAGTTCGAAATGACTTCAAGGATCGACTCAAAGAATCCTCTGGCATGTATTGAGAAAAAACGGGAGACCCATGGAAAAAAGACTCGTCCTCGAAGACCAGACCGGAAAAGTTGTTCGGGCCTATCAGTGGCAGGGCCAAGCTGCGCAAGTGATCCGTCGAGGGGATACTCGTGGTCTGGAGATTTTAACCAGCACTGACGACTTGGAAAGACAACAGATTCCCTTTGAGAATCTGGGAGAAATTCAGTCCGAGACTCTTTCTGAAACTCCTTTTTTGGTTGGCCAACTGGGCCACCTGCGCCTGATTGAAAACATCGAAGACACCGAGAAGGACCATCGGCACGAACAGGAAACAAACAAAACCTGGTATTTAATTGCGGCCGCCGTTTTTATCCTCGCGTTGTTGATGATGACAGCCCTGATGTCTCGCCCCCTGAAGCCCAGTGAAAAAATGGAAGAGGCCTTGAAACAAGAGGTCGTAAAAATTTTTAAAGCTTTGCCGCCAAAACCAAAAATGGAATTGACGGCTCAGATGGCAAAACAAACTCCAGAAACACCCACTGTTCAGCCGAAACAGAGAACAGCTTCAAGTCTTAAACGAATGGGCGCCCTGGCCGCGCTGGGAAGCCTCTCAAAGAGCAAACAACGAGGCGGCCTCAACCTTGGAGCTGCCAATACAACGGCGGGCCCTGGCTTGGGCGGGACCCAAGGCAGCGGTGGCGTGCAAACTTCTCTCTATGCAAAGGGCCTTGTCGCCGCCCCTGTTGGTGTTGGCGGCAATATTCAAGGCGCTGGGGGTTATGGCACCAAGGGAAAAGGCGGCGGCCAAGCCGGTTACGGCAAACTAAGTATGATTGGCGCAGCCGGAGACAACCCCATCCCCTTGGGGCAAGAAGCGACCGTGGAAACTGGCCTGGATAGAGACATGATTGCAGCAGTCATCAATCGGAATCTGGGACAAGTTCGTTTTTGTTACGAGCAAGGTCTACAGGGAAATCCAAGCCTCAATGGCCGGGTGGCTGTTGGGTTTACCATCGGCGGCAACGGACTGGTCAAAACGGCTGGCATCGACAGCAGCTCTATGGCTTCAAAAATCGTCGAGGACTGCATCGTCATGAGACTTAAAACTTGGAAATTTCCTCTGCCCCAGGGTGGGGTTGATGTGAAAGTTTCTTATCCATTTGTTCTAAGAAGGGCTGGGCAAGGCTAATGAATAAAATTAAACTTCTTTTCTTTCCGATGAGTTTTCTCCTCATGTTCACAGGTTGCGGAAAATGGGAGCAAGACCCTTTGGCCCAGGCTCAAGGCCAACTTCGTCAGGGCCAGCAAAAGCCCACCGATGCCGAATCGCCCAAAGCCGATCAAAGCGAACTGCTCCGAATTTTTTCCCCGGATTCTTTTGGCTTCAAAGAAGGCCAAGAAAATCACTTTACCATCACTTCGAAAACCCTCGAAGAAGGCTTCTCAAACTCTATTTCAATCAGCAACCTCGATGATTTTGTCGACGCCACCTTTGACCCCGCCACGGGGGTCTTTCAG
>PEZR01000021.1:3783-5449 GCA_002773975.1 Bdellovibrio sp. CG10_big_fil_rev_8_21_14_0_10_47_8
TGAGTGCAACAGACCCTGACGTGAAAGATTATGTTCTGAAGGTTCGAGCGACCGCAGAAAAAACCGGAGAAAAAGTCCGCACAAGAAGCAAAGATATCAGCCTGACTCTTTCCCGACGGGGAGACATTCCTACTCTGTCTGTGACCTTGAGAAAAGACACGATCCGCGAGGGGGACATGACCCAATTGGATATTGAAATCTATGACCAAGATGCTCAAGTTGCAGAGACCACTTGGCCAACAATTCAGCTGGGAAGTGTCGCCAGCACACAAAGTTTGCTTGGTTTCCTCAGTCTGGGGGGCATGCGCTCACTGGGCAAAGGTTGGTTTGCGGTCTCTGGGTATATTGACCTTCAGAGCGCAGAAGTCACTTCCAACATGGACAAATTTGGATTTTCCGTTCGAGCCCTGTCGCGACTTCTAAAATCAAGTGCGACTCAAAATGTTTACGCCACCATTCTGACCTCTCTATCAGAACCGGTCACGACCTGGACAGAGCCTTTGAGAGTGGTCGCTGGAGAAAACATCAATTACCAATTTCTGATCATGGATCCCAAAGCAGAGACCAGGGTCACTTTGAAACAGTTTGACGCCCTTCCCGCGGAAGCCAAAGCGAGCTGCCAAACGGCCAACAGCACGAAGCCCTCTTTGTTGGCATGTTCTCTGTTATGGCCGACCACAACGACGACGCCTGACCGAGTGTACAGCTTTTCAGCTTCAGTGGTTGCGACAAATACCTATTACGGTGACTCGGCATCAAAACCCAAAAGTTTCCAATTGAAAGTCATCGTGAGTCCCGCTCCAACGACGACAACAACGACGACCAGCACCTCCACAACCAGCACAACATTGCGCTCTTTAGGAGTTCACTAATGACTAAATATTTTCTTTGTCTCACGCTGCTTTTGCCCCTTTTTGCTTCTGCCGCTGAAGTCCAAAATACAGAGGCTGATTTTGATTCTTTGGGTGGAAACCAGACCATTCTTGAACGGGCCAAAGCTTTGGCACCTGAAAAAAATGTTTCGATTGTTCAAAATCGAACAGTTTCTCGGCGTCATCGTTTCGAGTTAGCACCTGAACTGTCTGGAACTTTCGGTGGTGATGCCTACAACCGAACCAAAAGCTTAGGCCTCAACTTGCACTATCATTTCAATCCGCGATGGTCTGTGGGTCTTAAGTACGATTATTCATTCAATACATTGACACCCGAGGGCGAAGCCCAAATGGATCAAGCGGTTGAGGACTACAACAAAAATCCCGCAAACCCGAACAAAGCTTTTCCCCAAATCGATTATCCAAAATCAGAAACGCTGGCCTTGGTGAATTGGTATCCATTCTACGGGAAGCTCAATTTGTTGGATAAAGCCGTGTCACACTTTGATGTCTATGCCATTGGTGGATATGGACAGATCCAGCTGTCTTCTGGATCCGTTCCAACCTATACCGCTGGCGGCGGAATTGGTTTCTGGATCAATCAGCATTTTTCAACCCGGCTTGAGATGCGCTACCAAAATTATAAAACCAAGTACCTTGATGGCGATAGAACCTTGGATCTAGCTCTGGCTTCGGTTCAAATGGGTTGGCTGCTATGAAGTTGATAAGTTTATTCCTGCCTCTAACCTTTCTTTGTGGGCCCGCCTTTGCGGACGATCTTGAAAGTTTGCTGG
>PEZR01000021.1:5474-10346 GCA_002773975.1 Bdellovibrio sp. CG10_big_fil_rev_8_21_14_0_10_47_8
TCAAACACAAAAACCAAAACTATCTGGAATGGCTGCCGTGGTTAAAAAACACCTTGGGAACAGAACCTCACCAGAGGAAAATGCCTTTTTGAGAGCTTTGGAATCGGCCCATTGGGACCAGGCGACCCTGCTATTTCCAAAGGCATTTGAAAATGGATCTTTCGCAAGCTCAAGTTTGGGCGGAGCTGTATTTGGTTACATCCAGTTCCAAGCAGGTCTTCAGGTCAATGGCCTTGAAACCCTATTTTTAGCTCAGAAACCCCAAGAGCTGGGAGATCTGATGAAACAAAGCTGGGCCCAGCTGGCCCCCGAAAATCACCCAGCTTGGAACTTAGTTCATGTGAAATGGTCAACAGCTTGGACCGAGATTTTTGGAAAAAGCATTGAATACCAACTGAAGCTCAGAGATGTGCAAAGTCTCTCTCTGCAAGAATTAAAGAGACTCTCGGCTGAGGCCCCAGTCAACAGCGCTATTAAGGCAAAGATTGATTGGAAATTGACCCTGGCCTATGCGGTGAACGATGAGGCTGATCAAGCCGGTAAAATATTAGCTCGCCTAATGAAATCTAGTCACTCTCCAGTCGACCAGGACTTGATGCAACTGACGGCGGCCAGATTGCTTTTTCAGAACGGCAATTTGGATGCAGCCATTCGTTATGATCAAAAGGTCTCACGATCCTCAGATTACTGGCTCGAAGCTCAAGAGGAGATGGCCTGGGCTTATATTCGTAAAGGTCAACCTCAAGATGCTATCGCCCTGACAAGATCTTTGGACACGCCTAGTTTTGCCAATCAGATTCGTGCCGAAACATTTTTGGTGGCCTCCCTGGCCAATCTCAAGGTTTGCGACTATCCGGCGGTGGTTAAATCCATTGAAGTCTTTCCAAAACAATTCAAGAGCCGAACAAAAAACTTAGAGGCTCTGATTGCCGATCAAGAACCAGATGCGGCAGAGCAAGTCCTCATCCGAATGAAGAAAAAACCATTGATGGCTATTGATCTGAAGGGTCTGGCCAACAATCTTCCACGCCGCATTCTTTTTGACGAACGCCTTCAGTCCCTGGCCAAAGCCTCGGGCGAACTTGAGACCGAGGCCAACCTCGCTCACAAATTGTACGCTCAATCCCTCTCGGTGACCGGTCTCCAGGGATACTTTGAATCCGTTCATAAAGATCTCTTGAGCCGACAAAGACAGGCCTCCACGGCGGCACAGTCACGGATCAGAGAACTGGCAAAAATGGAAGTGGCGGAAACAAAGGTTGTGCTGAACAAAATGCACATTGTCGAAGCTGAAGTCGTGCAACAAGTGGCCTTGGCCGATGATCTGGCTAAAAACTCGGCCAAAAAAGTAGCTGAAAACAATCTCGGGAGCACCGGAGCGAAGGGGTCAGAAACTCTGCGTTTCCCTGCTGACAACGAAGTTTGGATGGATGAAATCGGCAATTACAAAGTGGACGTGAAAAAAGCCTGCCACAGTCAGAGGGCCATCAAATGACAAAACGGATATGCGCATTCCTCCTGATCTTAACCGCCTGCTCGCCCGAATCGGCGAAACAATATATCATGCCCGTTGCCAAGATTGAAAAAAACACCCAAAGTGGCGGCGTCAATATCATCACCGCCAGTCGTCAGGTGGATATTCTCTTTGTGGTGGATGACTCTGGCAGCATGTCCACGCATCAAACAAATCTTAAGGACAATATCAGTTTATTTACATCCGCATTTACGAAAAACTCAGCGCTGGAATACAATATCGGCGTCATTACCACCACGGATTCAGATGGGGGGAGACTTCAGGGTTTTCCAACTTTTGTCACTGAAACCACTCCCGATGCCGATGCCGCATTGAGGAACAACCTCTCTGTCGGCACCAGCGGATCGGGTGATGAAAAACTTTTCTCTCCAATCACTCAAGCACTCAGCCCCTATTTGCTCAATGGTTACAACGCTGGATTTTTAAGAGCCGACAGCACCCTGGCAGTGATTTTTATCACAGACGCCGAAGACCATAGCTACTCGATATCTGCAAAAAGGATCTATGACTTTCTTTTACAACTGAGAAACGGCGAAGCCCACCGAGTCCTCGGTTATGGCGCCATTGTCCCGTCGGATGACTCCCTGGGATGCCCTCGAGATGACACCGGCGTCGGACCGGCGAAACTCGAAGAGTTCTTGTCCCTTGTTAAAAATCAGCCCAACAATATCTTTAATCTTTGTGCCGAAGATTTTGGTCTACACTTGTCAAAATTGGCTTTGGATATCGTCAAGAACACCAGCTCAGCGATCTATCTGGATCGTTTACCTTATGTTCCCTCGATCAAAGTGACCTATGGAAAAATGGAACTGCCTTCAGATGCCGACAAGGGTTGGTCCTATGATGCTGCTCTCAACGCGGTCATCCTGGGGGAACATATCGATTGGTCGTCCCAGCCAAAGGGAAGCAAAATTGAATTGTCCTATATCATTGCCGATCCCGCCAAGAACTGAGAAAGCTTCTCTATTTCTTGGCGTCCTTCACCTGACCATCACGAAAATACCAGACGCCCGCCTGCTTTCGAAATTTTGAAAGCTCGTGGTGCTCTTGATCTTGGCCTTCGGCATCTTTGAACTTGGCCCGAAACTCCACCATACCTTTGTTTTTCTCTGCAGAGCTGGCAAGAATCTCAAGACCTGTAAACTCGACCGCCTCCGCCCACTCACGATTGGCGGTATGGTTTACCTCCGAGCGAATTTGCGGATCCGTAGTTTCCACCAGGTAGTCATGATTCTTCAAACAATAGGCCGTGTACCGACTGCGCATCAAAGCTTCGGGCGTCGGCGGAAGTTCTTCTTCTTTTAAAAATGGTTCACAGCACTTGTTAAATTCAGTTCCAGATCCACAGGGGCATAAAGACATAACTTCTCCTGACAAACCACGTGATTAAGAATTTATCCATCGCTTGTCAAAACGTTTCAAATCGATCGACGAAATTCTCTTTGTTTAAAGAGCTTTTCCACAATCAACACAGAATTTGCCGCGATCTTTTTTTCGTTTGGCATGGGAGTCCGCAGTGCAAGTCTTCGGAGGTATATCTTTCCCGACAACTTGACCGCAATCAGGGCAGAATCGCACGGGGACATTCATTCGTGAATGGTTATTGTTTGAACATCGAACTGTCGCCATTGAATTACTCCGATCCAAAGTCGACAGGACCCTGGTTCCCTCAGGATGAGGCCCCAGACACAATTATACAACGCCTAATCGAGCTCTGGGTGCCTTGAATTTACCTGTTGGACCCATTTTGTTAGGAAAACTCCTAACGCAATATTGAAATGACCCTAATGACTCAAACCATAGATGACAACAAAATGAAATGTTGCCGCTACAATCACCAACAAATGAAAAATTTCATGATAACCAAAAATAGGAGGCCACGGATTGGGCTTCTTGAGTGCATAGACGACAGCTCCCACTGTATAGATGATCCCTCCACCGAGCAACAGCCCAACTTGAGTTGTGGATAGCGCTCTCTGGAAGTCGGAAAAATATGGAACTACAATCCATCCCACTCCGACATATAAAATGGCAGCCACCCATTTTGGAGCTTTCCCCCAGAACAGTGACTGCAAAACACCCACGGCCGTCGCCGCCCACAGAACGACTAAAATAAATGGCCCCTCCGCTGGCGGCAAAGCCCACAAACAAATGGGGGTCGCGGTCCCTGCGATTAGGATAAAAATGAAGGCATGATCCAAACGCCTCATCCAGGCTCTGCCACGAACCTGCCAATGTTTACGGTGATAAAGAGCACTGACACCCAAAAGACCACATAGACTGATGGAATAAATCAACAAGGGAAATATTCTCCCTACCCCGCCATCCACCAACAACAAACTGCAGGCACCCATTGCAAAAAAGAACGCCGCTTGATGAAAATGCCCGCGCAGAAGAGGCTTCACTGCGGGCCCCGACAAATTGGTCACAAAATCCCCCGACCGAGGTCGATCACGATTAAGAGCTGCTGCTAGATTCTTGCATTTTGACAAACGAATAATAAAGACCTTTTTTGTTCATCAACTCGATGTGACTTCCACTCTCGACGATAGAGCCCTTTTGCATCACATAAATGCGATCGACGTTCTGAATGGTCGACAGTCTGTGCGCCACAATCAGAGAAGTTCGCCCTTCCATCGCATCATCCAATCCCTTTTGAACCTCTCGTTCATTCGAAGAATCCAAAGCACTGGTCGCTTCGTCGAGAATCAGGATCGGTGCATCCTTAAAGATCGCCCTGGCAATGCTAATTCGTTGTTTTTCTCCGCCAGACAAAAGAGCTCCGCGATCACCAACGCCGGTCTTCTCGCCCTCTTTCAGTTTGGACACAAATCCAACAGCATTGGCGCTTTGAATGGATGACAGGATCGGCCTCCCAACCGCCGACAAATCCCCTGCTCGGACGTTGGTTTCAATCGAGTCCTGAAAAAGGAAAACGTCTTGGCTGACCAGTGAGATGTGCCGCCGCAGATCCTTCACTTTCAAACGATCCAGAGGAATTTGATCAATGAGAATAGTCCCCTGGGTGGGATCATAGAAACGAGGCAACAGATTGATTAGCGTGGATTTTCCACTGCCGCTTTCGCCGACAAAAGCGACTCGCTCGCCTCTCCGAACAGTGAAGCTGACTTGGCTTAGAACTTCCTTATCTCCATAGGAAAAAGAAATGTCTTTAAATTCAATGAGCTTCCAGTCTTTTGGAAAAGGCACTGGGTCCGAGGGCTCCGGTACCGTTCGGAGATCTTCAGTGATCGAGTACACTCGGCGGGCGGCGACCATGACCTCTTGAAGGCGAACAAAATTTTCCTGAATTTTTTTGATCGGCTGATTCAACATTA
>PEZR01000021.1:10417-14313 GCA_002773975.1 Bdellovibrio sp. CG10_big_fil_rev_8_21_14_0_10_47_8
ATAAGAACGACGATAACAAGAGTTGTTGCTACAAACTCGGTAACCGGACCAGCAATTTCAATCCGAGAATGAACTTTCTTTCGCGCAGCAAGGTACTCATCCGATTGAGACTTTAATTTTTCGTCAATATAATCCTCCAGATTATAAGACTGAATAATTCGAACCCCATCCAAGGCCTCTTTGATTGTGGACGTCATTCTTTCAAGATGTGTTTGCCCCATGGGAACATATTTTTTTAGACTTCTCGAAATTGATCTCAAAAATAAAACCAACACAGGCACGATGACAAACAGAGACAGCGTCAGCTTCCAATCCAAGTAAAACAAATTTCCAAGCAACATGATCAACAAAACCGGATGCAAGAAAATGTCTGCGATCATCCGAAGACCCGTCTGAATCATGCTGGCATCGGCGAGAACTCGGCTGAGCATCCCCCCCGAACCCGTCTGAAATTGATTGTGAAAGGTCAGGTTCAATCGCATAAAATGAGACAATAGCTTCTGCCGATACTGTTGCCCAATTTGCTCGGCCACATAGTTCATCAAATAGATATGAAAGTATCTCGAGACCGCGGCCACCAAACTGAGCCCCAACACATACAAACAGGTCCGTTGAATATTGGCGATGTCTCCCTTGTTCAGTTGATCAAAAATATCTTTGACATAGAGAGCAACCCGGCTGGAAGAGACCGCATAGATCACTCCAAAAAAAGCAATGACAGAGATCGTCTTCTTATGGGCCTTGGCTTCATCAATGATTTTGGCAATATCCGGTGACAACATAGGGCAAAGTTTATAACCTCAGGAATATCATGTCCAAGAAGAAAATCCTTTTTCAACTGAATCAATTGGGCTTTGGCGGGACCGAGAAAGCCATCCTCAGCTTAGCTCAGGCCTTGGATCGGTCTGAGTTTGACCTTTATCTGTTCGTTCAGGATCAAAGGGCCTCTTTTCGCTTTTTGCGACACCGATTCGAATCCTTTTTCTCCCATCGCGCCCTGCGCCGGTTTCAAACTCTCTATCGAGACCGATATATTCGCCAGCCTGATTTTCTCAGGTGTTTCGGAGTTGACAGAATCCATTTTGGTGATCTTGCCGACTTTCAAAAAGCCATTGAGGAAATTCAGCCAGATCTGATTCATCTTAATCGGGGCGAAGATCAAGACTTTTACACTTCTTTTGTCCCCGATCTGGCTTCAAAAGTGAAGATTGTTGAAACCAATATCTTCGGCCGCCCCAGCTCATCAAGCTATCTTCAGCGAGTCGACCGGTTTCTTTTTGTCAGTCAGTGGTTGCTCCAGAAAAGTCCATGGGCTCAACCCAAGGCAGAAGTCCTTTACAACCCCATCGAAGAACCTTTGTCCAAGGCCACTCTTCGTGCCCAACTGGGAATCCCAACCGAAGCCGTCGTTCTCGGTCGTGTTGGGAGACCGGATCTCGGTGATGATTTGTTTGTTCAAAAGGTTCTCGAGCAGGTTTATTCTCAAGTGGAAAATAATCAGAACCCTTTGTATTATCTGTCGCTTGGTATTCCGGCTCCGACCCTGCCCACAGGACAGCAACAATTTCAGACCCAAGTGAAAAGCCTGCCAGCGACAACCGATGCTCTGTATCTGAGCTCATTTTACAATAGCATCGATATTCTTCTGCATCGCCGGGTAGAAGGTGAAACTTTTGGAATGGTGAATGCCGAAGCGATGATGCACGGAAAAGTTGTAGTATCTCATCTTTCCAAGATGGACAATGCCCAGGTCGAAGTCCTTGGGGACTCCGGATTCATTTCAGATCTCAATGATACCGAGGCCTACTCGGGTTATGTTACGCGCTTAATTCAAGATCCAAAGCTACGGGAAGAAATGGGCAAAAAAGCTGCGCAGAGAAGCTTTGAACTTTTCCGTCCTAAAATGGTGGCCAATCGTCTGCAAGAGATTTATCGGCTGTTGCTGGATTCCCACCAATAGACCCCACTCTCTGGACCTAAAGAGTCCTCTATCCAAGTGTTTGACAGTCCCTGGGCTCTCTTGCGAACTATAACGATCTTAGCTCTGGCATGGATTTCGAAGTAGATCAGCCCTATGTACAAAAGATGGCTTGTTCTTGTTCTTCTCATCCTTCTGCCCCTGCAGTCCCTGCAGGCTCAGAGCAGAGACTACTTCAATGAAATATTTAACCCCCAGGGACAGGTCTACCCCTACTATCAAGAGGCCTATACCGTTTGGTCCGAGCTCAGTGCGCGGAAAAAGGCCGAGTTTTTAAAAAAGTCCCGAGAGGCCTTCCGAGGAGATAATGCCTTAGATGCCATGCCTCGAATTATTCCAGAACAAGAGTACGACCAAGTTCTCAAAAAAGGTGTCGAACAAAGAGCACAGGCGATACAGGCGTTCCTGGAAGACCACTACTCTGGAAAAAAGTCCTATGCACAGGCTAAGATTATTCCTGAAGCCGTGATCACCCGACTTTTACAGAGAAATCATGAGCTCTCGTACTCGGGGAAAATCCCAGAAAGTCAGATCTCGTTCATGTATGGACCCGATATCATCAAAGACCAAAAAGGCATTTGGCGGGTGATCGAGGACAATCCCGGCTTTATTGGTGGCCTCGGTGATCTGCGACTGGCACAACAATTTATGACATCTCAGATCCCTGAACTCACCAATTCCTTTCGTTATCGAAAATCTGAGAGTTTCTATCAGAACCTCACTGATCGTTTCAAAGAGCGGGCCGCCGCGATGGGTGGCAAAGTGGTGATGTATATGACTCCGCCCTATGCCGATAACGAAGATTCACGAATAAGGGCCATCCTGAAGGACTATCAAATTGAAACGGTGACTCCGTCCTCGAAAAAACAACTGAAGGTTACAAATTCGGGGGTCTATCTCTATGATAAAACCGATCTCAGCTCTGCACCGGAAAAAGTAGGATTTGTTTTTCTCAATGGAGAACATGCTTGGCTAGACCCCTCGTATTCAGCCAATCTAGAAAGACTCATCATTGAAGAGGCGCAAAGTCACCTGAGCGAAGGCGACCTCGACTCACGAACCAGAGCCCAGTTGGAAAAAGAGCTGGCTCAAGAGGTCTTGGATATTACTCGAATCCGCCAGATTCTCTCAAAATCCAATTATGCCAGCTCTATCCAAGCCACGATCGCCCAAACCAAAGGTGTTCGCGGCCTCACCCAAGCTATATTGGAGGGAAAGGTCGATGCCAATTATACCCCCGGAGTTGACTTTATTGGCGACAAAGAATTTTATCTCTATGTCGAAAAATTGGTTCAATTTTATCTTCACGAAAAGCCAGTCCTTAGAAACATCCCAACGGAAAGATTTTCGGAGGAACCTTCTTTGCGATTAAACTCAAAACTTTTTGATCGAGTATTCTCTGACCTCGGAGGCTATGTGATCAAAAAAGTCGACGGCCGTGGTGGCGACGCCGTCTGGGTAGGGCCAAAAATTTCTGAATCAGAAATCCCTGCACTCAAAGCCCGGATCCTCGCAGATCCTTCGGAATATATCGTTCAGAAGTACACTCCGTTATCGCGTTTGAATAATAACATTGTTGATATTCGGGTGATTGCAGATGTGGCCCCCAAAAGCGTCTACGTGACCGACGCCCCCTGGGGCCGCGGCCTGCCTGCGGATGGCAATGGCAAGGTCAACCTCAGCGACCAAGGCCGCGAAATCACCGTGCTCGTTCACCAAGGATCTTGGCGAATGTGCAAGAATATCTACATTGGACACTGAACTTTTAAACTCAACCGCTGATTCTTCGCCAAAAATAGCTCATTCTTCGTCTGCCTTGCGACCTATATGGGTTCTTCCCAATCCACTGCATAAGGCAATGAGTCAAAAGAGATGAGCATGCAACGTTCTTTTCGTTAGAATTTGTTTACCACAACGA
>PEZR01000132.1:0-11567 GCA_002773975.1 Bdellovibrio sp. CG10_big_fil_rev_8_21_14_0_10_47_8
CACTGTACAGTCCCTGAGACTTAAGAACCTCGAGCTCCTGCAAAATCTCTTGTCTCTTCATTCGATGTCGTTCTTGGAAGGCGCTTCGTCGTAAGGTGCGCTGTCGGGGCAGTTCTGGATTTTCTCGATCTAGAGCGTGAGACCGCGCCAGGTGGGTGAGGGCTCGATCTTCTTCGGCGCCTTCTATCAGAGCTTGTTGAAGATTCGTGTCGATAGCCGGGACTGTGCGAGAGAGAGCTTCCAAAAAATGGCCCCATGGAATTTTTGAGGGATCATCGAGTTTTCGCAAAATAAAATGAGTGAGCGTTCCGTAAAAACGAGCGTGTAAAAGAAAAGAAGAAATCGTTTCAAACTCAGACAGCGAGAGTTTTTGTTTTTCATATTTTTTGATAAGCGCATCGGCAGCGAGATCGGCCTCACCGTAATGTTTCAGAAGAACTTGAATCTCGAGTTCAATCGAGGTGCTGGAGCGATGTTTAGACACCCCTTTATAATGCTATAAAACCCAATAAATCTTCAGACTTAACGCCAAGAATTAAGACCTTGGTTGAGCCCGGTTCTTTTACTCGGTGACGCGGGACACATAAGCGCCCGATTCGGTGTCAATTCGCAATAGATCGCCCTCATTGATATGGAGGGGAACATTAACGACCAGACCTGTTTCCAAAGTGGCATGTTTCGTTGCCCCGGTCACTCGATCGCCCTTTACGCCGGGTTCGGTGTGGGCCACTTTCAGGTTCACGGCCTTTGGAACATCAATTGAGACTGGACGTTCGTTATAGAACAAGACCACGACCTGAAGGTTTTCGGTCAAATAGTTCCCAGCGTCTCCGACATCTTGAGGAAAAATGCAGATCTGCTCAAAAGTCTCTTGGTTCATAAAATTGTAGCCACTCTCGTCTTTGTACAGAAAGGACATCTCAATATTCTGAACATCGGGTACTTCAAAACGTTCGCCAGATTTAAAAGTTCTTTCGAGCTGTTGTCCGGTTAAAAGATTTTTAAGACGGGTGCGGGTAAATTGATTTCCTTTGCCGGGCTTCACATGTTGGAAATCCAAAACTTGAAAAGGGGAACCTTCCACCATGACTCGTAGACCTTTGCGGAACTCGGACAAATCGTACATCACACACCTCAGTTTGATAGGGCAAAACGATGAAAATGCCCGACGGTTGGGGAAAGGTCAACTGCAGACAAAAACAAGAGCTGCCTAATTTTTAGGAAAGTTTTCGATGGCGGATGGGCCTTGATGCTCTTTAATTCTCTGCAGCAAGTTTTCCAAGAGGCTGCGTTTTCTTTCGATCACCAGGTTTTCTCGGGATAAAAGAGGTTGGATTTCTTCGGACTCTTCTTCTGGGGCGGATTCGTCGAACAGGCCAAATCGCCGTGTGATTTCGTTATTGCCAGGATATCGCAAGCTCAGTTCAGTGAGAGCTTCTTTGGCGCGGCCGACATCATTGCGTATGATGAGAGCGTCGACCAAGGACAGCTTTCGTTCGAGCTCTTCGTTGGAGGTTGGAGGCAAGGCGATCTCTTCGAGGTTTTCCTCGGCTTCGGGGTGCCCTTGAAGGCCATTTTTCGCCGGCAGAGTTTTGTATTGAAAAATATCCTCTTCATATTCATCGGCACTGAAACTTTCCAGTTTTTCAACAGCCCTTTTTGCTTTTTCACTGAGGGGATTGAGAAACAACACCATCTTAAAGACCTTCAGGGCTTCTTTGGTCATCTGTAGATCCAGATAGACTTTGCCCAAAAGCTGCAGGGCCAAAAGATTCTCGGGATCCATTTCGGTTGCCCGCTGCAAAATAGCCACAGCTTCTTTGCGGCGTTGTTGATCCAGCAAGATTCGACCAAGGGCCACGAATCCGCCCACAAAATCGGGATGACGCTTGATGCCGTCAGTGGCAATGCGCTCGGCCTGAGCCAAAAAGCCATTTTCTCGCAAAGCTTCAGCAAGAGGAGCAAAAACTTTGCTCGACGGATCTCGAGTCAGAATTTTTTTATATTGTTCAATGGTTTCTGCCGCAATCTTGGCCATGTTTCATCTTTGCATTCGATGCTTCCCCATGCAAGCATTTGAGCATGATCATCCTCGGAATTGATCCAGGCTCACGCATCACTGGCTTCGGAGTTCTGGAAGTGAGCTCCAATCGTTTAGAAACTAAGGTTCGTCATTTGAGCCATGGGGTAATTATGTTGGATGCGGACGATCCGTTCCCGGTGCGGATGCGAGAGCTCGGTGAAGCTCTGATAAAAGTGCTGCAGAAGCATCAGCCAAATCAGGTGGTCATTGAAAAAATATTTCTCGGAAAAAATGCGGACAGTGCCTTTAAGTTGGGCCACGCTCGTGGTGTTGCACTTTATGAATCGGCAAAAGGCGGCGCTGAAATTATCGAGTACGCTACTCGTTCGGTAAAAAAGGGAATCACTGGTTCTGGTGCTGCGTCGAAAGAAGATGTGCAAGCCTGTCTGATGCGTTTACTAAATATTCAAAAAATTTCTCGGCTCGATGCTTCAGATGCTTTAGCTTTGGCCACTTTCCACGCTTTCCAGGTGACAAACCCACTCTATCAAAGGACAACAAAAAGATGATTTCACAACTCAAAGGTTTCATCATCGATGTCTCAATGGAAAGTGCTACCTTGGATGTGGGCGGAGTGGGTTACGAGCTGCTGTGTTCTCTCAATACTTTGGCGGAGCTTCAGGCGGGTTTACATACAAATACCACAGGGGCATCAGCACGACTGACAACGCCCGTCACTGTTTACACTTATACTCATGTGCGTGAAGATGCGCTTCAGCTTTTTGGGTTTAGCACTAAGTCGGAAAAACATCTGTTCACTACTTTGCTCAAGGTCAATGGCATCGGTCCAAAGATGGCTTTGAATATTGTCTCGGGCGGAACGGTGGAATACATTCATGGGTTGATTGAATCAGAAGACGTCAAAGGTCTGTCGAAATTGCCCAAAGTGGGAAAGAAAACCGCGGAACAAATGATTTTAGCTCTCAAGGGAAAATTGGTTGTTCACGAAGCCGACAAAGTGTTGTCCTCTCGGGCGACTCTTCCCAATATTCTTTCGGGCTCAGTGGCTCAGCGAGAGGTTTCTTCGGCTCTGGTCAATCTTGGCTTCAGGCCCGTGGATGTGGAAAAGGTCATTTCACAAATGGATCCCGAAATGGATTTGCAAGAGGGCATTCGTCAGGGATTAGCAGCACTGTCTTCTCTGTAAAAGATTTATTAAGAGAAAAGGAATTTTCATGGCAAAAATTTTAGAAGAAGAAATGTCCATGGGATCCAGTGATTTGGATCGAGTTTTGGCGGGGCCCGCTGATGTGGCCGCTCGGCAGATTTTATCCAAAGAACCTCTCGACGGAGAGGGCTCTTGGGAAAATGTTTTGCGCCCCTCTTCTTTCGAAGAATTTCCGGGCCAAGATGAAGTTAAAAATAAATTACGAATTTTTGTACAGGCCGCAAAAAACCGCAGCGAGCCTTTGGATCACACTTTGCTTTCGGGCCCTCCGGGCTTGGGAAAGACCACTTTGGCCAAAATCATTGCCCATGACCTGGGAGTGGATTGCAAAGTCACCTCCGCGCCTGCGTTGGATAAGAAAGGCGACTTGGCAGCGCTATTGACCTCTTTAAAACCATTTTCAGTTTTGTTTATCGATGAAATTCATCGATTGAGTACCGTGATTGAAGAGTATCTTTATACGGCCATGGAAGATTATTATTTGGATATCGTGACCGGAGAAGGTCTGGGCGCTCGTTCTATGAAATTTCAGTTGGCCCCCTTCACTTTGATCGGAGCCACGACCCGTGCAGGTTTGCTGAATGCACCTTTCCGAGATCGTTTCGGGATCACCGAACGTTTAAATTTTTATGACCACAAATCTTTGGAAACAATTCTGCGTCGATCCGCAGAGATCTTAGATATTGAATCCGAAGAGTTTGGAATCTCAGAAATTGCAAAACGCTCCAGGGGCACACCGAGGATTGCAAATCGTTTGCTCAAGCGGGTGCGAGACTATGCTCAGGTCAAGGGTCAGGGGCTAATCACCCACGACATCGCCAAGTATGCTCTTCAACAATTGGGCGTTGATCAATTGGGGCTGGATCCCATGGATCGAAGAATCCTCAAGCTGATCCACGAAAAATTCCAAGGCGGCCCCGTCGGAATTGAAACCATCGCCGCCGCTCTGTCAGAAGAAAGCGACACCATCGAAGAGGTCTATGAACCCTTCTTGATCCAAGAAGGCCTACTGATGAAAACCCAACGGGGAAGAGTCATCACCGAACTGGCCAAAAAACACCTGACCGAAGATTGAGCTTCTAATCGCCTACTCTTGACGGGCTAGAAGCTCTGTGAGTTCAATCGTCATGATGTCAGAGACAGGTCTCATCTTGAGACGTTTCAAACATAGAACTCTGTTTTTTCCTCATGTCGGGTATTATAAAAATTGGGGGTTTCCATGAAAATGTTTTTTTCTTTTGTCTTTGTGCTGACGTTTTCATGTGGAGTTTTCGCGGAACGAGATCAGAATCTTCAATTTGAGGTTGAAGAGGCCGTTGTTGATGCTGACGCTGCGCAGACCGCAGCCAAAGAGGAAAAACAACGGGCCAAAGAGGAAAAGCAGCGTGCCCGAGAATTCAAGACTGAATCTGAACAGGCCATCGCAAAAGCGAAAGCTTTGTCCGAGAAAGCAAGCAAATCCCAAATCCAATCTGAAAAAGAAGTTCGCAAATCACAGGCCCAAAGCGAGCGTTACTCGCGACAAATCAAAGACGCCGAAGCTCGTCAGGCAAAAGCTCAAAAACAGATCCAGTTGGCGCAAGAACGAATAGACCAGGCTCACGCAAAACAGGCAGCCTTGTTACAGAGGAAAAAGCAGTCTGATGAAAATGCTCGAAAGCTGAATGAACAAGCCATTCTATTGAAACGAAAAGCTAAACAAAGTGAAGCCTCGGCTCAGAGGGCGCAACTCGCGGCCGTCAAGGCCAAGGAACGCGAAAAGATGGCGGCGGCAAACCTGCGAAAGGTCAGAGCCCAAAGTCAGCAACGAGTGAGAAAAGCTCAGCCGCGCCGAGAAGCCACTGACTGAGAGATCACAGGTCCTTCACAGCATCAATCTGCTGTTGCAAACCATACGGGGTGATTGACTGTTCCTCGTTCTGTACCTGAGCAAAGATTTCTTCATTCTTATTCACGCGGCTTAAGAGCCGGTGATAAACATGGTATTGAATGGCTGTGTTCACAAAGGGAAGGACCTTGATTCCCTGAAGTCTTAAACGATACTCGACATCCGAATCTTCGCCGGTGCCTGGGCCCTCGTAACGCCAATCAAAACCGTTGATCGCCAACATATCTTGACGATGAATCGAAAAATTACAGCCCACGAGCCCCCGGTATTTAATATTGGCCCAATGGCGAAGAGTTTCATTTCGAAGATAAACACCCTTGCCGCCATTGTTGTCTTTCATATAAAGGCCTGTCGGCAGAATCCACCAAAGATTGGATTCAATAAAACCCCGCCGAACTCGCTCGGGAGTCAGCAGCGAAGAGACCCAGGGGGTCAGATCCATTCGTCGTCCACTAAGGCAGGCTTTTTCTTGGCGATTTTCAAAATGCTCACGCACAAATTGAGGATGTGCCAAACAATCTTGATCAATAAAAATCATATAGTCCGCATCACTGTGAAGCAGGCCCCAATTGAGAATTCGATTTTTTCGAAACCCAAGATCCGGATGCCACAAATGTTTGATCGGGATGTCCAGTTGATCAATGAGCTTGTGAACGGCTTCGACAATCTCGGGTTTAGATCCATCATCACAGATGATGATCTCAAAATCTTTCCAAGCTTGGCGGGACAAAGCGGCCAGCGAAAGTTCGAGCATTTTCAGGTTGTTGTAAAAGGCCAAAGAGACAGCCACCGGGACAGCGCCCGTAGACTTAAGAAGTGCTTTGTTCTTGTAAATATCCACCATCATCAGGGCCCAACTCTAAAGCGTCTTTGAAATTCGGGCAAGGGGGATTCTTGAGTTCGTGAGGGTCGCGAAGTTGAGCCGTTGATTGAATGAAGGTCTAAACATGGCTTTGGCGGCTCAAATTGAGCGGCAGTCAAATTGAGCGGACAAAGGAAAATGATCCGAGCTTTCAGTCATGTTGTGTAAAACTGCACGCTCGAGACGGCAGCCCCTGTAAAAGATATGATCCAGTTGTAAAACTCGAGGGTCCAGCGCCCAACGGATCTCTCGAAGTCCCAGATTTTTTGTTTGTGTGCGGAGATAGTCAGTTCTTCCGGCAGACCAGGAGTTAAAGTCCCCGGCGAAAATTATTTTTCCAGGCCATTGACCGAGAACATGGGTCACCTGATCAATATGTCTTTTGAAGGACGAAAGCAGTCGAAAATTGATGCCATGAATATTGACGACCAACAAGGTCGATTGATCTTGCAACAGGTAATACGTGAACAGGGAAGTTTTTGGTGTGTGGAGCAAGGGCTCGGTATCTGGCGACTGAAGCGCCAAGCTAGTCAATGGTTCCGAGCTGGCCCCAGTGATCACTCCGGTGGCGTTGTGGTCTGTTTTCATGAAAAATGAGCGCGCCATCATCCAGCCAAAATTCATCAATCCATTCAAGATCGACGGCATCCAAGAATCCTGGACGCCTTCTTCCAACAAGATCAAGTGTTTATCCTGGCTCAAGGTATTCAGATCTTTTGCCCAATCATTTCCAGAGCTGCCTTTGTGAACATTCCAGACCAAGAGGTGAATTTGGGTAGGCAGGGGGTTTGGGGGCCCGGATCGAAGCTGAACCAGAGAATTTTCTAAGGGCACTGGAATCTGCGCGGCCTGAACAGCCAGTGACAGAAAAAAAATAAGAGCGAGGGGAATATAGCCAAGTTTCATAGAGATCGAGACTATACTTGTGATCTCAGGGGCAGGCCACATCCGGGGCCATTTGAGAAAAGATTTCAAGCCAGAAGGTCTAGGCGATTTTGCGGATCCGCTCTAGTTTCTCTTTCATCTCGTGATTTTCAGTTTGTAGCTTGTTGTTTTCTTGGGACAAGACGACCAACTTTCTTCGTAACATGCTCATCTCTTCAAGCAAAGCAGGTGGAACTCCTCCGCCACCATGGGCGGGGGCTGAGCCGGGATCAGTTGAAACATTGTCCGCCGTCTTGGTCAGGGGAAGGATTGAAACCCCTTGCCCCAGTTTTTCCTCGATATCATCGGGGATCACCATTTCAGGGTCAAATTTTTCAAATTTCAAAGTGCCTTCGGCCTCCATTTTACGGATCTCTTCGAATAGTTTGGTAGCGCCAGAGGTCGTTTCCCCCGGGGTTGGAGTTTTGTCCTTGAGAATTTCTTCGACCCGTCGCCGTTCGGTGTAACCAAGAAGCGCCAGGAAGGCCTCAGATTTGTCTTTGGGCAGTCCGCCAATCAACATGGCTAGCTGTAGCGCCGGGACCCGGGGAAAAATTTCCGCGAGATAGGTAGGGTTCCACGAGAGAATTTTTTCCACTGTTAGGACTCTCTTTCGAACCTCGGCCTCCCAGGTGGGATTTTCGTCACTGATCATTTTGAGGAATTTTTCTTGTTTGTCTTTGCCCGTTGTTTCAATCAAATTGAGGAGCTGAACAAAGCCCCCTGGTTTGCGATACCGATCGATCATGCTCATAGTGATGCTCCTCAGGTTCGATGGAATCCTATCGACAGATTTTGTTTGGTGCTGAAGAAGTTGGGAAAAATTTACTCGGATCTCGGAATGAGATGTTTCAATAAATTTTGAAACCTAAAAGGGATCTGCGCAGTCATATTCGGATTGGTTGGGATAAGGGTTGCGGCTAACTAAAGCACAATGTTTGTAATAAAACTCCCAGGCGCGATAGGGCCGTTCCGGCATCCCTCGATGATCCATCATAAAGCCGTCCGCGGCATAAGCAGCAGCGTGGGGATGCGCACGGTCTGCAATGGCTTCCATTCGCTCTCGAGGAGAGGGCGATGAACAGGAAAGCAGGCAAAATAGTGGGGCTAAAAGAAGGCACTTCATCATATTCAAGATCGGCATATTTAAAGCTGTGATCAACTGGACGTTGGACTTACTCCGAGTGAAAAATGCGACTTTCCGGCCACAGTTGAAAAAATGTGAAGAAATCACCGAGGCAATCTTTGGGAAAACTATTTGTCCACAAGGCTCCTATCAAGTAACATAAGAGTTGAATGTTCTTACAGAAAACGATTCGTCGTCGAGCAGTAGTAGAAGGTGTCGGGGTCCATTCAGGTCAAGCCTGTTCGTTGACCTTTGTGCCAGCCCCGCCCAATGCTGGAATTCATTTTGTGCGCACGGATCTACCGGGAAAGCCGTCATTGCGTGTTCATGCTGAAAATGTTTCCGCCACGGGATATGCAACCACTTTAGGGGGCACCGTTTTTTCTGTCGCCACGGTGGAGCATTGTATGTCGGCTTTGTCGGCTCTCCGAATTGACAATCTCTTTATTGAATTGGATGGACCGGAAATTCCAATCTGTGATGGCAGCGCTCAGAATTTTTTAGAGGCCTTGCACGGTGTTGGCATGGTCGAGCAAGATCAGCCACGCAAGTACTGTTATATCACGCAGCCGGTCTATTTTTCAGAGGGCGAAAAGCAGGCTTATGTTGTTCCCTATCATGGTCTGCGCCTGACGGTAACGATTGATTTCCCGCATCCGTCGATCGGCAAACAGAAGCTTGATTTGGATATCAACGATCAATCTTTCACTCGTGAGATCGCCGCGGCGAGGACCTTTGGATTTTTGAAAGATGTTGAAGCTCTCCAGGCCCGGGGACTCGCCTTGGGTGGGAGTCTTCAAAACGCGATTGGTCTGGATGAAAATAGCATCCTCAATCCCGAAGGACTCCGTTTCCCCGACGAGTTTGTGCGGCACAAGGCTCTGGATGCTCTGGGTGACCTCGTGACGCTCGGGATGCCTTTGATGGGGCATGTGGTGCTGTACAAATCGGGCCACGATGTGATGAACAAAATGATTCGCAAGCTGATTGAATCCAAGGATTCTTATCGGCACATTGAGCTGGGTGCAGACCTTAGCGAAGAGGCCCGAGTTCGTTCTTCTTCTTGGAGTCAGTAGTCTCTCGGTTATCGGCAAAATAATGCACCGCACATCCCTTTTCCTTTTTGTTTCTTCTGGCATGATCAGCCCTTCAAGGAGTCACATATGATTATCGGAATTCCGAAAGAAATTAAAATCAGCGAAAACCGCGTCGGCATGACAGAAGCTGGCGCTCATCAACTGACCAAAGAAGGTCATACCGTTTATGTTGAAAAGGACGCTGGAATTGGATCTGGCATTTCCAATCAGCAGTACGAAAAAGTGGGCGCAAAAATTCTGGATACTAAGGCGGAAGTTTACGCCAAAGCAGATATGATCGTGAAAGTAAAAGAACCACTTCCCGATGAATATGAGTTAATGAGAGAGAATCAAATTCTCTATACCTATTTGCATCTGGCGGCGGAGGCCAAGTTAACAAAGGTTCTGTGCGAGAGAAAAGTCAAAGCGATTGCCTATGAAACCATTCAAAAAGAAGACGGCAGTTTGCCGCTGTTGACGCCGATGAGTGAGGTCGCCGGAAGAATGGCAACTCAGATTGGTGCATTTTATTTACAAAAAGATCACGGTGGAAAAGGAATTCTCTTGGGGGGCGTGACGGGCGTTAAGCCTGCGAAAGTAACCATTATCGGTGGTGGGGTTGTTGGGACCAATGCGGGAAAAATGGCTCTGGGATTGGGAGCTGACGTCACCATTCTGGATGTGAACTTGTCTCGTTTGGAATATTTGGACGATGTTTTCCAGGGACGAATCACCACTCTTTATTCCAATTTGCAAAATATTGAACAGTCAACAATCGAGAGTGATCTCTTGATCGGTGGTGTTTTGATCACAGGCCATAAAGCTCCCACTTTGGTGAGTAAAAAAATGGTCAGTGCCATGAAGGCGGGTTCTGTGGTCGTCGACGTCGCGGTTGATCAAGGTGGCTGTATCGAAACGTGCAAGCCCACATCGCATCAGCACCCAACTTACGAAGTGGACGGAGTGATCCATTACTGTGTGCCTAATATGCCCGGTGTGGTATCTCGAACTTCGACCTATGCCTTGACCAACACGACTTTGAAATATGCTTCGATGTTGGCGGCGATGGGTGTGGAAGATGCGATCGCCAAAGACAAAGCTTTGTTCAAAGGTTTGAATGTTTATAATGGTTATGTTTGTTATGAGCCAGTGGCTCGTGACCTGGGTATGGAATACCGACCTTATCAGCAATAGCTTTTATCTCGAAATTCGTTTTTGAAATCGAAGGTGCCCCCAGTCTTGAGTGCGAAGAAGGGGCACCTTTTCTTTTTTCAGCAGAGCCACGATCTGTGGGTGAGGATGCCCGTATCTTTGTTTCCGAGCGCTGGCAACGGCCCAACGCAATCCTGGAAGGTACTCCAGCAAGCGCTTTCCAGTGCTGGTGCGACTCCCATGGTGACCCAAAATCAGTCCTCGGGTATCCGTAGGGCTAAGCTTGAGCCACTTTTTTTCTTGGCGAACAGGGGAGTCCCCCGGGATGAGAGCTTGAAAGTCTTTGCTCACGACGACCTGACTCCAATCATTGGGGGAAGATAGAAAGCCAAAAGAACCCTGAGGACGATAAATGACCTGAACAAAGGCCAGCAGTTGGTTGCGCTCAGCCACCGTGCACAGGGGAATTGCCTGCAGGGCCTGCTGTTTGCGCGCATTTGCCGGCCCTTGGGGTAGCGAGAACAAACAAAGCTTTGGCAGCTGGGCCGCAAGGTCAGGGGCCCAGCCAATATGGTCCCAATCCCAATGGGAAAGTAAGAGATAGTTTTGTTTTCCAGAGCATTTTCGCAAAATCTCTTGTCGAGGGTTTCGCTCTCCACCGGCATCATAGTGAATGCAAACTGTGGCTTTCACTTCTGTGACCCACTGACCTTGGCCGACATTCCAGACGATGAGCTCGTCAAAACTCGAATCGGAGCGCAATGGCGCGCTCGTGCCGACACAACAAATTGAGATCAAAAGAATCAGAAAATTTTTAGGTCTTTGATGTTTTGAAACGTTGAATCTTGAGAGCATAAAATCCTCCATGAACAAGTAAGATAAACAGCCACAGACAGGGCCATTGTACCTGCGATAGATCTCGGGGAAATACCGGCGGACTGTAGCGGAAAAATGCGTTGAGATTGGAGGACATGATTTTCAAGATAAGAACCAGCGCCGACCAGAGAGAATCGCAAAATCCCGGGAAAAATATTTGTAACAAACTCAACGGCGCTAGGAGCAGCGATAAGGGCGGGGTAAGGAGAGCATTGACGATAAAGCTGGTGATGGAGAAACTCCAAAAAAAAACACCGATGAGAACTTGAATTAAAAATGTACTTAGCCACCAATTGTTGATCTGCTGGATTTTTCTTTCTCGCCAGGTAGGTCGGTGTCTCAGTGCTGAAAGACACAGAGGCGGGGCTAAAAACCCCAGGCAGGTCAGCCAAGAAAGATAAAATGAGATGCT
>PEZR01000132.1:11610-18800 GCA_002773975.1 Bdellovibrio sp. CG10_big_fil_rev_8_21_14_0_10_47_8
GACGAAGAATTAAGAGAAGCCCACCGCCCCAAAAATAAACTCGGTTGGAATCCCAACCCCAGCGAAAAAACACATTGAGCTCTCGAAGACCCCAGGTGACAAAAGCCCTCACCACGGGCGCTTGAAAGCCCGAGATAAGCGTATAGATCAAAAGCAGGGACCCGAGCAGCCATCGAGTTCTCGGATGTTTCATGACAGATTCCGAAAGCCCCATCGTCATGATGGATGAAATCAGTTGGAGGTGTCCTCCGGAGACGACGATCAGGTGAATCAGGCCGCTGCCGACAAAGACCGACGAGGCAAAGGGGTCTCGCAGTGACACTCCACAGACAAAAGAGCTAGAGATCTGTGAGCCCAAAGTAGGAAAAGGAAACATCTGTGTGCACAGATTCTGAAGTGGGTGACTTAACTGTGCTAGTGAATCTAGCAAAACATGAAGGAGTGCAATGCTGACAAAAGCGACAGCGAGTAAAATTATTTTCACATTTCAGATGCTTAGCAAATTTTGAGGGAGCTTCATTTCGTGACAGATTCTTACCGGCGGTCGAAGTTTTCTTTGATATCCGATTTCATTTCTTCAATTTAAATTCTTTACGTTTGGTTAAATTAACAATAAACATAATAAAATCAGTAGATTATGCATGCTGAATGTGGCGGCATTTTGCTCAAAGCCTTGAGCAATGGACGGTCTAAGGTCGAGTTCGCGATAATTTCCCCAAATAATGTGGATAACTTTATTGAATGACCGAAATATTGGTGCTTGAGGGGTTCTTTACCTCCGTGTCATAATCAAAAAATGAATGGAATGATGTCACTTTTTAGCTGTTGCCTTCTTGTCTTGCTGTCAGCTTGTGCAATTTTTTCGAAAGACAAAACAGGTGCTGAAAGATCGGTCAATGCAGCTGGTTCTTTGAGCGGGCAGCAGTTTCAGGTTCAGGCCCAGAGGATTCAGGATAAAAAGGATCGGGCTCGAGTCTTGAAAAAAAAGGCGGAGATCGAAGGCCTGTCCCTCCGTTCTCATCCCGGTCGCGCTTCGATGGACCTTAAACCTCAGCGAATTTTAGACACCAAACTTTCTGATCGTGATCTATATGCAGAGATTGTTAAAAGCTATGAGGGCAATCGCCGTCAGGTATTTGAGTCTCAGGTTGGAACCTTCATTCAGAAATATGCGCGGAGCCCGCTGGCGGACGATGCTCTTTATTTGTCTGGCCTTTATGCCCTGAGCAATCGAGATTATGGTATAGCCCTTCAAGAGTTTAATCGGGTGATTGAACGATATCCGAAAAGTGGTAAGGTCGCGTCCGCCCTTTTTGCAAAAGGGGTTGCGTTGAAAAAAATGAATCTACTGGATTCTTCGGAAAAGGTTTTGAAACAGGTGGTCAGCCGGTACCCGGGGAGTCCGGAGTCTGTGCGGGCACAGGGAGAGCTAAAGTTACTTCGACGGTAAGAAATAAAGAGACCTAAAAAATTTCAACAGGGAAGTTGAGTTTGGCAGCGACAAAAGAACGATTCTTTAAGCGATATTTTCAGGGCAAAAAAATAGCCTTTATTTTTGCGGCTCAGTTTTTTCTGGTGGGGCCCGTAGTTCATGGCCAGGATGAGCCTGATTTGAAAAAAGAGAGCCGATTCCATCAATTGTATGAAACCTACAACGTGAATCCCACCCAGGACGAGTCTTGGACTGGGGCGGTGACGGGAAAAGCTCAAACCTACTCGATCCAAAATGGAGACACCTTGTGGGGGCTCAGTGAGACTCTGTTCGGCGATCCGCAGTTTTGGCCAAAAATTTGGTCGATCAATAATCAAGATATTGAAAATCCCCATCAAATTGAGCCTGAACAAGTGTTGCAATTTATTCCTGGAACGACTTCGGTTCCCCCACAGATGGCAGTGGCAGACGGTGCAACGCCAGTAGCCGCAGCACCTCCAGTTCCGCAGGCTCCATTGGAGGCTGACCTTAATTCACCCGAGATTCCAGAGAAACTAAAAAACATGGCCCCCGTCGCGCCTGTTCCCGGAAGTATGCCGAGATGGCAGTTTGGACGCGAGGAAGCGGGCGAAGTGCAGATGGATCTGTTGCCAGCTAGGAGAAACATGGGCAGTCCCGAGTTATCTCTGGACTATTATTTGGCGGATCAGGTTTCATCTGCGGTCGGAACGGTGGTCGAAGTTGAGAATGGAAATCAGACTGCGGGAGACAAACAATTTGTGGTCGTGCAATTTCCAGGTGAGGTCATTGATAAACAGTTTATTGCAATTAAGGAACTTGGTGGGCTGAAGGATCCAGTGACAAAAAAAGAGGGACAATTGGTTCAGATTCAGGGCGAGATCGAAGTGCGCCAAGTGGTGAACTCTGAAAAGTCTTTGTATCGAGCTTGGATTCCACGGGTGGTTGCTCCAGTGGAAGTTGGGAGCAAATTAGTTTTTGGATCTATTCCGACCTACAACGAGTCCGCCGATGGGCCAATGGCCCAAGCTCAGGCGCATATCGTGGGTGGAAAGTTTGATACAGATCGAAGTTTATTCTCGAGCCATGACATTGTTTTTCTGGTTGGTGACTCGCTTGAGGTCGGTTCGATTTATCCCGTTTATCGGGTGCAGACAGCTCGCAATGAGGACAGCAGGGAACGTCAGAATCCTCGCCGCATTGGCGAAGTCAAAGTGATAAAAACCACGGTCTCTTTTGCAACAGCAGTCGTGCTTGAGTCGACAGAAGAGATGCGAGTGGGAGACACGACCAGTCCCGAAAACCGAACAGAAAAGTGAAATCCGAATAAAGTCCTGGTTTAAACCCATGACCACCTTGGTGTTGAATTTGAAACTGGGGTGGGAATGGAAACAGACATTTATCTTCTCGCCCATCTATTCTCAGTGCGGAGGCATTTTCAGCTCGAAAAGTTTTTGCACGCAAGGTCTTTCATCCGTCAGGGAAATTCTCTGCGGTCCAAAGAATTCGCCCTGCAATTCCCGGACATCATTGCTGTTTTGAGAAAGTGGAATCAGCAAGAAATTTTGAGAATTGAGTCAATGTTTCAACGCACTTTGGAGCAAGGGGGAGAGCTCGTCTATCCTGGACATCCCCAATATCCATTGGCTTTTTTGAAAATGGGAGATCCGCCATTTCTGCTCTACATTCGTGGGACCCCTGTTTGGCTTCATCGTGCGGGTTTGGCCGTTGTTGGCAGTCGAGAACCTTCGCAACAGTCTGTCGATTGGTTGGAACTTTATCTCGCTGATTTTCTTCGAATGAATTCTCAGGCAATGATTGTCAGTGGGGGCGCGCGTGGAATTGATCAGCAGGCTCACCGAATTTCTCTGAGAGCGGGAGCGCCGACGGTGGTTTTTCTGCCGTCAGGTTACCATCAGTTGTATCCACCTGGATTAAAAGATCTCGTGCCCTATGTCCTGAGTGGTGGGGGCGCGGTGATCAGTGAATACGAAGATCAAACGGAAATGAGGAAACATTTTTTTAACCAAAGAAATCGTCTCATTTCCGCGCTGGGTGTGGCTTCTTTGATCGTAGAGGCAGGCAGAAAGAGTGGAACTTTATTGACCGCTCGACAGTCCCTGGAGCAAGGAAAACCCGTCTGGGTAGTGCCCGGGCATCCCAGCGATCGCGGCATGCAGGGGAGCTTGGACTTATTGATTGATGGGGCCACTCCTCTCCGAGATGCCGAAGATCTCCACATTCTTTTTGCGTCAGAGAAAGGCAGTGCTTACCAAGTCGACTTGGGAGACGCACTCTCCCTAGGGGGCTAAGGTCCGGCCAGCACTAGCCCTAGTGAGCCCAAAGTCGAGCTGCTCTTTCAGGGAATAAAAATTAAAAAATCTGAAAAAAGCTTTTGAAATTTTACCAAATATCTTTGAGACTTAATCTTAAGGGAGGGGCGATGTGGTCAGGGATGACCGTGGTGGTAAGGATGCTGCTGCATCGCTCTATTTTTCAGAGGACTTTGATCAAGGGCCTCTATCAATTCCAGTTTTTCTTTAAGGTCCAATAGGCAAACACAGCAAAGATGATATTTGGGGTCCAGATGGCCAGCGCTGCCGGAACTTGTCCACTGCGAGCCAGACCTTCGCAAGTGACATAGAGAATCCAGTAAGAAACCACGACGACCAAACTCAGAATCATTCCGCCACCCTTTTGATTGCGTCGATGAGTATTGGTGCCCAGGCCCACGCCCAGCAATCCAAAAATTAAACAGACTGCCGAAATAGCCCAGCGCTTGTGGTACTCGGCCCGAAGCGTGAGCGCCTCCTCAGGCGATATTTTTGTAGTTAAGGCATTGGAAATTTCATCTAAGGTTAAAGAGGGCAATGACTTTTCGCGATCCTTTTCCTTTACGGATTCGGTCATGCGGATGTCATAAGTGTCGAATTTAATTTTGGTATGGGATTCGCTTTTTCGGTGAACATCGCCATCAAAAAGGCGGATCAATACGGTATTTGGCGCCGAGGGATCTTGGACCAAGAGACCTGTTTTTGCAATGATGGTCAGTGGAACATCGCCTTGGCCCTCGTCATAGATGAAAACATCTTTTAGCTGCCCCGTTTTTGAATCCACCTGATTGGCATAGACGACTTTATCAAAGAAACCTTCCGAGAAAGTTCCCTCTCGAATAGTAACGGCAGCCTTGGTCTGCCCGATCTTGTTGATCAGAACCTCGAACTGGCGATTTCCCCAGGGCCCCAGATTGAAGGAGGTATGGGCTGAAAATAAAGTAACCAGAACGGACAACATCAACGCTGGAACAGTGATCGCACCCATGCTCATGCCGGTGGCTTTGAGTGCGACCATTTCAGAGTCATTGCTTAATCGGCCATAGGTCATGAGAACAGAAAATAAAAGACTCATCGGCAGCAGGGCCGGAAGAAAGCTGATCGAAAGATAACCAATGATTTGTCCAATTACGCCAACGCCCACTCCATGAATCAAAACAAACTCGGTATAACGCAGAGCTTGCGCCATCAGCAGAATGAAAATAAACACGGTCAGCCCCATCAAGAACGAGGGGAGCATCTCAAAGAAAATATACTGAGTCGCTTTGCGGGGAATCTGAAAACTCATCGCAGACAGTCTATTTCAGCCTGAGGCATCAAACAAGCACCAAGCCCCTTGTCTCGTTGCCTAAATTTTCATTTTTATGAGATCATTTCGATATGGCCAAGGTTTTGCTGATATTTGAAGATTATACGGAACTGGCATTGACCGAAGTCTACCTCAAGAGGGTGGGTTTTGATGTTATGGGAATTTCCAATGAGATGGGCATTACCGAGAAAGTCCTGACTTTCAATCCTGACGTTATTGTTGCTTTTGGAAAGGGCCCCAAGGTTTCCAGTTTCTCCGTGGGGCAGAAATTAAGAGAGAATTTTCGTTTTGGTGGCAAGGCCGTCATCGTTGTGCCCAAAGACCTTCGCCCCAATCCAGACCAGTTGATGAAAATGAAAGTGGACGCGATGCTGGAAGCGCCTATTGTTCCTGAAAAATTGATTCAGATTCTTTGTCGAATGACGGGTTTGTCTTCGGAGCTTTATCTGGATAAGTTTCAAAAGGCCCGGCTCAAAGACCCTGAGCTCCAGCAGAAGTTAACCATGGTGACTGGAAGTGCCGCTGCCGGCTCGGAAAGTGCGGGGGCTCCTCTGGCTGGTCCAAATTCCAGCTCAAAAGTAGCCATTGATGACAAGGGCCGCGTAGAGAAATATTCTCAGTATATTCAAAATATATCCATCGATGTGCAAGAAACGACTCATCGACGCGAGGAGATTCGAGAGAAACAAAAGGAACTTAAAAAGGGGTGGGATTTCAATCTTTTAGATGAAATTGACCGCTTGAAGCGTCAGTTTGCTGAAGCCCTTTTTAAAAAGTAAAACTGCTGAAGAAGTGAACGAGAATTGAATTGCTGCCGAGACAAGACAGCGTCGAGGCCTTGACAATAAAGGGAAAGAAACCAGATTCTATAAACAGGAGGAAATCATGGGAAACACAAAGGCCGTCACAGACAGCGAATTCGATAACGAAGTCATCAAGTCAGGGACCCCTGTTTTGGTCGATTTTTGGGCCGAGTGGTGCGGACCATGTCGGGCAATTGCTCCAAAATTGGAAGAGATTGCGCAAGAGCTCGGTCCTCAGGTTAAAATCATGAAGCTAGATGTGGATAACAATCAAAGCACAGCCGCTCAATATGGAATTCGAAGTATTCCGACCATGATCATGTTTAAGGGTGGAAAACCCGTCGAGCAAATTATGGGAAATCATCCGAAAGAAAGTATTGTGGACTTGATCAAACGTCATCTGTCCTGATTTATCTGATAGAGCGACGATTTCAGTTCACCTAAAAAAAATTCCGGTTCACCACCGGGATTTTTTTTTAATTCAAGCGATCGTCACACCACCTGCATTTAATTAGAACAGATAGCGCCGATAGGCCGTGCTGGAGATAAGCCCAAGGCCGGTCATGGTTGTTAGCATGCTAGAACCTCCGTAGCTCAGAAGAGGCAGCGGCACCCCGACAATTGGGAGAAGTCCGATCACCATGCCGATATTTACAAACATATGCCAAAAGACATAACAAAGGACTCCCACGGTGAGAAGGGCCCCAAACTTGTCTCGTGAAGTCGAAGCAATGCGGATTCCAATCACAAAAAGAACACAGAAGAGCGCCAGAGTTGTCACGCTGCCAATGAAACCATGTTCTTCGCTAAGAACAGAGTAGATAAAGTCCGTGTGTCGCTCCGGCAGGAATTCGAGCTGAGATTGAGTCCCTTTGCGAAAGCCTTTGCCCAGAATTTTACCGCTGCCCACGGCAATTTTCGACTGAATGCTATTGTAACCAGTGCCACGAGGGTCATTGGTGGGAGAAAGGAAATTGATGACACGGGCTCGTTGGTAATCTCGGAGCGCATATTTCCAAGCGGCCGGCAATGCGATCAGGCCGGCCAGAATACAAGTGGCCAAGATTGCTTTTCGAATTTTGCAAAATAAAATCATCGAGCCACCAATGGCTGCCAACATCATCGCAGTTCCAAGATCTGGCTGTTCAACCACGAGAACAAATGGAACGCCTAGAATGAACAGAGGCCAAAGCATCTGTTTCAGTCCCATCCCCGGGCCATCCGAGTTTCTGAGGGCCAAGGTTTTTGCCATGACCATAATTAAGCACAGTTTCATGGTTTCCGACGGCTGATAG
>PEZR01000132.1:18817-25091 GCA_002773975.1 Bdellovibrio sp. CG10_big_fil_rev_8_21_14_0_10_47_8
GATCCAGCGCTGAGCGCCAAGGGCAATTTTTCCATAAAAAGTCACATAGAGGATGGCCCCCAAATTGAGAAAATAAAATGCATAGGCCACGCGACTGATGAAAGAGTAATCCAGAAAGGTCCCAATGAAAAAACAGCTCCAGCCTGCCATGAGCCAAACAATTTGATTCAGAAAGAGCGGTTCCACATCAACAGAGTGCGGGCCATGGGTCGCACTGTAGAGATTGATGAGGCCCACCAGGTTGAGCGCGAGAATGACGAGAACAAAGTTCCAGTCTATACGGCGAAACATTGTTCTTTCTTCGACTTGAAGAGACAGTTCCATTATTCACCCTCGAGAGTTTGGGGAGCTTCCACTTTGACATGGGCTCCTTTTTTATTCTTCATGCCTTCGGCAATAATATCTGGATGATATTTGTCAAAGTAGGCTCGAATAGTATCTCGAACCAAGGGGCCAGCGCCGATATTCCCATGGCAGGCATGAAGCGCCACCGCGGCCACCGTAATTTCAGGCTTATCAGCTGGGGCCCAGGCCACAAACCAGCCATTGTGTCGCTGAAGGATGGGCCGATTTTCACATCTAGAATAGATGTCATTTGCAGAAAATCCCATGACTTGAGAGGTTCCAGTCTTCCCAGCCATCTCCACACCCGGAATTTTTAGAAATCGAGCTGTCCCACGATCGCCGTTGGCCACCCGGCGCATGCCTTCTTTGACAACTTTGAAGTTTTCTTCGGAGATTGAAATTCCAGTTGACTGCATTTCCTGTAAGTTTCGGAGCAAATGGGGTTCGGTTTCTTTGACAACCTGGCCTTTGGAATCGAGCAGTTTTTTGATCACAAACGGTTTAAAGACTTTGCCTTCAAGTCCAATGGCATTGTAGGCCACGGCCATTTGAATGGGCGTGGTTTCGACGAAACCTTGTCCAATGGCAACGCTCAGGTTTTCTCCGGGTTGCCATTCTTCACCGTAGGTTGATTTTTTCCAAGCTGCCGAAGGCATCAAGCCTGCCGTTTCCCGGGGAAGCTCAACGCCTGTTTTTTGGCCAATGCCAAAAGGCGAAATATAGTTGTACATTTTGTCGATCCCGAGCGCGATTCCCATTTTGTAGAAAAAGACATTGCTGGATCTTTCAAGAGCTTCGTACACCGAGACATTTCCGAGGCCGCCGCGAATATGATCATGGTACTGGCGTTTCCCGAACATTATGAATCCCGGACAATTGATAATTGTGGTCGGAGTGATCACTTTGTCCTGAAGAGCGGCAAGAGCCATGAATGGCTTAAAAGTGGAGCCAGGAGAAAAATAATCTTGAATCACTTTGTTGCGAAGAGGCTTGAATTGATCATTGATGAGTTTTGACCAAAGCTGAGTGCCAATTCCCCGAGCGAACTCATTCGGATCATAGCTAGGGGTGCTGACCCAGGCTAAAATTTCCCCGTCAGATTTCATTGCGATCAGGGCTCCAATTCTTTCATTGTCGATAAATGATTTGTAGGCAGCTTGCTGGACTTCGCGATCAATGGTGAGCATGACGTTGTTGCCGGGGATGGGATCTTTGTCGATGATCTGTTCGCCGTAAATATTCGGCGTCGCGGTGGTGGTTTCTCTTCCAAAGGCATCTACCTGCAGGAATTGAGTCCCATCGCTGCCGCGGATATTTTTCTCGAGAACTTCTTCCAGCCCAGTTTGACCGATGATGTCTCCTTGATCAAAGGTCACCAGTCCTCTGTACATTTGGTTGTATAGAGGGATTTGTTTCTTAGAGATCTCTGCCACATAACCAAATAGCTGAGCGCCGTTTTCCAAGAGCGGGTAATGACGAACCACAGATTCGCGAATATCCAGTCCCGGATTGTCCAATCGAATGCGTTTGAGTCGAAAGACTTCGTCACGACTGAGATTGTCTTTGACCTTAATTTGAGCAAAGGGGCCGTTTTGTTTGCGGGACTTTTGCACCTTTTGGATGAGTTTCTCGGACTCCATTCCAATAATGGGGGCCACCGCAGTTGCCAAAGTCTGCAGGTTCTCAATGTATTGAGGTGATAAGACGGCCTCAAAGCCCGGATGGTTTTCGACAAGCACTTTGCCGTCCCGGTCAAACATCAAGCCCCTAGGGGCCATGATCTTGATCTGCTTGATCCGATTTTTTTCCGAGAAGTCTCTGAGCTCAGTGCCTTGAATGACCTGCAGGTACCAAAGTCTCATGCAAAAGATGATAAAAGTAAACGTGATCATCCCGTAAAAAAGGCGGTAACGAGGAAGATACTCTTTCGCCTCTTCGGGATTTGAGATGTACTCGGGCCTCATGAGTCGCCTCCAGCACTTTCAGGCAAGATTTCTTTGCCAGTGAAGCGATCAACCCAGGTCATGAATGTATAGATTGGGATAGCTGTTAGGGCGGTGAAAAGAATTTCAAAAAACCGATGGAAAAAAAGCACCGGAGCTGGATTGGATTCGAACAATCTTGAAATCAAAAAGTAGCTGACGTGATAAATAAAACCCACACCGAGGCTGGCCATGAAGAAATATCTAGAGGTCGGCCAGAACACGCGTTTCTTAATAAAAGTCATCAACCCAAAAATCAGCATCAGATTAAGCCACAGAATTCCCAGGGGCATCGCTGTAAAGGGGTTCAATGTCAGTCCTAAGAGATAGATCGTAAAGATGCCCTCAAGGCGGCTCCGAAACAAAATGAGATAAAGAATCAGATTGAGCCACAGCTGCGGAGACGGAAGGCTGCCAAAGATTTGAAACCAAAATGTGGTTTGAAATCCCGAGAACAACAGTGTTGTCAGGAGGAGGATTGCCAAGTTGAGAAAATTATAGCGTACGCCAGTCACAAATTAATTCCCCACTGAAAGGCGGTCTGAAAGGTCTTCGTTGGCAGCGTTGAGCACAATAAAAACCTCTTCAACTTTGTCAGGATCCACAACGGGTTTTAAGTCCACTTTGAGAGAAACAGAGTAGCTTTTATTCTCAACACTTTCGACGATGGCCACAGGAAAGCCTTTTGGGAAAATATTATCCAGACCACTGGAGATCACGAGATCCCCGGGGACCACATCCTCTGATTTCTCCACATAACGAAGAGAGCACGAAGTAGAATTTTTTCCCTCGACGATTCCGCGAGCTCGACTGCGAGCAATCATTCCATCCACGACCGAGTACCGATCTGTGATCAGTAAAACCTGAGATGTCATCGTCCCGGGCTTGAAGATATAGCCAACAACTCCGCCCACTGTGATCACGGCTTGCCCCGCTTTGAGTCCATGGTGGGTGCCTTTGTTCAGCAGCAGTGTGTTGTGGTCGCTGACCAGGTCTTTGCTCATCACTCGGGCGGCGATCAATTCCATTTTTGTGTGAGCCTTGAAGTCCAGCAGCAGATTGAGGCGATCATTTTCCCGTTGCAGTTCGTTCATGGCCTCGAGCCGAGTGAGGAGACTTTGATTTTGATTTTTTAATTCAAAATTGTCTTTCTTGATATTGATCAAATTCAGATACATGGTTGTCGTTCCGCGGACGCCGTCACTGAATGAGAAAAAGAGTGATTGAGTAAATGCGGCGATCAATCCAAAAGGGCGGTCATACCAGCCTTGAGACAAAGGGTTTTGCTGCATGTTGATAGAAACAAAAGGCAACGCAAGGATGAAAAGAATAGAAAGCAGTTTTTTGAGGTCAAAATTGAGGAAATTCAAGGGTGACTCCTGTTTCTTTAACGCTAGCAAAAAGAATTTGCGATTCCAATGATCTTTGCGAGAAAAATTTGATTGAAAATGTTTTCCTTTCCAGCGGATACTGAAATCCGCTTTGCCTGTATCGGAGGACATTATGAGCGAAAAGTTCGATCAGTTCAGAAAACAAGTGAGTAAGGGCTTTGGAGCCAAGAAGTATTCGGCCAAAAGCATCACTGCTCTGGTTCTCTTCGCCGCCATCATCATGGTTTTTGTCTTTTTCGGTCTTCCCAGTCGTCCTGGGGGGGCTGGCGGTGCGGGTTCGGCTGCTCGGGTGAACAACAGTTTGATCTCGATTTCCGACTTCTATTCAGAAAGCACTCGAATGGAGCAAATGTATGCGCCTTTGTTTGGTGGCTCCATGGGTGGGGATGCTCAGCGTCAGTTTTTGCGCCAACAGGCCTTGGAAAGTCTGATTACTCAGGAGCTCGTCTCCCAGCTTGCTAAAAAAGAGGGCATTTTGGCAACTGACGTTGAAATTCAAGATGTCATTGTTCGAGATATTAAAGCCTTCCAAAGGGACGGACGTTTTCAGCGAGATCTTTATTTCCAAATTCTCGAGGCCAACCGTCTGACTCCGTCCGAATTCGAAGAAAAGTTACGCAAAGAGCGTCGGGGCCAGAGAGCGCGAAGGCTTTTCGAAGCCGCCGCTCAACCCTTGGATCTGGAAATGCAAAAATTAAACACTTTGCGTGAAACCAAGTGGGATGTTCAGTTTGTAAAGGCTGACAAAGACACAGTTGAAAAAAACATGAAAATCAGTCCTGCAGAGGTCAAAAACCAATTAGCTGATTCGGCTTTCGCGAAGCGGGTTGAAGACTATTACAAAGCCAATACCGCAGAATTTTCCGTGGATCCCCAGGTTCACGCCCAGCATTTACTTCTGAAAGTGGAACCGGGACAAGACGATGCGGCAATCAAAAAACAGATTGCGGAGCTCAAGGTTCGAGCTCAAAAAGAAGACTTCGCGCAATTGGCGACCAAGTATTCGCAAGATGCAGGTTCAAAAACAAAAGGTGGAGACCTGGGATTTTTTGGCCGAGGCCAAATGGTGCCGGAGTTTGATCAAGCTGCATTTTCACAACCTGTGGGTGTTGTTGGCGAGCCGGTAAAAACTCAATTTGGATATCACTTGATCAAAGTTTTGGCGAAAAAAGAAGCCAAACAAAAAACCTTGGCAGAAGTTCGAGACGACATCGCCCAAAAATTGATTGCGATGGATTCTTACGAAAAAAATCTCAAATCTTTGGAAGAAGCTTTGGCCAAAAGTGATGCCGGTGAAGTGGACGCCGTTGTTCGTCGTATGGGTCTATCTTGGGAGACAACAGGTCCGTTTGATCTGACCACGGATTCTATTCCGAAATTGCCAGGACAGTCCGTCAGTGAAGCTGTGTATGAGTTGAGTGAAGCCAAACCTCTGTACCCAAAAGTGGTTCGGGACGGAATGGAGAAGTACGTACTCAAACTCAAGAGCGTCAAAAAAGAATCAACTCCAGCGTCTGGCAACAAGGCTCCTGCGGAGCTGGCGCAATCCAGAGCCTCTGAACTTTTCGGTTCATGGATCGATCAGGGTAAAAAGAACGCCCACATTGAACGTAATATGGAAGTCCTCCGCGCTGGTCGCTAGGTTTGGGATTGTTAGATTATTTCAAATGCGAGGGGTTGAAGCTTTCAGGGAGTAACTCTTTAAAGCTGAAGGTTTTTTGGATTTTTTTGAGGTCACCGGTATGGATGATGGTTTTCGCGTTCGCGAACTCAGCCAAGACTTGGCGGCAGAATCCACAAGGGGGCCAGGCTTCTTTGGCGTCGGTGATCACGACCAATTCTGAAATTTCAATGGAGCCGAGCTCGCTGACCGCTTTCCAGATAGCGACTCTTTCTGCGCACACGGTGCCACCATAAGATGCATTTTCCACATTGCAGCCAGAGAACACGTCGCCGGTGCTGGTGCGAATAGCCGCGCCCACCAGTCTTTTAGAGTACGGTGCGTGGGCGTTTTCTCGAGCCTCGCGCGCTTTGATATGCAATTCATGGGTGAGATCTTTTTGTTGGGCCTTTGTTTTTATTTTCATCGATCACTCCTTGTTGCCTGAACCAGGGATAGGGTATCCCAGGCTCGTCAGAGTTTGCACTAGCTGAATGAGCGGTAAGCCTTGAATTGCTGAAAAATCTTTGGTGTTTAAGCTTTTCACCAGAACCAGGCCCGACTTTTCAATTTTGTAAGAGCCTGCGCAATCCAGGGGCTGATCCATGGTCACATAGGCCCGGATCTGCTGAGGACTCAGCTCTCGCATTTCAATTTCGGTGATATCAAGAAGGGGTATTTTCTGGCCTCCGTGAATCACACAAAGAGCCGTGATCAGTTGATGGGTTTTTCCCTGCATCTTGGCCAATTGCAAGCAGGCCCCTTCAAAACTTTTTGGTTTGCAGAGGATTTCGCCCTCTAGAGACACCAATTGGTCTCCGCCAATCACGCAGTTCTGAGCTGTGGATAAGCTGTGAGCTTTGACTTCGGCCAGGGTCACAGCCAGGGTCTTGGGG
>PEZR01000132.1:25148-25348 GCA_002773975.1 Bdellovibrio sp. CG10_big_fil_rev_8_21_14_0_10_47_8
CATAATCGTTAATTCTATGGTTGTAAAGTACATTGCCATACTTGTTGGTTTATACTGGAGTCTGACAATATTGTTTGAAAAAGCAAATGGTAAAATTATTACTTTAATTTTACATGGATTGATGTTACTAATGATTAGCGCGCTATGGTTATTTGTTCTTATACCTGGACCTATGACCTCAGTATCAGCTAGTACTGATG
>PEZR01000132.1:25407-25774 GCA_002773975.1 Bdellovibrio sp. CG10_big_fil_rev_8_21_14_0_10_47_8
CCTAATATAATAAAGGCTAAAGTTGGTGATGAAATTTTATTAAATATAAGTAATATTGATATCGTGCATGCATTTGATATAGACGAGCTTGGGATTCATGAGATACTCCCTGCGGGAAACGTTGCTGTGGTTAAATTTGTTGCAGAGAAAGCCGGAACTTTTGAGTTCTACTGTCAGGTTCCTGGGCACATTGAAGCTGGAATGAAAGGAATATTAATTGTTGAATAGAAATGTTCCAGTATTTAATTATTGAAAAAAGTTATATAGCGAATCTGAGTTGTAAGATATCATGTTGATACGAGCACTGGTAACGTGGGTGTAGGATTTTGTGTTAAAGATTCAGGGCTATATAACTTATTGAATCGAT
>PEZR01000089.1 GCA_002773975.1 Bdellovibrio sp. CG10_big_fil_rev_8_21_14_0_10_47_8
ACCCAAGCAGGAATGAGCCTGGCTCAGATCGGTGAATTCTCGTTCATCATTGCAACGCTCGGAGTGAGCTTAAATGTCGTCAGTGATTTTCTTTATCCAATCATCATCGCTGTATCAGCAGTAACGACTTTTACGACTCCTTATATGATTCGCTACTCTGATCCAATGTACTCTTGGATTGAGAGGCGTTTACCTCAGAGGTTTCTTGATAGGTTAAGCCAATACGAGCGAGCGATGTCAGCGAACGGTAAAGAAAGTGCGCTTGGACTCGTATGGAGAACCTATGGGCTGTTGATCTTGCTCAATACCGTCGTAGTTCTGGGGATCGGGCTTGCGGCGTCTGAATGGGGCTTACCTTATTTACTTTCGTCATTTGGAGATGAACGTATAGTTCGATTCATTGCTTGTGTATTAACTCTTGTAGCTTGCTCGCCCTTTCTTTCGGCTGTGGTCCTCAAAGTTCCGAAGAAAATTCCGAGCGAGGAAGCTGAAACCATTTTTCGCTTACGCAGACTTCAACTGGGTATAACCATCATTCGTGTAGTGCTTGGTTTAGTGCTTATCGAGGTGATTATCAGTCGTTTCGCAACCACACGTACTTTGCCCCTCGTTGTTCTAGTTGCGACGCCAATCCTGATCTTTCTCTTCAGAAATTATATTGGTCGCTTTTACTCCATGGTCGAAAGTCGATTTCTTAAGAATCTGAATGCGAAAGAACTTGCCGAATTGGAATCGCTCGCAAAGCTGCCTCAGCTTGCCCCATGGGACGCAACTCTAGCTCAAATCATTTTGATTTCTGATTCTTCACTTGCCGGTCAAACCCTAGAAGAATGCAAATTTAGAACAACGACGGGGGCGACAATTGGCATGATTGATCGTGGGCGCCGTCGAATCTTTGCACCAAGTAGATCAGAACGGCTCCTGCCGGGCGATGAGTTGTTTCTTATCGGGACAGAGGAACAAATTGCAGCAGCTCGAGAGCTTGCTCATCCAAAAGAAAATCTTGTTACCATGCCTCACGATGAACTCTATAATCTTGAGTCGCTGATTATCGATGATGGTTCTCCATACGTTAGAAAATCGATTCGTGAAATTGGTCTTGGCGATCAATACGGCGGGCTCATCGTAGGAATTGAAAGAGGCGGAGCCAGAATACTAAACCCTGAAAGCTCGGTGGTTCTTGAAGCTGACGACTTAGTTTGGGTATTCGGTCATAAAAATAAAATTCACGATCTCAAAAGATCCGGTGGATCATCAGGGCAAAAGGCGGAACTGAGCCCAGTGGATGCGAAAGGAAAAGTCACCTAACATGGAAGATCAGAAAGATATTCGGAAGGTAGGTGAAGCAGAGCGGACAGGTAGCTGGCAGGCTCTAGAAATGCATGAGTTCGCAATAGCTATCAAAATGGACATTATGTAAACCATTGGGCGATTATTTAAGTTGATAACAATACCAACCGCCAACAGCAAAAGCGTCGGTTTTTAAGCGTAAGGTTTCTGTTCCATTTTTTGTAGATTCGACCTTCAATGCAGCAGCGGCAGACCCGTAAATCTCGCAGAGTTCAAGAAAGCAGTGAACTGCCTCAAGGACAGTGTCATCGCGAAGACCGTAAACTTTCTGTTGATGATGAAACTTAACCCACATTTTAGGATACGGCTTCACATTGCCACGCTTTGTAGCCTGAATTGGATCTAATGTTCTCCATAGATTTTTAGAGTCCAAAAGCCATTGGTCTAATTCACTTCTTAGTTGTTCGACTGTAGAAAGTTCTTTGCTCATCTATATATTACGGCATTTTTTGAAACGTTCCACACGGAGCAATGGCCAGCTTAAAGCTAAATCTTTGACTTATTTTGAAGTTTAAAAACACCTGTCACTACAGTCACTCCTGTCTCGGTGACAGCAGTGACTGCCGCGACAATGAATTCTTGAGTTCAAAGTATCAAATTGAGACGCCTACCTTCGTTTTCCTTCGTAGTTCCCACAGCTCCGTACAACCCCTATGAAAGCAGACCCGCAATTATGCGGCTGCCAACAAGGAGCAAATGTATGGAAGACCAGTTCGATAACGATACGGCCTCAGAAGTTGAGAGCCATCGATTTACGCCGTCAGATATGACGGGATCATTGTTACAAAGTGGCTTTACAGCCACCGAGATTGAGGACCGAGTCGCTGCACAGCCTGGGACAGTTCAGGACTGGCTGGGCGACATGACTTCAATTTCTGAAAACTCGACGGCCGAGTTGCTGCGACTAAAACATTTTTACTTACGAGAACAGGTAAAATCAGTTTTTCGCAACAGCCCTTTCCTCGGTACCAAAAAGGGTGCTGAAAGGATTGGCATTGGCCCTGAGGACTTCGCATTTATCTATAAAGCGCTCATGTCCTCGGGTGAGATCACATTCTCAATGGAGATTCCCACTTGGTTTGACGGGGACAAGCGAGTTCACCTTAGAAAGCACTATGTAAAGTAATCAGATTCTGCCTCCTCTAGGCCCTGTAAAATGCAGGGCCTTTTTTTAATTTTTAACAAAGGAAATAATATGAATTATGATTTTAAAAGTTTTGTGCGAGTTGTTCGTGGTACTGAGCCCCAATTCAGTAGCTACTGTCCATTTCATAATGATCGCAGTCCGAGTTTTAGTTTTAACAGTGAAACTGGCCTCTGGAAATGTCATGCCGGTTGCGGGGCTGGAAGCTATGAAATGTTTCTTCAAATGTTTAAGTCTGGGTTGAATTTCAGTAGGCACATCATAAACGTCAAACCTTATCCACGTATACAGAGGTCACTTCAATTTAAACTTGTTGCAGAGTACTTGTATCAAAATGCTGAGGGGCAAACCTGCTTACGGGTGAAGCGATATGAAGATCCAACTGGCGCGAAGAGTTTTACCCAAGAGTCGATAACCGCGGATGGATTCTGGATCCCTAAAAAGACGACTGAGGTTCTTGCCCCTTATCAATATGAGTCGTGGAAACACTCAGAGGATTGCATTCTTTTTGTAGAGGGGGAAAAATGCGCAGATATGCTTTCTAGGCTGCGATTTCAAGCTACGACAATCCCCGGGGGAGCGAATGCCTGGAAAGATAGTTTTGTGTCTTATTTTGACGGAAAAATCGTCCGGATTTTACCAGATAACGATAAGGCCGGTTCAGTGTTTGGAGATCAGATTCTTAAGTCGCTGAAACCTGTCGTAAAAGACATTCGCTTGGTTCAATTGCCAGATCTGCCCTACGCTGGGGACGTCTATAATTGGTTCACTGACGGCAGTGACAAGAGTGACAATGAAAAGATGGAAGAATTCTTAAGACTAATAGAGTAATCCTTCGATTTCCTTCGGATCCATATCCTTTCCGTACAACTCACTGGAGGCCAACCTATGCGCAATTCCGCGCTACGGACGGCCTCCAGAGGAGTATTTATGTCAGTCTCGCAAAGTCCTTATACCATCGACATCCTTGAGGATGCCGATGCCTTCGTGGGCACCTTGATGTCTCAAGTCGGTGCTAAAATTTCAGCGTCCAAAAAGATCATCCTAGATGGCCGAGAGCAGCCCGTTTCAGCTCTGCTGGGCGAACTCATGGTCATTCATGATAAGGAGATCAAAAAATACAATCGAGGGCTGCCAGGTAAAGACAAGATTTCAACAATTAGGAATGAAGTCTTAGGTTCTGCCGTAGAAAAACGACTCAGAACTTCCTGGAGCCAATACCTCGAAAGTAAAAATCACTTTTTGAAACATTCTCCATCCATTGGAAGGACTCAGCTAAAATCATTTATTGAAGCTTGTGTTGAAACTCCTGGCCTTGTTGAAGAATATGCTCTTGCACACTGGCTTTGGCAGGTGAAGCGCAAAATGTTGGGATTGCCAGTGGAGGATCATTTGATGCTCGTTTTTACTGGTCGTCAAGGATGCGGAAAATCATCTGCACTCAACAAGCTTCTTGAATCGATCAGTGAATATCGGTGTGATATGCCAATTTCTGCTCTTGCTGACGAACGAAACTATGTCGCGCTATCAGAAAACTTTGTCATCTTAAGTGATGAAATGCAGGGCTGCCAAAAAACAGATATCGAACACCTAAAACAAATTGTTACAGCGACAAAACTCAGTTCGCGAAAGCTCTATACACAAATGAGAGAAACGTTTCCTCAAAATGTTTCCCTCATTGGGACCTCGAATAAATCGATTGATCTTCTGGTGCGTGACGAAACCGGAATGCGTCGATTTTTTGAAATAAACTGTCGTGAAAACATGGATTGGTGGGCAATCAATCAGGTCAACTACACAGAGCTATGGCAATCCATCGACGAAACAGTTCCGAATGGATACCTTCACAACGTGAAGGATGAGGTTCGTGAACGCCAAGAAAAGTATCGTTTCAAAGATGCCGTTGAAACCTACATTGAAGAGCTTGGTGTTGTCGCTGGCCCCTTGGTTGTGAATACAACTGCGAGGGAAATCTACAATGATTACAATCGCTGGTGCACAGACAATGGATTTAAACCGTTCGACAAAAACTATTTTGGTAAACGAATGTCGTCGCTTGGAATTAAGTCCACAAGGACCAATAGAACTCGTGGATACCAAGTTGCAAAATTTAAGCGATGGATTGATCGTGGAGAAACTTCTGACTTCAATTCGATGATAAAGGAAATTGACGAAATTGAGAGCGAACTTGGATTGAGCGCCCCCGTCGCGATTCCAATTAAATAGTTATGGCGGCCTGGGTGGGAAATTCCACTCAGGCTTTTTTGTGCCGAAACGATACAAGCACTAACCTTCGTTTTCCTTCGATCTTCACCCAGCTCCGTACAACCTTCAAAACCCTTCGAAGGAGATATAGAGTTATGGAAATCAAAGACAAAGAGCTAATCCGCTATTCATATAAGGGCCCCGGTTACGGTCGCAAATCATTTACAATCTATCTGGATGTCAAAGTTCGAGGCGGCAAGCGGAGTTGTAAAAAAATTGAAGACGAGCGACTCATTGCAATTAATAAGTCTTTTCAGATCGCAGCGCAGACTCATGAGCAATGTGTCGTGCAAGTAAAAGAAATCATCAAAGACCTTTATAAAAAGGATCCGCGATGTCGAAAACGCATAAATATCCATAACGAAGAAAATTGGAAAGTATTTGAAGACTACTGGGAGCAAGTTTATTCGTTTCGCTACCTGGTGAATGAGTATTGTGCAAAAAATGAACTTAAGAAGGCCATTGAAACCATCGGCCAGCTTTCAATTTATTCTGCAAGTCGTGAAGAGATTCAAAGTTGTCTCGATAAAAAATATAAGGGCAATTCGCAAAGACGCATGACCGCCAGATTGACTCAGCTTTTAAAGTTCTGTGGTCGTGACAACGTAAAACTACGAAAGCAGCCGAAAGATATAACCAAAGTTTCCTATCTCAACGAGGGAGAATTCAAAAAAGTTTTGGCGAATGTGCCCTCACAGATCGAACAATCTCTTTTAAGACTTTGCTATTATTCAGGCCTTCGAATAGGCGAAGCTTATGCACTGGAGCCTCACCATCTCCTTCCGAATGGCACCATTCGAGTGACAGGTCAGGTTGATAGAAAGGGCGTGCGAAGACAAACGAAAACAAAGAAGCCTCGACTGGCTTATATTTTTCCAGAAGGAGTTGAGGCCTTCAAATATTGGACTCAGGCAAGCTCAAAGGAAAGGTCCACCATTGATAGGGACGAATCGTCACGAGAGCTGATGAAAAAATATTGCAAAATTGCTTTCCCAAAAGACTCTACAAAATATCTGACATTTCACGCGCTGAGGCACTGCTATGCGATCAATCTCCTTAATAAGGGGATTTCTATGAGTCTGGTGGCCCAGTCACTAGGAAATACGCTGTCGGTTTGTCAGCAATACTATGTTGGTTTCGAGCTCACCAATGACTCAATCGAGGCAATCCATGCCATCGTCGGAAGAAAATAGATCGAATGGCCATTAAGCAGATTTTTTCTTTAAGTTTCGCATGGTGTTGTAGTCGCTTTGGTCTATCTCGCCTTGACCAGAGAAAATATTCCTAGAGTTTTCATTGGTAATCTCAACTCCGCCGGGCAGCTTTGCGCGGCGGCCATTCTTGACGATTGAGTCTAAAATAGTTGTCAGATATTCGAACCTTACACCTCTGGGGGCCGTGTGGTCGTAATCACCGCGACGTAACAAGCGAATCAATACTTCATGACTGAGGTCTTCTTGATCGGCCTTAGAAAAAAGAGGAGAAGATCCAAGATTTGAATAAGCTCGTTCCTCGAGAAATTTTCGAGTGATTTTAGTTAGACTCTGGAGAATCCATTCCAACTCAGTTTTCGGCTTTGCATTTTTGGTTAGTTGTTCTTGAACCTTGCGAAGCTTATTCAATTCAACTTCGGTTACGAATCGTTTCTCCGATTTCAGAGATCGGCGAATATTAAGAATTAAGGAATATGCGTTTCTAGAAAGGCCAGTCTTTGATCCGCCATGAACATCTCGCAATGCTTGATATTGCCGTTGCCAACTTTTTGCAGAGAGTAAAGACCCAAATAGCTGATCCATCTCGAAAACTTCACGGGAGAAGATCTTGATCTGATCGCCTTTGAAAAATCCTTCTGTAATCATTGCTTCAATTTTGTTTTCAATGGATTTCGACCATTTATATTTTTGAAGTAGATCGAATAGCGCAAAATATTCGTCGGGCTGGGTCAGCCGACTAAACTGCTCATTGATTTCACTCTCAGTATTGTCATCGTTTGGTTTTTTGCCCATTTCAATCTCCAATCAAGTGCGCGGCTTTTCACTAGGCTTTTATCGGTATTTTTCAGGTTTAATTGAGTGGTCCTTAGGGCGAGCTGTGTATCACTTTGAGTCTAAAATAGGCGCTACCTTCGATTTCCTTCGGATTTCATTTCCCTCCGTACAACATTCTAGACGCGCAGATGGAGTTTCGGTCGTGCTCCATTTGGGCCAACAAACATACGACCATAAAATAGGAGGCCGTATGGCCAAGAATAAGAAAGTGGTTAAGGCAGAGACCAAAAGTTCTGCCAAGTCGAAGAACTCAGTTAACATGGCAATCGTAGCTCAAATGAAGCGTTGTCATGACCGCGCTGAAGAACTCCTTCGCGATCCTGCCTTGATGGAGTTTGAGTTGCAATATGTTCGCGATGTCGGATTCACGCTTAAAGCCCTCTTTGATGTGCGAAGGACCAAGAATCTTACGGCGGTACGAGAGGTATGGGATGAACAGGGCGTTCAGGAGCTCAAAGAGGTAGAAAAGATTCCTCATACTGATGGCCTAGATGATGGAGGAGCGTATGACTTCTATGATTCGATCAAACTAAAAATCCGAGATTTGTCGAATTGAGCTCACGGAGGAGCCACTCTTTTTAAGTGATTGTGAGGTGCGATTTAATCTGCACCCACGGCCTTTAATGCCAACTCATAGGCCTCGGCTCTGTTAATCTTAGAGCCAAGTTGTTGATGAAGATCGTAAAGATATTTGGCCTGGGTCAAGGGATCCCAGTTGGAGTAATTTACCGAAGTCTTTTTCGGTTTTGATTTTCTAGTTGAGGTTTTCGTTTCGACAATTTTCATTTACATCCAACTTTTTTGATTCTTTAAAAAGTTGGTGCCCGGGACTGGACTTGAACCAGCACGCCCTTTCGAGCGCTAGCACCTCAAGCTAGTGCGTCTACCAATTTCGCCACCCGGGCACACATTTTAAAAACCACTATATTCTATCTGGGTCGGTCGATGCATCTACCAGAGGTCTCTCGATTCGTCTACCAACCCTAAATTTCTAATCTCCTAAACCCTCAAATTCAATCCACAAGTTACGCTAGTGCAGTTGTTGGCTTCCGCTTTACACATATCCCTCAAGCTAGTGCGTCTACCAATTTCGCCACCCGGGCACATCTCAACTACAAATCCCATTTGCCGCCGGTCTTGTCAAATCTTGGCGAACCACAGCCTAAAGGATAGGCAATTGCGGCCAGGCCCCAAAATTCGATAAAAAATGAAAAAATAAGCTCGGACTTTAACCCCCCAAGGGTCCAGGGATGTCTTCATAGCAGGAGCAGGAAGCTCTCTTGAGGGGAAAAAGAGGATGTCTAGGATGGACAGTCTCCCCAGGTAGTCAGGGTTCCAATAGCTCGAAAGGAGTTCGAGATGTCTGACGCAAGTTTGGTTTTATGGTTTGTCGGAGCTTATTCGGTGGTGGTTTTGACGTCCTTATGGACGGCGATGATTTACCGCCCTCGAAAGGCTCCAGTGATTTCCTCCTAAGTGTTTCTGGTTTGGTTCTAAGACTGGTGTGGGTTTGGTGGTTCCCCATGTTGGTCTTCGCGGAGCGATGAGCTCCGCTTTTTTTTTGTCCTTGGTGCTTCTTTCTGGTAACCCTGGCCGCTCCTTGACGCAGAGAGCGAGCTGATGAAAATCAAAGAATTGCAATACAGCTATCCCGAACATCTGGTGGCCACCGAACCGGTCCGGCCCTCGCGTGTGCTGTGGGTCGAAGGCCAGCAGTTCTCAGAGCTGACCATTGCTGAGTTGATTCAAAAAATCCCAGCCGGTGACGTGTTGGTCATCAATGACTCAAAGGTTCTCAAGCGCCGAGTTTTTGCCCAAGATGATCTCGAGGTCCTTTTTTTGGGACGTGTACCTAGCAGCGAATCGAACTCGGAAAAATGGCAGGTTCTTTTCCCCTCTCGCCATCTTAAAATCGGCGCCGAGATTTCTTTGCCCCTGGGTGTTCGCATGAAACTGGTGGAAAAGGGCCGACCCCAAACCGTCGAGCTCAGTGAGCCCCTGGCGGAAAAGTACTTTGAGCAAGTGGCTGAGCTCCCGTTGCCTCCTTATATTCAGAAAGCTCGGGGATATCGGCATACTCAGGATCAAGATCAGACCTGGTATCAAACCGCCTGGGCGGAAAAGCCGGGAAGTTTCGCTGCTCCCACCGCCAGTTTGCATTTTTCAAACAAAGATTTGCAGAGCTTAAAAGAGCGGGGAGTTCAGGTTTTAACCCTGACCCTGCATGTGGGATTGGGAACTTTTCTGCCCGTCACCAGCGAAGATCTGAACGATCATCCCATGCATGAAGAGTGGGTGGAAATTCCTGCCGAGACCTGGGCCGCTCTTCGTGAGGCTAAAAGCCGGGGCGCTTCCGTCTGGGCGCTTGGGACCACCGCGACCCGAAGTCTCGAGAGTGCGGCGCAGGGAATATTAAAACCTGGGGATCAAGGCCAATGGCAGGGCTTCACCGATCTTTTGATTCAACCGGGCTATCCGTGGCAGATGGTGGACAGGCTCTTGACCAATTTTCACCAACCTGAAAGCACTCTGCTGGCGCTGGTGGCAGGATTTTCTGATTTGAACACTGTGAAGTCGGCCTATAGCCATGCTATAGAAAAAGGTTTTCGCCTCTTTAGTTATGGAGATCTCAGCGTATGGATTCGACCCTAGTTCGATCCTGTTAGATTTAGAGCGCCAAAAAGCTCTTTCTTAAGGAGTATTGTGTGGTACAATACTCCTATGAAAGAAGTCATTTCTGCTTTCGATGCCTATCTTGCTAAAAAGTCTCTCCAATTTCATGCGGTGGTGATTGGTGGAGGTGCGCTGATTGTCATGGATATCATCGATCGAAAAACCAAAGACATTGATTGTTTGGATCCTGATATTCCACCAGAAATCAAAAATGCATCCCAAGATTTTGCCAAAGAACATCCCGAATTTTTTCTCGATATCAATTGGCTCAATAATGGTCCGGAAACCTTAAAACGAGATTTACCACCAAATTGGCATTTAAGACTGCAAAACCTTTTTCAAGGACGAGCTATGAATCTAACTTGTTTGGGACGGGATGATCTTATCAAGTCCAAGCTTTTTGCCTATTGTGACCGTACCAGTCCAGATTTTGATGATTTACTGAAAATGAAACCAACTCGAGAGGAGTTGAGTGGATCCATTGATTGGGTAAAGCTTCGAGATTCCAATCCACTGTGGCCCAAGCATGTCGACAGGGCATTTGCTGTTTTGAGAAGGGCTTTAAAATATGAATAATCTCAGTTTAAATGACAAATTAAAATGCATTGGATTCCGTTTGTCTGGCGGCTCTGCAATTAAAAAGAACAGTGAATGGGTGGACATCGAGAGGACTCTTTACGAGGCCTCTTTGGCGGTTGCAGAGGACTCGCGTCTTCTTTCATTGTTGTGCAGTTGGGTGAGTGTGCATGGAGATCGGGTCATCATTGAAAAACTGATGCGTTTGCAAAGAGAAAAACCTTCTGTTTGGTTGGTTGCAATTGCAGTCTTCGGTTTTGAACAGGGCTTTCATAAATGGAAACGACTGATCAAGAGACAAAAGAATAGAGTATATCTTATTGATGAGTCATTAGCTCTTAGTGCCATTGAGCTAAAGGGTATTGAGCCTGGTATGGGCAAGTACAACTTGATGGTTCCTCGGGGGGCGATTCGAGCCAGAGAGCGGGATGTGTTGACAGAAAGAGAGCTTATTGGCATCAACAAGCAGTATCGTAATAGGGTCATGTTCGGGGCGGCGATCCGTGCCGATATCATGACTGCCATCGAGGCAGGAATTAAAACACCCTATGCTATCGCAAAAATTGTAGGATGCAGCTATGAACCTGCTCATCGCGTTTTTCGAGAGTATCAGTTGCTGAATGACCTGAAAGCGGGATGAGCGTATGGATTCGACCCTAGGAAAATTTGAATTAAAGGCCCAAGATGGCGAAGCTCGCCGAGGTTCTCTGACCACCAATCATGGCGTGGTTGAAACTCCTGTTTTTATGGCGGTCGGCACCAAAGCGACGGTCAAGGCCATGACGCCCGAAGAGCTCAAGGACTGCGGAACTCAGGTGGTGCTGGGCAACACTTATCATTTGCATTTAAGGCCCGGCGAAAAGCTGATTCAAAAAATGGGTGGGCTTCATAAATTCATGAATTGGTCCGGCCCCATTCTGACTGATAGCGGTGGCTTTCAGGTTTTTTCTTTGTCGCAGCTGAGAACCATGAGTGAAGAGGGTGTTGAATTTCGCTCTCATTTGGATGGCGGCAAATATTTTATCTCGCCAGAAAAAAGCATGGAGATCCAAATGGATCTGGGCGCGGATATCATCATGGCCTTTGATGAATGTTTGAAATATCCAGCCACCGATGAAGAAGTGAAAAAAAGCATGGATCTGACCTATCGATGGTTGCTCAGGTCTAAAGCGGCGATGACCCGCGAACAGAGTCTGCTTTTTGGCATCATTCAAGGCGGCCTGTCCCTGCAGCACCGCAAGTATTCTTTGGAGCAAGTCACCAGTGTGGATCTGCCGGGTTATGCTCTGGGTGGATTTAGCGTGGGTGAGCCCATGCATTTGATGCACGAGCTGGTGCCGCAGGTGGCGCCACTCATGCCCAAAAATAAGCCGCGTTATTTAATGGGAGTGGGAACTCCGCTCGATCTTTTGATCGCGATCGACGGTGGTGTCGACATGTTTGATTGCGTCATGCCTACAAGAGTGGCAAGAAATGGAACTCTTTATACCTGGCAAGGCAAAGTCAGCATCAAGCGCGTTGAATATCGGGAAGATAACTCTCCATTGGATCCCGAGTGCGACTGCTATACCTGCCAGAACTACAGCAAGGCTTACCTGCGCCATCTGTTCTTAAGTGGTGAGATTTTGGGCAGTCGCCTGAACACCATTCACAATCTGCACTTTTATATGGCGTTAATGTCGAAAGCTCGCGAAGCCATCGAACAAAAACGATGGAAAGCTTTTCGGGATTTCTGCTTTGGCCGCTTCGTCCCTGCGTCGCAAACGACTTAAGTATTGATTCTTTTTGGTAAAAATGTTGCCATTTGCCCCTTGTCTGACAACAGCAAAGGAGCCCTTGATGCCAGCAGCTCAACCGTCCGCGATTGAAATGTTTCTGCCGTTTATCTTTATCTTCGTGATTTTTTACTTTCTGATCATTCGTCCGCAAAGTAAAAAATTGAAATTGCACGAGGGTTTTTTGCAAAGCTTGAAGCGCGGTGATCAAGTCGTCACCAGCTCGGGAATTCTTGGGACGATTGATTCCCTGGCCGAGAACTTTGTCACCGTTGAAATCGCTGACGGAGTCAAAGTCAAAATGCTGCGAAAACAAATCGCCGCTTCTGCCGTGCAGGCACTTTCCGAACCAAAAAATAAAAAGTAAGAGGGGATACAACATGAATAATCTTCGTTCACGAACAATTTTGGCGTGTTTGGGATTGCTGCTGGCTCTGATTTGGGTCATGCCGAATGTCATTAACTTGCAGGACAAGTGGTGGCCATCAAGCAAACGCTTGAATTATGGCCTGGATATTCAAGGCGGGCTCCATCTGGTGATGGGTGTGGATGTGGCGGGAGTGGTCAACGATACTGCAACCCGTTTGTCCGGAGTACTCAAAGCTGAATTGGAAAAAGAAGGCATCAGCATCACCGTGGTGAAGGTCATTAATTCTGAAGTTGGTGAGTTGGAAATTTCATTTCCATCCCCCGAGCTCAAAGACAAAGTGGTTAAATACATTGATGATCGTTATGCAACCATGTTGCAGGTTCTGAACTCAACAGACTCTGCGGTTTCTGTGCGCTATTTCGATGCTTACCTCACTGACTACAAATCAAAAATTATCCACCAAGCGATTGAGACCATTCGAAACCGCATCGACGAATTTGGTGTGGCAGAGCCCAGCATTTCTCAACAGGGCGAGGGGCGTATTTTGGTGCAGCTTCCAGGGATGGCTGATGCTGAGCGAGCAAAGGCTCTGATCAAAACCGCTGCGAAGCTTGATTTCATGATGGTCGAAGACGAAAAAACACCGGCGGATTTGCCTCAGCTCATTGCTGAAGCTGAAAAGGCTGGGAACTACAGTTTGGGACCTTTGAAGTACACAGAATATGTGACTCGATTGAATCAAGATCTCAAAGGAAAATTGCCTGAAAAAACCATGGTTCTTTTTGAAAAAAGCGAAAATGCTCAAACCATGGAAGTGGGCCGAGTTCCATTCTTGCTTCGAACAGACACCGATTTGGGCGGGGATGCTTTGGATGATGCCTTCGTGAGTTTCAATCAGTACGGAGCTCCAGAGGTTGCCCTGCGTTTTAACTCGTTGGGGGCGAATAAGTTCAAAAATATTACTGGCAGCAACATCGGCAAAAGAATGGCCGTTGTTCTGGACAAGGTTGTGAAAACTGCACCTGTGCTTCAGACTCAAATCAGCGATGGCCATGCGGTGATCACATTGGGGAGCTCTCGGGACCGAGACAAATCCATGGAAGAAGCCAAGATGATCTCCACCTCTTTGCGGGCGGGGGCATTGCCGGCAACACTTGAGCAACTGGAAGAACGACGGGTTGGACCCACTCTGGGGGCGGACTCAATTCACAAGGCCCAAATGGCCAGCTGGATTGGTGCGCTTTTGATCTTGGTCTTTATGGTGGCTAGATACCGAGCCATGGGTGTGATTTCTGATATCAGTCTGGGCATCAATATCTTGTCAGTAGTAGCTCTGTTAACTTCATTCGGAGCGACTTTGACCTTGCCGGGTATTGCCGGGATTGCCCTGACGGTGGGTTTCGCGGTGGATGCGAACGTTCTCATCAATGAACGGATGCGAGAGGAGCTCCACAAGGGCTCCAGCTTCGCCTTGGCGGTGAAAGAGGGCTACGCCCGTGCGATGTCGGCGATCTTAGATGCCAATATCACAACCGCAGCGACAGCTGTGGTGCTTTTGTATTTCGGCACCGGACCTGTGAAGGGATTCGCAGTGACTTTGTTGATCGGGATTGCAACGACCTTGTTTGCCAACGTTTTTGTATCAAAGTTGATTGTGGATCTGACCATCCACCGCTTTGGTGTAAAGAAACTTTCGGTGTAGGAGAGCAGAGATGAAAACATCAACGCATGATTATGGAAAATTTGATTTTGTCGGAAAAATTGGGGTTTTTGGCGGAATTTCTGTCGTGTTTGTCGTCGCCTCTTTGATCTATTTGGCCATTCACGGCATGCACTATGGAATTGATTTTGCCGGTGGAACGGAGATGCAGGTTAAATTTGCGCAAAAAGTAGAGATTTCT
>PEZR01000067.1:0-8723 GCA_002773975.1 Bdellovibrio sp. CG10_big_fil_rev_8_21_14_0_10_47_8
TAATTATCAGGTGTACACTTTGCTCTATTCTAAAGGTAAGAACGGTCTTACTTATTTGGCGGATGCCTTGAATGTGCGAATTCCAGTCTCCGTGGTGACCAAAGAGACATGGGAAGACATCTAGATTTTTTTGATTCTGAAAAATTGGCATTTCTTTCAAGGTCATTAAAAAATGTCGCCTTTATTTTTTTTCAATTTTTTTTGAGTTTTAGCCTTCTGATTTTTCTGACTTTTTTTCTAATGCATTTAATGCCGGGGAGCGCCTTGGTCGAGGATCATCGAACTGACCCTCTCGTGGTAGCTCAGTTACGTGAGTTCTATCATTTGGATCAGGGATTGTGGGTGCAACTTAAAATTTATATCAGTCATCTTTTCAGGGGTGACTTTGGCGTCTCTCTGCAGAGTCCTGGCTCATCTGTTCAGCAGTTAATTATGGACCGCGCTCCAACAACTTTTTTTCTAGGCACTGTTGCCTTGGCACTTTCGGTGGTTTCTTCCTTTCTGATGAGCCTAGCAAGGATCCTCTCAGGGGCGGGGAAGAGGTGGTTTGACTCAGCGTTTTTTATGGGTCTTGCGGTCCCTAGTTTTGCTTTGGGTCCCTTGCTGATCTGGTTGTTTGCCTTTTATCTGAACTGGTTGCCCGTCGCTCTTTTAGAAACTCCGGCCAGTTATCTTTTGCCCCTGTTCTTGTTGAGTTTTAAGCCAACTTTGGTTTTGGTAAGAACCCTCAACGCGTCGATGGATCAAAGTTTGCGCACACCCTATATTCAGACAGCCAGAGCCATGGGGTTCTCGGAACTGCAGATTTTAACCAAGTGGGCGCTCAAGAATTCAATGTTGGGATATTTGCAGCAGGTGGCGTTGATTGCCGCGACTCTCATTTCTGGGAGCTTTTTTGTCGAGACGATTTTTGCTATCCAGGGTCTCGGTTCTCTTTTTGTAGATAGCTTGTTGGCTCGAGACAGCGCCATGGTTTTGGCGATGACCCTGCTCTTTGGAATGTTTGTGATTTTCTTGCAGATGTTGGCAAACATCGTTCTGCTGTTGATGGATCCACGACGGGAGAGATGGTAATGCGAAAGTTTGCGGTCCTTTATTTCGGAGCACTTGGTATCGCGATACTTTTGATCAGTGTTGGATTCGGCCGTCAAAGTGGCGAGGTGAATCTGCAAACTGTATTGCAGGCGCCATCGTGGAACTTTTGGTTCGGTACAGATTCTCTGGGGCGAGGGCTTTTCTATCGCAGCATCGCCGGAGCTCGTGTGTCTTTAGGTGTGGGTCTCCTTGCGGCCTTTGGGGCATTTGGTTTGGGGGCCTTTGTTGGGGCGATTTCTGCACTCATGCCCTCCAGTGTTGACCGAGGTTTAATGAGGATAACTGAGGTGATCAGCGCCCTGCCTCATATTTTACTTCTTGGTGTTCTGGGGCTCTTCTTTCAGAGCTTCTTTTTGGAGCCCGGAATATTGTCCATCAGCTTAACTCTGATTTTTGGTTCTTGGATGAGTTTTGCCAGGTATACAAGAAATCTTTTCCTGCGTGAAAAATCTCAGCTCTATGTTGACGCTGCCGTCGCAACCGGTGCATCTCCTTTTCGTCTCATTCTGAGGCATCTTTTGCCAAACGTGATGACAGATCTGTTGGTTTTTTTAACTTTGCAAATTCCTCATTTGATTTTAGCGGAGAGTCTCTTGAGTTTCTTGGGACTGGGGCTGCGGCCCCCACAGGTCAGTTGGGGGGCTCTGATGAACGAAGGCTGGAAATCTTTGGGCGTCTATCCTCATCTCTTGCTGATCCCGTCCGGAGTCCTGTTCCTCACGATCTTGAGTTTGCACTTGTTGCTCGAGGAAATGCGAGTGAAGACGGATCCGCAGTTGCGTTGGCAGAGATTTTCAGAGACAATTTAGAGAGTGGCCAAGTCAAAACAGAAGAGGTTGAACCTTGAGTTTTAAAGATCTGAAGCCCCCAAAAGAAGATCGCCATTTTTTCCAGCGAACTTTGTATTACCAACCTGGGCTTGAATATCTATACTTTATGGGAATCTTTATTGCAGCGATTCCGTTTCTGCCGCTGCTGTTTGTCTCTTTTTCGGTTCAGTACATGGTTGTGATCGAAATTTTCGTGGTGGCCGCAGTGATTTTTTTGCGTCTGCCACGCACCTTTGATCGTGTGCACTTGGAAAAAGATCACATGGTTATTGAAGATAAAAAGCAAAAGAGAATGGTTCGCTTCAATGAAATTGAATCTGTTCGGATTACGAATTTGCCCTATCTGTTTCGCCATTTAAAAGTGAAACTTAAATCTGGAGAGGTCTTTGCTTTCTCGACCTTGGCTCGGAGCGATCATATTCTCTATAATATTCTTCAGTTCAACCCAAAGTTGGTGGATGAAGAGGACTTTATGAGATATCGACAGAGCTCCGTGGGCATTGATCAGACGGTTTCTAGATTTCATGAAGACTATATCGAGAAGAAGTACTTGGTGAAGTACTACCTGCTGATGCCATTGGCTGCCAGTGTTTTGTTTGTTCTGATCAAGATGTTAATGCATCCTGCCTGGGTGGCAACGGCGCCACTCTTGTCTCAATTGACCTGGATCAACTGCATTTTTGTATATAACTTTTTCCTGGGATTCACACTTTTTGGAATTTTTGATCTGATCTGTTTGATGCAAACTCGGGCAAGAATGCAGGCGGATGTGAATGTTTTCAGTCGAGACCGTGGGTATGAACGAAAAATTCAAGGTCGCGTTCGGTGGATCCATACATCGGTCCTATTTTTTATGGCTATTCTTTTTGCGGTAATGAGTTCCCTCATTTAGATCCACAACTGGCTATCGATAGATCTGATTAAAAGTCATCGGTTGATTTTCAATCTGATGTGTTTGGTAAATTAAGGCTCCAAATGACCGCTCATCCAAGTGATAACGATCGCGATACAGACTGATATTTTCCGTGGCTGCTGAACAAATATCGTTAGGGCATATTTCTTGGAAGAGATCAAAGTATCTGGCGTTGTTGTTGTGAACCACTGTTTTTAGATCCAGATTGAACTTTTTTTGAACCTCATACTGATCTGGGAGCAGAATATCGGGGCAGTGTTTGACGAAGGGCCGATTGTAACAGGTGGCCGGGTCTCGTTTCATAAAGGGCATGCTTCCCCAGACATAAACTTGGACGTGGTTTTTCTGAAGTAATTGGATTGTTTCGGCGAGCTTTTCAAATATCCATCTTGGTTCGTACTGATGTGTGAATGGATTCCAGTTTGAAATCAAAAAGACCGTGTCAATATGATCATTGATCACCTCTTGTATTCTTCTATTCATTTCGGCTTGGCATTCTAGCGTATTGTTATAAAGAGCAAAACAGGCCGGCATTCCCGAATAAGCACGAATTGTTTTATGAGTACGGGCGGCGATTGTTGCATAAAGATAAGTGGCGTTTGAATGACTGTCTCCAATCAGGGCAATGTCTGGGGCGCGTCTGGACTGAGGACAGAGCCCAAAATTATCAAGGCAGGTTGGAAGATTCATTGATCGATGAAAAGCCTCAGAGGGTTTATTCATGTCCTTACGCTGATCTCTGTACTCATTTCTCCAGGAGCGGGCACCGAAATATGAGAGACTCAGGAATGCGAATGAAATTAGAAACGCAAATCGTCGTCGAGAGATGAGATAGTGGTCTGTTTTAGCGCGAAAGGGTTGCTCAACCAGAAAATACATTGCACCGGCAATCAGGATCGATGCTATCGCCAATCCAATTTTTTCTGAATTGGTAAGGTCATCGAATTTCCAATACTTGTACAAAACAATGAGCGGCCAGTGGACCAGGTACAGAGAGTAGCTGATTTTTCCAAGGCCGGTCATAAATTGGTTTCGAAAAAAGAGACCTAGTTTAGAAGCTTGGGCGCTATAGATGATCAGTGCGGTGCCAACACAGGGCATGAGGGCTGCGGATGACGGAAAAGCAATCTTTCTTGTATAAGAAAAGACTGAAAAAAGAATGAAACCCAAACCGAGCAGAGTAAAGGCTTCCATCCAGAACTTTTGAGGTGGACGAAATGCAATGGCCCATACCAGCCCAGCGCCAATGGCGAATTCAAAGACCCGAAATGGCATCAGAAAAAAAATAGTGTCGGGACTGTTCAGATAAAAATAATTCAGACCGAGACTTGCAGTGCCTAGAATAAAAATTCCCAGGGGAACATGTCGGTGTCGGAGTCGATATAAAAGAACGAGACTCAGCGGCCATACAAAGTAGAATTGTTCCTCAACACTCAGGGACCAAGTGTGTAACAAAGGTTTAAATACGGATTCGGTATCGAAGTAACCCGACTCCTTCCAAAAATAGATGTTTGAAACAGAAAATAGAGAGGACAAGACCGATCCTCCGAAACGCATAAAGTGTTCGGGGGAAAGGAGCCAGAAAGAGCCGATGGAGGTTAGGCCAAGAATTGCAAAGAGCGCTGGCAAGAGACGACGAGCTCGGCGTTCATAAAAAGTCCAAAACGAAAATTTCTGCTGGAGAATTTCACGTCGAACCAGCTGTGTGATGAGAAATCCACTGATCACAAAAAAAACATCGACTCCGACAAATCCGCCACCGAACCAAGAATAGTCCAGGTGATACAGAACAACACTCATCACTGCCAGGGCGCGTAGCCCATCAATGTCAGCTCGGTATTCATTTTTAATCATGGGTTTGGAATTGGGGAGGTCTTTGATCATATCTCGCCAGATATTACCTACTGAACCGGATCTCGAGGAGGCTGCCATCCGCCAAAGCCTTGCTCAAGCCACCGGGCAACGGACAGACAGAGATGGTCTTGATTTTCAGCAGCTATGACCTGGACTGAGAGCGGCAGGCCTTCCGAAGAGAGCCCCATGGGAACTGATGTCGCTGGGAATCCCAGGGCATTAAATACTCCCGTATAGGCAAAATCAAAAGGCCGCAGATAGGTTGAGTGATGTTTCGGGGCTTTGCGTGGATGGACGGGCATGATCAGGACCCCGTTATCGCCAAGAGCTGCCGTTAATCGAGCTTTAAGTTGATCAAGGTTTCCAAGAAATTCCTGGAGATGTTTTCTTTCATCGGCCGTGTTGTCGAGGAGGGCAGTGAGCAGCGCCGGCGCCGTGTATTTTCTTTTGCCTAGGATCAAACGCAGAAATTCCTGTCCGATCGAAAGCTTCTCGCCATTGCTGAGATACTCAGGAAAGTCCCGGCCTTCAATGCTGAATGCTCGTCCCAACCAAATATCTAGGGAGCGAGTCAGCAGTTTTTCATTGGCTTCTTGGACACTGGTGCCCATCTCGTGGAGGTAGCGACCCGCATTGATCACCGATTCGACAAGATCGGGCTCTGTCATCGAAGCTCCATGTATTTGCGGTGACGGCAGGGTCCAGACCTTGATCTGCTCTGGACGTTGCAGCAATGGGAGCAACTGGAAATCAGTTTTTACCTCAGGATCGATGCCATCAGGTCCAACGAGACGGCTCATCAAAAAATTCATATCTTCGCAGCGTTTTGCCAGAGGCCCCATGACAGTGAAGGGGTAATTGGCTTTATGAATTTCATGGATATTTTCGCGATAAACTGGAAAATGTCCCGTCATAGGAATAATTTTTTCCGAAGGTTTGTGGCCAAATATTCCACAAAATGCCGCAGGCATACGGATCGATCCGCCAATGTCGCTGCCCACGCCAAATGGAGATGCTCCAGCCCCGATGATGGCGCCTTCTCCGCCGGAGCTCCCACCCGGAGTACGAGTGATGTCATAGGGATTGGAAGCCTTGCCATAAACGACGTTGTCACACTCAAACCAAAAACCAACCTCTGGAACATTGGTCGTGCCGAGCAAGATGGCGCCGGTCTTACGAATTCGCGCCAACGAAGTTGCGTCCTCGGTCATGACCCGATCTCGATGGTGAATAGACCCCATGGTGGATTTTTTTCCCCGAACTGAAATCATTTCTTTGATTGTAAAGGGCACGCCAAAATAGAGAGGGAGCTTCTCTCGCTCCTGAGGGTTGAGATTCGAAAGCTCTCGGTCTTTTTCATGAGCCTCGGTGCGAGCGTCCTCGAAACAATCTTCCACGACGGCATTGATCTTGGGATTCACTTCTTGAATTTTTCGAATGTGGGTTTCTACGACTTCGGCAATATTCCATTCGCCTTGGCGAATTCTTTTTCCCAGTTCAAGTCCCGATAGCTCAAACATCAGTCACCCACCAAACTTTTAAACATTGAATCTAAAGAATAAAATATCTCCGTCTTGAACGACATACTCTTTGCCTTCAACGCGGTACTTGCCGGCCTCTTTGACCGCGGCTTCACTTTTGTACTGAAACAGATCTTTGCAGTGATAGGTTTCAGCTCGAATAAAGCCTTTTTCAAAATCCGTGTGGATCACGCCCGCGGCCTGTGGCGCTTTGGTCCCTGCGCGAATTGTCCAAGCGCGGACTTCCTTTTCCCCCGCTGTGAAATAGGTCTGCAATCCCAAAAGTTGATAGGCCTCTCGAATCAAACGATGCAGTGCCGGTTCTTCGGCGCCCATTGAAGCTAGGAACTCTTTCTGTTCGGCCTTGTCCAGCTGAGAAATTTCAGCTTCCATGGCCGAGCAAATCATCAGGGACTTGTTGCCTTCTTCCTGAGCCCGCTTTTGAACATCGGTGACCCACTCATTCCCACCGGCAGAAAAATCAGTATCAGATACGTTGCAGGCATACAGAACGGGTTTGGATGTCAACAAATGGAGGTCTTTGCGGAAAGGTTCTTCGAGCTCATCGAGGGTGACAGATCTGGCGGGAAGGCCTTTTGACAGGGCTTCGTAGAGTTTCTGAGTCACTTCGAATTCCATTTTTAATTTTTTGTCAGTGGTCGACTTGGCAGCTTTTTCGACCCGTTTTAATTTTTTTTCTACGCTATCCAAATCGGCCAGCATTAGTTCTGTGTTGATGATCTCCATGTCTCTCAGCGGATCTACGGAGCCGGCAACGTGGATGATGTTGGGGTCATCGAAACATCGCACAACATGGACGATTGCATCGGTCTGACGAATATGGCTCAGGAACTGGTTGCCGAGGCCCTCACCCTGACTGGCGCCCTTAACGATCCCAGCAATGTCGACAAATTCCATGGCCGTTGGGATCACGCTTTTTGGTTGAATAAAGGACGTAATTTGATCCATGCGAGGATCGGGAACCATCACCACGCCGACATTGGGGTCGATGGTGCAAAAAGGATAATTGGCGGCTTCTGCCTTTGCGGAAGTCAGTGCATTGAACAAAGTGCTTTTGCCAACGTTGGGGAGTCCTACTATGCCTACTTGAAGAGCCATGATATTTCCTTTGTGATCCTAGCGACCATTGAATTTTGTCGAGGCGATCTGCAATCCTTCAAAAATCAAGGACTCGAGAGCATCGCCTGCTTTGTTCAAAAAGTCAGGCAATTTGCTCTGCTCCTCGGCAGAGAATTTTTGCAGAACATAATCTGCCACTTCCATGTCGGGATGTGGTGGGCGTCCGACGCCCAGTTTCAATCGGGCATAATCTGCAGAGCCGAGAAGCTCACTGATACTGCGAATCCCATTGTGTCCACCATGCCCACGATTCTGGTGAAAGCGCATCATTCCCAAAGCTTGATCGATATCATCCTGAACCACCAACAAGTGGTTCATTTCAATTTTATAAAACTGCATCAAAGACTGTACGGATTCACCGGATTTGTTCATATAGGTCATCGGTTTTGCCAGTAAAATGGTTTGATCATCCATTTGGAATCGACAGGTCAGAGCTTTGTGCTCTTCTTTCCAGGGGGGATTCCCAGCACTCATTGCAAACAGATCTACAGCCATAAATCCAATGTTGTGTCGAGTGAGGGCGTACTTTGCGCCAGGATTTCCGAGACCCACAACTAAGAACATTTCATTCACTCCTTACGAAGAATGGTCTGGAGTTGATTTCAAACAAAAAGAGCGGCTTTCAGGCCGCTCTTTGCAAGTTCAAAAAACTCATCTTTAAAAAGACTATTTTTTCTCTTCTTTTTTTGCAGCGCCTGCATCTTTGGCAGGGGCAGCACCCGCAGCAGCAGCTCCACCCGCGGCAGTCGCAGTGGCTGCATCTGCAGCAGCAGCAGTGGGTTCAACCACTTCTTCAACAAAGAGGTTTACAACCGCAACAGTCAGTTCAGGTGCAGACAAAACTTTGACCCCAGCTGGAGTTTTCAGGTCAGACACGTGAAGCGCGTCACCGATGCCGAGGCCAGAGATGTCGACAGTGATATTCTCAGGAATTGCAGTGGGAAGACATTCGATCTCCAACTGACGATTGACCACGTTCAAAAGACCACCCTCAGCCAAACCGATGGGTTTTCCTTCGAGTTTAATTTCGACAAAAATTCGAACGGCTTTTTTCAAATCCAACGCAAAAAGATCTACGTGCTGAGGACGACGAGTCAATGGATGAACCACAACTTCTTTCATCAAGACCACGATGTTGTTCAGTTTTGAATCATCGCTTTTCAAGTTGAAAAGTGAATTCTCAAAAGCGCGAACATGGTATTTTTTAACAGCGCCTTCATCGATAGAGATATTTTTAGGTTCAATCGCTCCGTAGATCACAGCAGGGATCTTGCGGCCGCGGCGAAGAGCTCGGCTGGTGCTTTTTCCGGTCTCCCGGGCTTCAACATTCAATTCAAATCTTTGGCTCATAACGTGTTCCTTTCCTAATCA
>PEZR01000067.1:8731-10558 GCA_002773975.1 Bdellovibrio sp. CG10_big_fil_rev_8_21_14_0_10_47_8
GAATCATTACCGTGGATTCTTTTGATGGCTTCTGCAAGCAAATGAGCGACAGAGACCACTTCAAATTTTCCACTTTTTCGCGCAGCCTCGCTCAACGGAATCGTGTCAGTGACCCAGACTTTTTCGATGGGGCTTTCCACAATGCGAGAGATTGCAGGGCCTGACAAAACCGGATGCGTTGCAACGGCGAAGACACGTTTTGCACCATTTTTGTAAAGGCTGTCAACAGCTTGTGTAAGGGTTCCAGCAGTATCAATCATATCGTCGACAATAATGGCGGTTTTTCCGGTCACTTCCCCAATCAGGTGCAGGGCTTTAGCTTCGTTGGGACCGGTTCGGCGCTTGTCGATAATGGCAATGGGGCATTCGATTCTTTTGGCAAAAGCGCGGGTTCTTTCAACCCCACCAGCGTCGGGACTCACTGCAACATAATCGTTGCCAATGCCGTGGGTTTCACGCCAGGCGCGGGACAGGGTGGGAATGGCGAACAAGTGGTCCACGGGCACATTAAAAAAGCCCTGAATTTGGGCGGCATGCAGATCAACAGCCACAACACGATTGGCGCCGGCGGTGGTAATTAAGTCTGCCATCAATTTGGCCGAGATTGGGGCTCGCGGGGCGACCTTTCGATCTTGGCGGGCATAGCCGTAATAGGGGATCACGGCCGTGATGGCCTTGGCGGAGGCTCGGCGAAGAGCATCCATCAAAATAAAAAGCTCCATGTAGTTTTGATTGGCTGGTGGGCAGGTGCTTTGGACCACAAAGACATGTTGGCCCCGAACACTTTCGTGAATTTCGACCTGAATTTCACCGTCGGCGAAGGAGCTCAGCTGGCAAAATCCCAATTCAACCCCTGCGGCCTCGGCCACTTTGCGGGCCAGAACAGGATTGGAATTTCCAGAGAAAATTTTAAGCCCTTTCGTCATGCCCACCCCCTGCATTCAGCTGCCCCGATTTAACTGGATCGAAGCGCTTTTGACAATCTTTTGTCAGGAAAAATGTCCCTTGCCGCACTCGAGAATTCATGGACCTCGGTCGTCGGTTTGCTGCGACAGAATTCTGAGCGCCGGATTGGATTTCAGCAATGTCAGTGTCTGTGAAAAACTGAAATGCTCTAAAGCGAGGCCTTGAGCTTCTCAATGAACTTGGCGGTGGCTGAGGCCCGATGGGAGTGTTTATTTTTATAGCCCATGCCCAGCTCCGCCAGGGTTTTGGTTTCATTTTCGGGAATAAAGACAGGATCATAACCAAATCCATGCTGGCCGGCGGTGGTTTTAGCGATCTGGCCCTTAAGAACACCGTTAAAAATCATTTCTTCGCCCTGGGGATTAAAAACCACCATGCAGCATTGAAATTGAGCAGCCCTGTTGGCGCTCGATCGGATCTGGATCATTTTCAGGAGCTTGGCGACATTTTCGCTGTCAGCGGCCTTGGGGCCCGCATAACGAGCGGAATGAATTCCCGGCAAATTCCCCAGGCCTTCGACCTCGAGACCCGAGTCCTCGGCCATGACCCAGGTGTTGGGTTTCATGGCTTTCAGGCTGCGCGCTTTGATGCGGGCATTGTCCAAAAAGCTCTGGCCATTTTCAGGTGGTGAGGAATAGGTCGGAAAATCCGCCAACGAAAGAATTTTGATCTGGGGCAGCTCCTTCTCAAAAAGAAGTTTGAACTCATTCAATTTTCCTCGGTTACTGGTCGCGATCCATAATTCCATGAATTGAACTCCTGTTGTTAACCCATTGCCAGAGATGGCTCTGAAGCGAAGATACCCTCAGTGTTATCGATCCGGCGGGGATTGTAAAGGGTGGTTGTGGGGTTGTCGATCTA
>PEZR01000067.1:10579-17810 GCA_002773975.1 Bdellovibrio sp. CG10_big_fil_rev_8_21_14_0_10_47_8
CTTTGAGTTCGGTCTTGAGGTTCGATAAAATATCTTTGGCACCATCGAGTTTTTGAGAGTGGCCGAGTTGTTCAAGCTGCCAGGCCAGCTGTCGTGAAGGTTCTGCATAGAAGTTGGAGACGGCACCTTTGAGGGTGTGGGCGGCGATTTTGAGATCGTTTGGATTTTTATTTTCAATGGCTTTTTCGATGGCCAAGGTCAGCTGTGGAAGACTTCTCAGAAAGTCTTCCACAGAGGCCTGCACCACGTCCTCCATGCCCTGAAAATTTCTCAGAAAAGTTTGTCGGTCAAAGGGGGGGGTAAAACAGGTGTTGCGCTTGTCGTTCGAGAGGGGCACTCGTTTAGAACCTTGATCAGAGACTGCAAATGGATTGGCTTAGAAATAAAGTTATCCATTCCCGATGCAAAACAGCGCTCGACATCTTGTTTCATGGCACTCGCGCTCAGCGCAACGATTCTGGGGCCCTTCTGGCCCTGGTATTTTAGTCGGATTTCTTCGCTCGTCTCAAAGCCGTCCATTTCCGGCATATGGCAATCCATCAGGATCAGGTCATAGTCTTTGAGCTCCAGCAGATCCATCGCTTGTAACCCATTGTTGGCAATATCGACCTGGTAGCCCATTTTTTCCAGAAAGCCGATGGTGACCAGCTGATTGGTGCGATTGTCCTCCGCCAGCAAAATTTGAAGGGGATGCTTTTTGCCCATCTCAGGATCGACCGAGGCAAAGGGATTTTTGGTTCGTTCTTCAGTGCCGGGTTCGGCTGACGAGGCCTCAAAATTAAATGAAAAGATCGAGCCCTGACCCTCTTGGCTTTCAACCCAGATTTGACCGCCCATTTTTTCGCAAAGACCTTTGCAGATAGCCAGTCCTAAGCCCGATCCCCCAAATCTTCGCGTGGTCGAAGCATCGACCTGAGAAAAAGAGCGAAAAAGTTTTTCACGGAGCTGTTCAGGTATGCCAATGCCAGAGTCTTTGATGGAAAACTGAATCTTCCACTTTTGGTGGCTTGATTCTGTCACTGTCGAAGAAATCTGCACTCGGCCTTTTTCGGTGAATTTAATCGCATTTGAAACTAGATTTGACAGTATCTGTCGGAGCCGAGTGACATCTCCATGAATCCAGACCGGGACATCTTTGCCAGACGCATATGACAGAGTGATTCCCTTTTCCGAGGCTCGGGTTGAAAAGAGTTCGACCACATCTTGAACAGTGCGGTTAAGATTTAAGGGATGATGTTCCAGTTCGACTTTGTCGAGCTCGAGTTTAGAAAAATCTAGGACCTCATTGATGATTTCGAGCAATGAGCTCCCGCAGTTTTGAATGACTGCGATTCGATCAATTTGGATGGGGTCAGTGACCGAGCTCGACAAAAGATTTGCCATACCGATGATGCCGTTCATCGGCGTGCGAATCTCGTGACTCATATTCGCTAAGAATTCAGATTTGACTCGAAGGGCAGCCTCCGCCGTTCGCAACGCTGACTCGATCTCTTGTTTTTGTTCAATGGTGGTCTTTTTTGTCTGCAGAAGATTCCAATAAATCTTGGATTGTCCTTTGATCAGTAAGAATAGGCAGGCCCCGTAAATAGCGAAGATAAGTGCAAAAGAAAAACTCGTCGGTTCCGTCATCGTCAGGAGCTGGAGAATTGGAATCGCCAAAGTGATTCCAACAAAGGCCTGGGCTCGCGGCGCACTGGGATTGAGCGAGGTGGCTCCTCCAGCGCAGAGTCCGCTGGTCACAAGGAACAAAATAGAGGTCGGAGCACTCGTTAGTCCATAGAATTGAATCGTGGACATGCAAAGAAAACCCCAAAGGATCGCGGTGAAAACGAGAAGGCCATCGAATGCAAGCATCCATTGGGTCCGACACTGTGGATAGAATCTTTGTTGGTTCCGACTGAGCCAGAATCGTAAAACACTGGTCACCAGCAGAGATGATCCGACGATAACAATCATCATGGGATGATCGTGCAGATAAGGTGTGGCAAAAAAGACCGCTGCAAACAAGGCGATATGGGCCAGGCCGCCGACGCTCAGTCTCCGGCCGAGCTCGAATTCAACCTCGATGATTGGATTTTCTGGGAATTGGCTTTGATCTTTCACCTTTCATTGGTCGGTTTATTGGCCTTGAAAATCAAGGTTGTGAAGGTCTCACGGTGAGGTCTTTACAAATCCTTATGCCGACCTTGAGCTAAGAATCCATGATGCAGGTCGAGGGAGCCAAGTCAGTGGATCTCAGGTGACAGGTTGGCGGTAACTCTGGTATTTACTCTTTCGGTCTGTGGCAGATCCTTGCCCGTTGACAGGATTTAAAGGCGGTTATTGTGTTGGTGGAAATTCGTCGTGGGGATTTTGTTGAAAGCTCTCATCTGATCGAGGCGCTTGTTTACGGCCCGGGCTCAAAGCCCATCTTTCGAACTGGGATTAAAGATTTTCATTTTTTCCCGCGGTCAGCGGCAAAACCTCTGCAAGCTTTAATGCTGCTAGAGAGTGGGGCTTTCGAGGCTTTTCAATTGGATTCTCATCACCTGGCATTGGCTTCAGCCTCTCATTCTGGTGAAGCCATGCACACCCAGGCAATCAGCCAGTGGCTGTCAAAGCTTCAGCTGACAGAGATGGATCTTCGTTGTGGGACACATTCGCCCTATGACGAAAAGACTTTGCAGCAGATGTGGGTGGATAAAAAGACCCCCTCGGCCTTGCACAACAACTGTTCCGGAAAACATACGGGCTTTCTGACCGTGTGTAAACATCTGCAAATGCCGATCCAGGACTACCATCTCTATGAACATCCTTTGCAGCAGCAGATAAAATCCTTGATGGAAAAACGTCTTGGAGAAACTTTGACGGATTATGGAATCGACGGATGTTCTATCCCGGCTTTCTATATGTCGTTTGAAGCATTTGCTCGGGCCCTTTCTGAAATGGCGCGAGAGGCATCAACTGATGACCAGTCATCTTCGGCCAAGATCTTTCGAGCCTTTGCCGAACATCCATTTTTAACCGCAGGCACCGATGAATATTGCTCTCAGCGAATGCATGATCATCCGGGGCAACTGCTTTTAAAAATTGGTGCTGAGGGCGTGATGATCGCGATGGTTCCGGCAAAACAAATGGCCATCGTCGTGAAGGCAAAAGATGGAGCGGAAAGAGCCATTGAGGCCGCGATGACCCACTTGCTGCAAGAGTTCGCGGGATTCTCCATGCGACCAACAGCTCCTATCCGCAATCGAGCGGGAATCGATGTTGGATCTGTGCGGATCAATCTGGGTTGAGTGGATAGGGCGACTAGCTGACTTTTCTCATATCTGATTTTGCTGGAGAAAAACTTTCAGAAGTTGATTCCTCTAGAACATTTCGATGGCGACCCGCTGTCTCTAATTGCACAAAGCTACCCCGGCCCACATACGGGAAGAGATCCGCATAGGTTTTGACCGTATCGCCAGAAATTCTTCGATGCACATGATGTCTGGAGAGCTGTGAGGGATGAGCCAAACCTGTGGTGCTCAGAAGTTCCGCGAAGGCCAGGACAGTGTTTTTATGATAATTAAAAACGCGGACCTTTTTGTCGCTGGGAACCAACCCTTGAACCAACTTGGGATTGCTGGTGGCCACACCGGTGGGACAGTGATTGGTGTTGCACTGTCTGGCCTGAATGCACCCGAGTGCGAGCATCATCCCGCGAGCCGTATTGCAAATGTCGGCGCCAATCGCCATTCGAGAAAAAAGGTTGAATCCTGTGAAGATCTTGCCCGAGGCAATGACCCGAATATGTTTTCGTAAATCAAAGCCAATCAAAGTGTCATGCACAAAGCTCAAGCCTTCTTCGAGTGGAACCCCCACGCTGTTGGAGAACTCCATGGGCGCAGCTCCAGTGCCACCCTCGCCGCCATCCACGGAGATATAGTCAGGGTAGATCTGGGTTTCAATCATCGCCTTGCAAATTGCGACGAACTCGTGGGGTTGGCCAATGCACATTTTAAATCCGATGGGTTTGCCGCCAGAAAGATCTCGGAGCTGACGAACAAAATTCAATAATTCTTTGGGATTGGAAAAGGCACTGTGAGCGGGAGGAGAAATAACATCGCGCCCGGGTCTCACCTTTCGAATTTCCACAATTTCAGGAGTGATTTTTGCGGCCGGTAGAATCCCACCATGACCGGGCTTTGCCCCTTGTGAAAGTTTGATCTCGATCATTTTAATATTTTCATGAACGGCCGTTTTTTGAAAAGTGTCTGGTGCGAAAGATCCATTTTCATCCCGGCAACCAAAATACCCAGTTCCAACTTGCCAGACGAGATCTCCGCCGCCTTCGAGATGATAGGGGCTGACGCCGCCCTCTCCGGTGTTGTGATAAAATCCACCAAGTTTTGCGCCGCCGCTCAGGGCAAGAATGGCATTTTTACTAAGAGCTCCGTAACTCATCGCTGAAATATTAAAAATGCTGGCCAGGTAGGGCTTTTTGCAGTCGGGTCCACCGATGTTCACACGCAGTGAAGTAGGGTCCACGTGTTTGGGGGCCAGAGAGTGGCTCACCCACTCATATCGTTCAGAATAGACATCTCTTTGGGTTCCAAAGGCCAGAGTGTCCATCTGTTGTTTGGCTCTTTGATAGACCACGGAACGAACCTCCCGGGGGATCGGGGCTCCATTGGTCTCGGATTCGACAAAATACTGTTGGATTTCAGGCCGAATCATTTCAAACAAATATCGGAAATGCCCCAGAAGGGGGAAATTCCTGAGAATTGCTTTTTTCTTTTGAAGGGCATCCTTCATGCCCAAAACAAACAGGGGCAAAATGATCACCAAAAAGGCGGCAGCAGGTGGCCAAAAGTAGGAGGCCGTGCCAATGACCAGGAATAGCGAAGCAAAGATGTAAAAGAAAAGTGTTCTCAAGGCTCGACCCTCCACCTCTTACTGACTGGATCGGAAGATCGGCCATGTCTCTGAACTGGACGGGGGTGGTGGATTGGACAAAAATTGGCATTCTTTGCAATAAGTCCACGGTGTTTAGCATTGGGGGGTGAACCTTTGTGGTAGCTATTTCTTCCCGACCAGAGTCGAGGTAGAATCCTCGTTAAGATGAAAAAACTAAGTTTGGTTCTCGTCAGCATTTTGTTTGTATTTGGATGGTCGGTTGTGGTCGATGCCAAGCCACTGCCGGGCAAGTCACAGATCCGTGCTCTGTATCCAGACATCTCTCCGGAAGATTTTAAAGCCAAATTGGCCGGAGTGACGAACTCGTTCTTTTTTTTACGAACCTTTGTTCCTCTGTATTACAAACTGATGAAGGATTTCCCGGCACCTGAGTTCGAAGCTGTGGGATTGGATAAAATATCTGCCCTTTGTGTCGGCGATGCTCACCCTGAAAATTTTGGCGTTCTGCTCAGTGATGCTGGGGCGCCGATATTTACCGTCAACGACATCGATGACGGTGGACCTTGTCCCGCGGTTATGGACATGCTTCGGTTTTTGGTTGCGGTCCATTTATATGATCCCAATCAGAATCTCTCTGACCTGGTGGACTCATATCAGTCTTCTCTCAATGGAAACCAAGTCCAATTTTCCAATGTCGTTGCGCAAATGCTGATGGATGCGAAGGGGAAGCTGGGTCCCAGTGGGAAAATCCAGGCCGGTCCAAAAATTGAGCGTCGCAAAGGAATGGATGATGTTGAAGATAGCGAGAGAAAAGCGATTCAAGAGGTGGTCACCCAAGTTTACGGCGTGAATGCAAGGGTGCTGGATGCAGTGACGCTTAAAAAAGCATCGGGCGGTTCTGGTGGTATGTTGCGTTTTCGAACATTGGTGGCGTTGAAGACCGGTCTTATACAGCTGATCGAGTTTAAGGAAATACAACAACCTGGAATTTTCCCAGTGGCGACAGCTCCTCTTGGTGACCCCGCAGTCCGTCTAACCAGCCTGATTGCCATGGAGCAGGGGGATAATGCTTCAAAGCTTTATTCCGTCAACTTTCTGCAAGGTCGGCAGATGTTGTTGAGGCCTCGACGAATTGGAAATCTGGGAGTTCAGCTGGACGATATTAAAAGTTCAGATTTGCCCAATGTCTTTAGTGATGAAATATCGGTCCTGGGGCGTATCCATGCTCGTGGGGTTCGTGATCTAGGGGCCTATCGCCAGGGCTTCGCAAAAATTACTTTGCAGCAATGGGTTCAAATTACCGAGAGATATTCGCAGATGATGGAAAGTATCTATAAGGACGTTCGCTGAGTTAGATTATTCGCCCAGCGGGAAAAATGGGCTGATAATTTTCGCTTGATGCTCAAAAAGACTCTCGCAGCCTTTTTGTGCGACCTCCAGCATGCCCATTAAATCAGTTTTTGAAAAGGGAGCATGTTCAGCTGTTCCCTGAATTTCAATGAATTCACCTTTGTTGGTCATGACAAAATTCATGTCTGTCCCAATAGAGGAGTCCTCATCATAATTCAAGTCCAACAGAGCATTGCCTTTTTGCAGGCCAACACTGATTGCAGAAACATAATGGATCAGGGGATTTTTTTTGATCTCACTGACCTGCAGAAGTTTTTCCAACGCCAAGGCCAAGGCCACAAAGCCCCCTGTAATCGCAGCCGTGCGAGTGCCACCATCAGCCAGGAGAACATCACAATCCACAGTGATTTGTTTTTCCCCAAGAGCTTTCAGATCAACAGCAGCTCGGAGTGAGCGGCCAATCAAACGAGAAATTTCCTGAGTGCGACCACTGCTCTGAGAGCGATCCCGCTTGACTCGTTGATGGGTCGCGCGCGGAAGCATTCCGTATTCAGCTGTGACCCAGCCGGTGCCGGTCCCTTGAAGCCATTTCGGAGCCATCGCTTCGAAACTGGCGGTGCAGAGAACTTTGGTTTTTCCAAATTCCACCAAGGCGCTGCCCTCAGCGTACTCAGAGACATGAGGAGTAATAAGCACGGAGCGGTGTTGGTGAGGAAGTCGGCCATCTGTACGCATGAGCGCTACTGTAGTCGCGAGACTTCGGCCTTGTCCACCATTTCTTTGTAATCTTTCAGGCCGTCAAAAATCCTTTTTGCAACGTCCTTTTGATATTGCGCGCTCATCAGCTTTCGTGATTCGGACGGATTGGAAAGAAAGCCAAGCTCAACGAGAACAGAGGGGACGGAGGTCTTTGAGATCACATAAAATGGGGCCTGTCGAATCATGTTGGCGTGCGTCCTCTTTCGTTCGGACAGCCAGGATTGCAGGAGATACTTCGACAGTA
>PEZR01000067.1:17838-20360 GCA_002773975.1 Bdellovibrio sp. CG10_big_fil_rev_8_21_14_0_10_47_8
TTTCAGGTCGTCAACGATCGCCAGGACATCGCTTTTTTTGCTGAGATCGGTATTGTTTGAGTTCTCTTTTTTCGACTGCACTTGGTCGGACTTCTGATTTTCCAAACTGGCCAGATACAAGGATTCTTCGTCCGTAGGCAAGTGATTCTCAAAATAGAACTCCGCGCCTCGGGCTCGGGAATCATTGGAGGCATTGGTGTGGATACTGACAAAAAGATCTGCCTTTTTTTCTTGGGAGATTTGCACTCGCTCTTCGAGGCTGACATTTTGATCGGTGGATCGGGTCAATGAGGGGGAAAAACCTGGAGCGAGATCCAAGAGCCTTTTGAGTTCTGTTGCAACCCGGAGGGCGATTTCTGACTCTTGGGCGGCCCCATAGGTAGCTCCGGTATCGGTGCCGCCATGGCCAGGGTCAATGAGCACCCGAAGTGGATTCGCGCCCCACGAGGAGGCTGCAATCAGCAGGACAATGGGGAGTAAGATGAAACGCATTTTTTTATTGTAACTGAGGGGTGGCGGTAGAAGGCAAAAAAAAAGCGACCTGGTTGGGGGGAGGGGGACCAGGCCGCTACGGGGGGTTGCACTTCTCTAGAGCAAGGGTGGGGCCAAGCCAAAGGTCCTGGTTTATTAGCTTGAAATGTCATTAATGCGGTTTTAGAGAGGCTCGCACTGTGCACCAATCAAACACTCTCGCCAAAATGGGGCTGGCCAAAAGTTAGCCACTATCTTTGGGACTCGACTGGCCTTAGGTTCAGAAATTTCAAAGCTGCCCGATGATTGAATCAGCCTGAGGCAAGGAACAAAAAACCAAAGAGGGTTTTTTGCCTTGTGGAAAAATCCGACTATAATAAAAGCCGACGTGAACGAATAGATTTTGGATCTTCAGCGGGGAGTAGCAATGGCAGACATTCGACGAACAAATTTAGCAACAATGATATTGGGACTGAGCTTGCTGGGCGGGGCACTTTTTATTCCGGCTCCCGTTCGTGCCGCAGTGGATTCAGTCACTGTCGAGGCCGAAGAGGCTCAGGCAGATACCGAAGCGGCTCTTGCGGACGCGAAAGAAGCCAAGCGCCGAACAGAAGAACAGCGTAAAAAACGGGACGAAATGAAGCAAGAGGCGATGGCGGCCATTTCTAAGGCCAAAAATACCGAAGCAAAGGCCAAAAATGAGACGGCCAAAGCTGATAACGAAACAGTTCGTTTGAAAGCTGAAACTGATGAATATACGAAACAGCTGAAGTTGGCCGAGGAAAAAGAGAAGCTGGCTCAAAAACAGATGGACGCATACAACGACAAATTGAGTAAAGCCAAAGCCTTAAACGAAGAGGCCTTGAAAAAGAAAGACGCCTCGGAGAAGGCCCTGCGCTCGGCTCAAAGTAGCGTTAAGGAGCTTCAAGAGAAGGCTCAATCTGCCCAGCAACAAATGGAAGCTGCACTGAAAGAGGCCGCGGAAGCCAAAGGCAAAGAAAAAGAGGCCTTGGCTGAGCTCGAAAAAACCAAATACAGTACGCAGAAAACGATGACCTTGGCTCAGGCCACTAGTGGAAAAGCAAAGGCAGAAAAAGCCAAATCGGAAGCTGAAAAAGCTCGGGCTGAAGTGGACATTGCAAAGATGAAGCAGGCCGAGGAGAAGCTGCAAAAGGAAATGGAAGCGCACCAAGCTGAGGCCGTCCAATCTCAAAAAACGGCTCAACAGATAGCAGCTCAGGTCGATGCGGAACGCAAAAAGTATGAATCTTTGAAAAAAGAAGAGAGTCAGGCGAGAGAGAGTACTTTGAAGGCCAAAGCCGAGGCCGAGAAGACTCGTGCGGCTTCTTCCAAAGAGCTGGCTCAGATCAATCAAGATATTGCGAAACTCAGAAAATCGATGGCTGAGAGCGAATCGGAGCTGACGCGGAGTCAGGCTGACATGGAAAAAATGAAGTCTGAAATTGAAAAGGCCAAACAAGAGCGAAACCGCTTAGCCGAGCAGTCCGAGGATATGAAGAACAAAGTGGAGTCGCAAAAAATGAAAACAGACACTCTGTCGGCAGAGCTGGAAGCTGAAAAAATGAAGACAGAGACAGAGAAAATCAAAGCAGAAACGGCGGCTCTAACCGGAGGAAAAAGTTCAGAGTCCAAACCCGAGAATTCGCCAAGAAAAAAGAAGAAGTAAATCTAAGTAACGGGGCCGCTATAAACAAAGTATAAAATAGTGAGCCCCAGCAAGATACGATAGATTCCGAAATGCTTGAATCCATAGCGAGAAACCAGGCGAATAAAATAGTGAATGGCCATCAGTGCGAAGAGGAATGAAAGAACCATTCCTGCTCCGAGATATCCCCAGTGGGAAGAGTCGAGTGTTTTCACGATGCCGAGGGTTTTCACCAGGGTGGCTCCTGCCAAAGTCGGCACGGCCAAGAAGAAAGAAAATTCTGCCGCTTCTTTCCGAGACATTTTGAGCCAGAGGCCTCCAAGGATGGACGCGGCTGATCTAGAAACTCCGGGAATGAACGCAAAACATTGGAAAAAACCAATCT
>PEZR01000067.1:20419-21447 GCA_002773975.1 Bdellovibrio sp. CG10_big_fil_rev_8_21_14_0_10_47_8
TAACGATCCCTCCAGATCAGCACGACTCCGCCAATGATCAGGGCCCAGGCCACCACTTCTACACTCCCCAACAGAAGATCAATTTTGCTCTTGATAAGAAGGCCGATCACCGCCGCCGGCAGAAAGGCAATGAAGAGTTTTTTATAAAATTCAATCTCGGGCAGGAATCTTCGCCAATAGAGGACAAGAACCGAGGCAATGGCTCCAAACTGGATAATAATATTGAAGCTCTTGATAAAGCCCTCGTCCTGGATGCCGAGGACGGCGGAGGTGACAATCAGGTGGCCGGTGGACGACACAGGTAAAAACTCGGTGAGGCCTTCGATCATCGATAGAAGCAGCAGCTGAAATGGTGTCATTGGTGCTTAAGCTTGTTCCGGATAAAGTCTAGAATCAAATAATTTTATGGACCCCAATCAAAGTTCTTTCTTTTTTGATGATTCAATCCAAACTTGTCAAAATACTTTCGACTACACAGGTCATTTGCACTTTTTTTCTCCCCAGAGGTGAACAAGTCTGCCTAAAATTTCAACCAATGAACGAAAATCAAATGGATGAGATTAGGTAGATTGTTACAAAAGGTTTCCTTAAATAACTGACTACTGAATTAACTACGGAGGGGAAAAATCATGAATCGATTCATGAAAAGTGCATTGCTGCTATTGTTGGCAGCCGGTGTGGTGGGGACAACGGTACCTAGCTTTGCCGCAGAATATCTGGTGAAATACCGCAATCAAGCAGCTCTGCAAATGTTTTCAGCTGGTCGCCAAGTGCAGGTCCTAGATGTGCATGATAAAGGTCAGTTGATGAAGGTTGAAATCGCAGACAATAAAAAAGTTCCGGCGATGGTACAGCTTTTTTCAGATCCGAACATTGAATATGTCGTCCCCAATGCAAAACTTCATGCTTTTTCAGCTCCTGTTGATATGACAGCGCTGAAAGATCAATGGGCTATTGCGAAGGTTCAAGCTGAAAAGGCATGGGCTTTGGCTGGCAACAAAGGGTCAAAAAACGTTTTGGTGGCTGTG
>PEZR01000067.1:21527-24072 GCA_002773975.1 Bdellovibrio sp. CG10_big_fil_rev_8_21_14_0_10_47_8
TGATCCGATGGATGTAACCGGTCAAAATCCTGGCCACGGAACTCATTGTGCAGGGATTGTTGGATCTACCGGTTTGGTTGATCAGGGAACGACGGGTTTATCCCCTGAAGTTTCTATTATGCCAATCCGATTTTTGGATCAAAATGGATCAGGTAACTTGGACAATGGAATTAAAGCGATTGATTACGCCATTGAAAAAGGCGTTCAAGTCATTTCTGCAAGCTGGGGAGCTGCAATCCCTCGCGATCAGGCCAAACCATTGATCGAAGCCATTGCCCGTGCGGAGAAAGCCGGAGTTGTTTTTGTCGTAGCGGCTTCCAATGACGGAAAAAACAATGACAGTTATGAAGTTTATCCTGCCAATGCGGGCCTTTCGAACACAATCTCTGTGGCTGCTTCCAACAGCAGTGACGGAAAACCAAGCTGGTCGAACTATGGCCGTAAGAGCGTTCAGTTGTCGTCTCCTGGCGATGGCATTATGAGCACTTTGCCAAAGGATAAATACGGAAATCTTTCTGGAACATCCATGGCGACACCTTTGGTGGCTGGATTGGTTGCTTTCTTGAAAGCTCAAGATCCCAAGCTGACTCCCATGGAGCTGCGTTCTTTGATGCAATCCACGGGCTCTAAAGTGGGCATCGAGACTGCTTGTGATTGCCGTATCGATGCGTTGAGTGCTGTTGAGACGATCAAATCTCAGAAACTGTTTATTTCTCCTTTTGCCGGCGCGTACGCAGTTGGAGACAACGTTCAGTTTGAAGGCGTTTACGGAAAAGGCCCCTACCAGTTTGCAAGCTCCAATGCTTCAGTCGCAACAATTGATGCTTCTGGAATGTTGACAGCTGTGGCTGATGGTGAAACTCAAGTGTCTGTGACGGACGCTGCCGGTGTAACTGCAACCAGCTACAAGATCATTGTTGGAAAGGCTTCCAGTGGCGGAACGCCACCAAGCGATCCTTCACAGCCAGGTCAACCAGGCGAGGGCGAATGTCCTATCGGTGATCCGCAAACTTGTCAGGCAATGTGCCAGATCATGCCAGATCTGCCATGGTGTAACGCCAACTAGTATTGTGATTTAGAAAATACCAATCAAGGGGCAGAGATAAGATCTCTGCCCCTTTTGTTTTGTTGTCAGCGCAGTGAGCAAGAGACAAATTTTGTCAGGCAAATTGTTACGGATTCATCGCAAATCCAGTGACAAAAAGACTCCAGATTCCATGGCAGGATTGTTGCTTTGTCCCTCTGTGTGATCCGTTATCGACGGAAAACACCAAGAGTTTCTACGGGGGAGACTCTTTAACAAGGGGGAAAATATGTTTTCGAAAATTCTTGGAGCTGCCATCATCATGTGTTCGTCGGCAGTCTTGGCTCAAGGCCTACAAATTGGAGAGCCCAAATATGGGGGCACCGGTTGTCCTCAAGGCTCGGCCAGTGTTTCACTGTCTCCAGGCGGAGATGCGGTGAGTTTGATCTTTGACCAGTATGTGGCGGAGGCCGGGCGAACCAACGGGCGTCGAATTGATCGGAAGTCTTGCAATATCAGCATTCCAGTGGCCGTCCCCTCAGGCTACTCGGTCGCGGTCTTTCAGATTGATTATCGTGGTTTCAATGCAATTCCAGCCGGTGGGATGAGTCGTTTGGACGCCGAGTATTTCTGGGCGGGATCCAGGGGGCCTCGAGTCAGCCGTGTATTCACTGGGCCAACTGACGACAACTACACAGTGACAGATCAGTTGATTGCTTCAACGATTGTTTGGACACCTTGCGGACAACAGAATGTCGTGCTCAGGGCAAACACTTCAATGATGGCACAGGCCAACAGTCGCATGGACCAAACAATGGCCACAGTCGATTCTGCGGATGTGTCCTCGGGTCTGATCTATCACATGCAGTTTCGTCGCTGCTACTAGTCTCAAAACAACAATAACATTTCCATTTTCACAAGGAGAGGCCAAAGGGCTTCTCCTTGTCTTTTTTAGAGTGGTTTATTTTAAGTTTTTTGAGTTCAGCTTGTGGATCCGGAATCGAATCCAGATAATTTCAAAAGCAAGATAGACGAAAAAGCTCAATGTCAGCCCGACTCCTTTGAGCAGGGCCCACTGATGGGTGGACCATTCGAGCGCGGCCCAGACGGCCAACAGCGTGTGGATAAAAAAGAAAAATCCCAGTCTTACGGTCATTCCACGCATCATTGGGATGAGGTTGTCGGGAACCTTGGTCCCTTGTTTTTCCGCCATCATGGCGAGCAGAGATTTTTTTGCAAACAAAGATCCCCACAGCAGAATAGTAAAGAAAGCTTCAAAGAGGGCGGGCTGCAATTTGAACCACACTCCGTCTTGGGAAATAATTGAAATTGTTCCCAAGGCCAGGATCATCAAGTTTCCGATCCAGGTGACCGCCGCAATTTTTTGATGGCGGATTTTTTCATAAATAACTTCACCAAGTCCGAAAAACATCCCAGCAACTGTGCCCCAGAGAGGGCCGTACTGATCTTCGATGACGGTAAAGGCCACCACTGGAAGGATGCCCCCAAAAAAAAGAGACA
>PEZR01000118.1:0-1482 GCA_002773975.1 Bdellovibrio sp. CG10_big_fil_rev_8_21_14_0_10_47_8
AATCTGTGCTGCCAGAGCAGGTCGGCGAGGGATCGTCATTACAGCCAGCCTTCGTTACCATCATGTTCTTAACGCCGATCGCGCCACCATAATCAAAAGTACCAGCATAGACTGTTCCAGTGGACAAGCTGCACGCACTTCCGATGGTGTCACCGGCAATACAATAAACCAAGGTCGTCGTGGTGGTTGTGGTGGTCGTCGTGGTGCTGACTGTTGTTGTAGTCGTAGAGGTCGTGGTCGTGGTCGTGGTTGTTCCACCTAGAGTTGTCGTGGTGGTGGTCGTTGAGGTCGTCGTCGTGGTCGTTGTCGTAGTAGTTGTGGTGGTCGTTGTCGTAGTTGTGGTGACAGCTGTCGAAGCTGTCCATGACGGACCTGTGGCCTCGGCGCCCACATTGCCAGCATTGTCCACTGCTCTCACTTTAAAATAATAACTGTCCCCATTGGTCAGGCTCAGTCCGGAAATTAGATTTCCAGTGGTCAATGTCGACCAAGATCCAAGTAAGGAGTTATCGCTGGATTTGAAAATTCCGACCTGGTGATAGTTAATGCCTGCCGCGCCATTGTCGACCGCAGCCGTCCAAGAGAACGTGGGCGAAAAAGCAACGCCGCTAGTTGCGGATCCAGCAGCAAGACCTGTTGGAGCCGAAGGTGCCTGGGTATCCTTAAGCCACGTGTATGAGGTGGCGTCACTTTCGCTCTGCCAGGTTGTCCCATTAAATCCATAGATACAGAGTCGGATTTCACCATCAGAAAGACCGCTGATGCTGTCAGTGATTGGAGTAGAAATATCTATTTCAGATCCATAGCCCGATGAATCCGAACAAATCGTGGAGTTCTTTTCGCCGATCTTGTACTTATATTTTTGCATGCTTGCGCTGACCACAGTGATGCTGAGGGATCCTGTGTTATCAATGACACTGGGTTTTCCAGTCAGAGTAATACTGGTAGAAGTATCTCCACCGCTAGAGGATTCCGAGGAATCTCCAGAGACGGAGCCGCTCATCGTACACGCTGTCAATACAGCTGAAACGAGTAATAACGAAATAGAACTGCCAAATTTCCTGAGGTTTTTCATGTACTCTTTATCGGGTATTTTTGACTATTTCTTAACAGAAAAAATGAGACGATCTTTCCTGAGACAGTCTCATTTTAGATCATTGGCAGAAGCCCATTTCTTTCTAGAAGTGATCAGGTAGTGAGTTGTTTGGGGACGGGCGAGAGATCTTGGTGGTATTGGTATTTAGATGATGTCTTTTATCTAAATAGACTCGTCGATCAACTTCTTTAGGGGCTCAATTCTTTGAACCTCGGAGCCGTTCTTTTGGAATCCAGCTTGGGTGGCACTGGTGGTGTCTGGCACCCTGCAATTTTCACCTTTTTCATTGCAGACATTGTAACGTTCACAGGTTGTTCTCTTGTCGGGAATCAAAGATGGGAATGGATTTCCGGCAATTAAAATTCCAATGACTTCCATCTTGCGGT
>PEZR01000118.1:1501-5362 GCA_002773975.1 Bdellovibrio sp. CG10_big_fil_rev_8_21_14_0_10_47_8
GTTGCCTTCAAATGCATCCAAATTTGTAATGAAACTTTGTCGCGCCGGATTGTTGAGCAGAATAGAAGCTCCTCGCGAGAGCTTGGCCGGTGATCCTAGAGGATAGCCGATCATCGACAGAGGACCACTGATGACCGCGTTGGTATTCAGCGAGAGCGGTTTTCGATCCTTGACTGGTCGATCTAGGCGAACCAATGCAAAGTCTCTAAACGGAGATGAGGACTCATTGATGGCATAAATGACTTCTTTGCATCGATAGAGCTTACTCGACGAAATATTGGCCGCATCAAATTGACCAAGAATATTGGATTGATAGTCAAAGAGCCAAGAAAACGCCTCACAGTAGGTGTCTGTTTCGTGTCGACTCTCACCGGTATTGACCATGCAGTGGCCGGCAGTTGCTATCAAATCTGGAGCCACCAAAAAACCTGTGCAGGCATAACTTAAAGAGGGATCTTTTGAAAATCGTTGGTCTCTGCAAACCAAATCGCTGAGTGAATCCAGGTCCAAATTCAGCTTTCCAGATTCAATGCTGAAGTTGGCGCTTAAAACTGCAACGGCCGTCGATCGTGCATAAGAATAAAGAGATGAGGTGGGAGTGATAGCCACCCGGTCATCAGCTCCAAAGATTGCAGCTTTGGCCGAAAAAGAGAGCAAAATTGAGACTAAAGGAACAAAAAGTCTGTATCCCATAGGACGACTGATATCACGAGGGCCAGGGGGCTTAAATGTTTAACTGGGACCAACGCCGTTCTTGGAAAATTTTTACCTGAGAGGGAAGTAGGCATCATTTGAACCCCACCAAAGGCTAGCTCTGGGGTCTATGTCGACAGAACTCTGACAGAAGGTTGATAGAACTCTGACCACAAATAGAGCCTTACTGTGATGTCATAGAGCCATGTGGTTAGCTGATCTTCATGTTCATTCTAGCTTCAGTGACGGGAAAATGTCGATTCCTGAGCTGGTGGATTTCTATGGTCAGAAGGGATTTGGTTGTATTGCGGTGACTGACCATGTGTGTGAGGAAAAATCCTTTATCGGCAAGGCGGCCTCATATTTAAATCAATGCATGGATCGGGAGAGATTCCCGGCCTATCTAGATCTTTTGACTCACGAGGCTCGGAGAGCCAAAGAGACCTACAATATGGTCGTTATTCCTGGATTTGAGCTGTCCAAAAATTCAATTTCCAATCATCGCTCCGCCCATATTCTTGGAATTGGAATTTCTCGCTACATGAGTGCCGACGGGGATCCCGTTGATCTAGCGAGGGCTATACGGAATCAGGGCGGATTGGCGATCGTGGCCCATCCTGTTTCAACACGATCTTGGGAGCCTCAGACCTACTACCTATGGAGTCGTCGCAAAGAACTGGCATTGGAATTTGATGCTTGGGAAGTCGCTAGCGGAAAACATCTTTTTCACGAGGTTTTAGCCAGTGGTTTGCCGATGATTGCAACGTCAGACTTACATCAGCCGAGGCAGGTTAATTCTTGGAAGACTCAATTTCGCTGTGACCGAAATCAGGAATCAATATTGGAAGCAATTCGGAAACAAGAGCTCAACTTCGTTTTCTATCAAGAAAAGGAAGTCGAGAATCTAGTGCTCCATCGAAATAATTATCTAGCCGTCAACACCCGTCGATTCATTGGCGCCACTTTTTTACCCCATTGAGATCTGGACCGAGGGTCTACCTCGGACTCTTTCTGGTTGAGTTTTTTAAGTTCAATTCGTCGATGGCCAGGGCTATGAGCCGGGTCTTTGGATTGATGGATATAGAGCGACTCGGCACTCCAGGCTTCACTCATTTTTGGTTCGTTTTTTGTCTTCGTCGCTTTTGAAGCTTTCGAGGTTGCGCCCTTGGCAGTGATGTTCTTTTTTGCCCTCTTGGCTGTTGCTTTTTTACCCATCGCTGATTTTTTAACAGCGGTCTTGGCTGGTTTTCGTTTCCCTTTTTTCGTGATCTCTTTTGTTGCAGTTCTCATGATCAAACCTCCCTGGTCTTCGTGATGAATCAGAACCTAAGAGATAACGAAGCAAGAGCTGTACCAAAAACTAAGAAACCGAAAGAATCTGATATTCTTGAACCTTGTCTCCGACCTCGACCTCGGCAATGTCACCGGCATGAAGTCCTAGAAGGGACTCCCCCAAGACCGAGGCTGGGGTGACAATTTGAATCGTGCGTCCTTCATAGGACAAGCTAACGCCACCCCCGAGAGGCATCAACAGAGCCAGAATATTTTTTGATTTTAATTTTAACTCGACCAACGCCGTCGAAGAGATCGCATCTTTGGCATTAAATGTTTTGATCTCAACATGTCTAAACAGAGACAAGATCTCATCAATCTTTGCGGCTCGTTTTGCCTGAGCTCCGGCTAGATAGGCAGCCTCGAGGCCACGGGTATCATATTCATTTTCAGGTTTGCTCTCTTCATGAGTGGCAGCCTCATAGGTCGCCCGAGCGGCTTCCTTCAGGGACATCAGATCATTTTCGAGCTGTTCGATCATGGCTTTAATAATCTTTCGTTTATCCATGAGTTTTATCCTTTATCGGAACACCAAGAGTTTTAAGAACATCGATTCCAAAGCGTTCAATTTTAACTTCGCCGAATCCATGAATTTTATCAAGTTCGGCCAAAGATTTGGGATCGACTTGGGCCAGTTGTTTGATGGTGCGGTCGCTAAAGATCACAAAAGCGGGGACATCCAGTTCTTGGGCTTTTTGTTTTCTCCAGTCCCTGAGCAACTGAAATCGAAGTTCCTCGACCTCGGACAAAGGTTGATCTTGATCCATAGATTTCTTTTTCTTCTTAACAAGTTTGGTCGCATTTTCCTTGAGAGTGGAGCCAACGGAGCTTGTTTTTGAGGTTGAAACAGGAATTGGTTTATTGATGCGCCGATCAGAATACGGCAAACACGTGTCACAATGACCACATTTTTGAATCCGTTGGGAGTCCTTATAGTAAGTCAAAATTTCTGCATGTCGGCATTCGCTTCCCTCTGCATAGTCAACTAGCGCGTTGAGTGTATTCCAACGAGATCTTTTTATTTCAGCAGGAGCTCCGGAGCTTTGAATAAAAAAGGATTGAAGGCCCTTGTCTTTGCCTGAATACAACATCAAGCAGGTCGAGGGATTTCCATCTCGTCCGGCTCGCCCCATCTCCTGATAAAGAGAATCAATATTTGCCGGCATATTAAAGTGAACTACCAAACGAACATCTGGATGGTCTATACCCATGCCAAAGGCATTGGTTGCTACTAAAATTCTCACCTCTCCATTTTCGTATTGAGTTTGAACTTCGGTGCGATCTTTAGTTGAGAGCCCTGCGTGGTAACAAGAAACCTTTGGAAAATGCTCCGCCAGTTGGGTGGCCACTTCTTCGGTGGTTCGTCGTGTGCCACAGTAAATTAAAATCCGACCCTCGTGATTCTGCCGCAAGGCTTGCATCAAATATCGAAATTTAACTTGTTCGTCGGCACAGAGTTCAACCTGGTAATACAAGTTTGGCCGATAGAACCCGTGGACATGGCGCTGGGGATTTTTGAGTCCCAGATTTCTAGAAATATCCGCCAGCACCAGCGGGGTGGCGGAAGCAGTCAAGGCCAACACCGGAACGTCAGGTCGAAGAGTTTTCAATGTCTTTAGCTGAGAATACTCTTCCCTGAAATCATGTCCCCACTGGGAAACACAATGAGCCTCATCTACTGCAAAAAGAGCTACCGGTCGATCTTGCAACCACTTCGAAAAGCCGTCTTTCTGGGTTCGTTCCGGCGATAAATACAGGACATAGGCTCCGCCCTTTGATATTTGGGCAAAGATCTCCCGTTTTTCCTCTAGGCTTTGTCCAGAATAGAAACAGCCT
>PEZR01000118.1:5378-12196 GCA_002773975.1 Bdellovibrio sp. CG10_big_fil_rev_8_21_14_0_10_47_8
TTTGCAGACCCGTGACCTGATCTTTCATCAAAGCGATCAGGGGGGAAATAACGATAACCAACTGATCTTTACTGACTGCGGGCAATTGGTAGCACAGGGATTTGCCACCACCCGTTGGCAGAACCGCCAAAACATCCTGACCTGTGAGGACGGATTGGATAATTTCCTCCTGGCCCTTTCGAAAAGAGTCCAGAATAAATTGTTGTCGAAGAACTTTATGGATTTGGTGATCAGTCATAGTCTCACTTCAGTTGCAAGACCAACACCCTAACAAATTGCCCCGTAAATGGCAGCGAAAACTGTGTTGGTCCGAATCACGAACAAAATGAGACCATGATGGTCGGACGTGCTAGCGTTTAACTTGGTCGGTCACAATGATCAGAGCGCTTATAGCATTGATCGTGCCCCAGATCGAAGTAGACTGAACACTGTATTTCACATTTCCATTGGCATTCAATTCGGGCTTTCCATCGGGGGAAACAACCGGAACACCTCGATTATCAGTCGCTGTTTTCAGATTCCAATAAAGATATTCAGCCAGTGCTGCAGGCAAACGAACGCATCCGCCAGAGGCCTTTTCACCAAGAGCGTCTTCGGTGCCTGGTATAGCTTTGTGCAAAGCAATGGCGCGATTGAAAAAGATCGCATTCTCCATATATGTGCAAAGCTGTTTTCGAGCCAATGCCGAGGCAAGTCTCCCAAGAAGACTGTCGCAAAGGCTGCTGGAATAGCTTTCGGACTTATGTTTTTCTGAGAAATACTGAGGCACATAGTAACCCGTCGGCGTTACGCTCCAAGAATCCTTCCGAGAATGATGTTCTCCTTTCGCTTCATAGCCGTGACGACCAGTGGAGACCAGAAATTTTTCCGAGGATCGAATTTTTGTCTGAACTTCGGCGATACGCCCTGGACGTTCAGCAGTCTTCTGCTCCAAGTATTTAATTTCGTCTTTTTCGTCAGAAGTACGTTTTGATTTGGACTGCAGTTCATAGATTCGAGCCAGCTGTTTTTGTTGTAGGTCATTGAGATAAGACACTACCTCATCAACTTTGACCGGCTGTCCATTTTTGAGAATCTGAATTGTTTGCCGATCAAAACCGTCTGTCGAGCGGTTGACGACGACAATGTACTGGAAATCTTTCATCCATGGTTTTGACTCAAGATCCGACATTTCAAATGAAGCTGGGTACTCGGTCGGGTACGAAACTTGAGCTTGGGCGACGCTAGGGCCGCTACCGAGAAGCGCGAAAAGAAGACCGAAACTGAGACCTGATAATCGAGACATAAATCCCCCTTTTTGTGTTTCTAACGATGGGGGTTTCTACCTGTCCCGGGGCGGCAAGGCTAGTGCCTATCCGGAAAAACAGAGAGATCATTGAAATCCATGACATTTGCAGAAAAAATTTCAGGTTTTTAAGATGGAAAAGGTGTCTTGGTCATTGGTCCAGGAATGGGCACGTTGGACAGCTCTTCTTTGTTTTCAAGAGTGAGCGTTGTCAAAATAGACCTATGAAAATATTGCTTTTTTGCCTTGGGTTTATTTTTTTAAGTGCGTGTGCCTCTTCGTCGCCGGATCTTGATCGCCCCATTGCTGTCGCGGTAAAAAATATCAGATGCCCGCAGCCTCAGATAGAGAGCGAACTTTTTAATGTTCTTTACGCCGCGCTGGCGGATCAAAAGAAAATTCCATCTTTGCGAAACATCAATCAGAGTTTTCATTTTGTCTTGGTGAACGAGTCAATCTCCGAACAACAACGAGTTGCTGTTGAAAATTTGATTCAAGAATTTTATTCGATCTTTCTTGGCTCTGAGACTTCAGATCCTCAGAGACTTTTGGGCATTGTGGCTGCGGCCGAAGTTGGCGTTCAGACCAGTCCGGAGGAAGTCGAAATTCAACTGAAGCTTCGCAAATTCAAGAGCAAGTGGGATGAACTCAATCTGTTTGAAAAGGGAAGTTGCCCCCAGGACGAAAGCTCCACACGTTCTGAGACTCTGTCGGTACGGCCACCTTATTTGAACACCAACCTGATGGTTTATGGAGCCAGAAAAACACTCGGAACCGCTTATCAAAGTTGTCAGGCCATTGAAAAAGTCGAGTTGACCTCCGATGTTCCTCCCGTTGAGGGAATCGATATTGTGGGAACTCATCCCGATGGAATTGGTTCTCGTCGAGTGATCGGTGATCTGCCCCAGTTGCTATCGACAGATTATTATTTGCAGGGCTTTCAGCCAAGCTCAGTCTGTTTGGATATTCGGAAGAGTCCGATGATCTATGATTATGGTGGAAAACCATCGGCGACTTCGATGAGCACCTCTCCGTTGAATTTCTTTAAGGATGCGGGAGACGGAACCTCTGTCTTGGGGATTGATTGTTCAGGTTATGTTTTTTCGGCGATTGCCAGCGCAGGTCTGAACCTAGATCCGAAAAAAAACATGAAGGCAATTTTTGTTCAAGGGATTGGCTCCAGGGCCTATCTGGATCCTGAGAACAATGGCATGAGCTGTTTAAGAAAAGTTGAAATGGGAGTCAGTGGAACATTGAAGCCGGGGGACATCGCAGCTGTTCCTGGGCATGTCTTTATGATCGACCAGGTGGGCTTGGATCCTTTGGGAATCAATTCCGTTCAGAAGGAAAAAGATTGTGATCACCTGACGTCAGACCAGTTTGATTTTGTAATTGCGCAGAGCAGTCCTACAAAGGGTGGAATTGGAATCAATCGATCGGCGGCCAAGGACTATCTTCCTGAAAGTTTGAAAATGAAGGTGGGGTTCGAGACAACTGCCAGGGAGCTCTGTCATGCCAAGTGGCAGAACAAAGACCTGTTCCTGAGGGTAGACAACTTTCAAATTTCACGACACCAAATGTCGGGCGCCTGTCTGGCCTCAAAGCCCATAGCGCTGGTCGGGGAAGGCTGCGTGTCGTCTTGCTCATTTTGACGGCAATATGCGCTGTGTTCACAGATCCTAAACAAATCCTGACAAAGACATTCAGAGGGTCATGATATTCCCTGAGTCATCCCCTGAGGAGTCAGAAATGAATTCAGCCCTTCATCGCCTCTCTAAGTATGTTGATATTCAGCTATTAATGTCCTCCCTGATTGCAGCCATGATTTTGCTCGCAACTGCTAGAATCATGGCCTAGGGCTTTGTTGTCGACGACCCTTGATCTGGGTCTTATTGCTATTTACATTCGCTATTGATTTAGAGAGAACAATGAAATGATCAATGGTGTAAGCGCTAAAATCGCTGACGTGCAAAATTTGAATTTTAGTTACGGTGAAAAGCAGGTGCTAAAAAGCATTTCTATGCCGGTTTATGAAAAAAAAGTGACGGCGCTCATTGGCCCCTCTGGCTGTGGTAAAACAACATTGCTTCGTTGTTTTAATCGGATGCACGATCTTTATAAAACCACGTACTATGAGGGTCAGATTTTACTCTATCCAAAAGGCCTCAACATTTTGGGTCGAGATCTTGAACCTATGGAAGTCCGTATGCGGATCGGGATGGTTTTTCAAAAGCCAAACCCTTTTCCAAAATCCATCGCCGAAAATGTGGCATATGGTCTTCGTATTCGAGGAATTAAAAAAAACAGCTTCATCAAAGATAAAATCGAAGAGTCCCTGAAGCAGGCCGGACTGTGGGACGAGGTCAAGGACCGGCTGGGCTCCTCGGCGCAGATGCTTTCCGGGGGGCAACAGCAAAGACTATGTATTGCGCGAGCTTTGGCAACGGAACCCGAGATTTTGCTCCTTGATGAACCAACCTCGGCGTTGGATCCCATTTCCACTGCCCATATTGAGGAGCTGATTGTCGAGTTGAAAAATCGAGTGACCATTATGATGGTCACTCACAATCTCCATCAAGCAGCTCGGGTCTCTGACTATACGGGTTTTATGTTTATGGGCGATCTTGTTGAGTTTGGTCCAACCAATGAACTCTTCACCAACCCACTCGATCAGCGTACTGAAAACTATATCACGGGCCGATTTGGCTGAGCCTGTTTTTTGTCGATGTCTAAAAGTTGGACACCCTTGAATCCCTGAGCTCGAAAGAGCAAGCCATTATCTTGGAACTGGGAGGGCATCTTTCGTGCATTTTAATTCTGAGTTATGATGTGGAAACGTAGGCTCATATATATTTCAGGTGCTCTTCTATTGATCTTGGTCGGCTGTGGTCCTGGCGCAGACCTTAGGGACACGCAGTCTGGATTTCGTCGGATTGAAGACCCAGGCGTTCAGGTTGTGAACCTTCATTCGACGGATCAAGGTATTTCGCGAAACTCAGGTAAAATTCAAGCGACAGATTTAAAAGCGGATTGGAATGACACCCAGATGGTCTTGCATAGAAAGTTTTCCATCGATCACCAGGATTTGGGTAACATCGAGTTAAAAGGAACACGTAAGGATAATGTCGTCGTTCTAGAGCCAGTGAGTTCACGATACAAAGACAGTCTAAAAGCCAAAGTTTTTTGTACCTCGGATGAAGGTCAATGTGCTGACTTTTTTATTGATCTTTTTTATCAGGAAGAGCCTCAGTCCGAAGTCTTCCACGACCAGTATGTCATGGACAATCAACAAGCCTCGGCTGTACAGCGAGAAGCCCCAGAACAAAGCGATGATCCTGCGACCTCAGATCCATCGTTGTTATATCCGTCCGTGGAAGCTGGGGATGTTGAAATCATCAGCAGTGATGCCCACAGAGTGGATGCAGGCTACGTAGGGACCACAGATCAAGAAATTAAAACAATGTTTCAGTTGCCGAAAATGACGAAGCCCCCGGTGACAAAGGCCGAGACCCAAATGCGAGTTCCGGTCGTCGATAAAACGGCCGTTTCTACACCAAAGAAAAACATCTCGGTGCCAACGGTTTCAGATCAGGCGATCAATGCGCCATATTTTGATAAAAGCAGGTGGGTTTATGGCAAATTGCAGAATCCGACAAACTTTCTCCAGCTGAGTCTGCAAGGTGGTTTGTTTAAAATTCTTTGGCCTGATTACAAGCGCTACTACGGAACGACAACTCTCGCGAATTTGCTGCTAGAAATGTCTCAATTTATGAGATCAAGAATTCCCAACTATCAACTGTTGTTGGGATCTATCGCGAGTTTGCGAGGAGGAACTTTGCCAGGGCAAAGCAGTCACCAAAATGGACTGGATATGGATGTTGCCTATGTTTCAGACAACGCGGGTCCAGATTATGTCGGTAAATACCCAGTGATGGTCAGCAATGGGAAAGTCAGTGAACACCTGCGAATTCAAGATCAGTGGGCTCTGTTAAAACGAGCATTTCAGACAGGCTTTGTGGAGGTTGTTTTTGTGGATGCGGCGATCAAGAAGGCATTATGCACCGAAGCTATTCGATCGGGAGACCTGAAAAGCAGAAATGACCGAAATTATGCTTTTCAAACTTTGCGTCGGATTTTGCCAGAGGCTCGACACGCCAATCATTTTCACGTTCGCGCCAAGTGCACGCAGGATCAACCAAGATGTTATCAGGCCTTAACTCCACTGGACAACAGTGGTTGTTAGTTAGTCCTCTTCTTCATCCTCGTCGCCATCATCCCAGTCATCGTCTTCGTCATCAGAGTCTTCGTCGTCATCGTCATCGTCCCCGTCTTCATCGTCGTCATCGAGTTCAACATAATCGTCATCAGACTCAATTTTAAATAACCAAGAGTCCATAGGGTCATCTTGGATCAGCGTAGGATCTTCCACCACTGAAGAATTGATTTCAGTCACAGTTCCCGCCACGGGAGAATAAAGATCAATAGGATCTTGATCTGTTTCTAAAGATCCGCAGGCCGTTTCAATATCAACGGTCTCACCTTCTGGAGGAAGATCAAAGGCCTCGATTTTATCAAATTTTTCAATGGCATCTTCGTTCAAACCAACGGTATAGACATTGTCCTCTTTCAGAAACCACATATAGCTTTTAAAGTTCTTCTGCATAAATTCTCCCGTTTACGAATGAGCTTTTATATCCTGCGGGTTCTTAAGACAAAAGAAAAGCGGCCTGTGCGGCCGCCCTCTTTTTGACGCTACGTTTATGAGTCTAAAGCCTATAGATCATAGTACAAATAAAACTCATAAGGCACCGGTCGCTGTTGAATGGGCCGAATCTCGCGGTCAATTTTGTATTGAACCCAAGTTTCGATCAAATCACTCGAAAAAACCTCGCCCTTTTTTAGGAAGTCATTTTTTGTTTTCAAATTTCCGAGAGCTTCCTCAAGGGACCCCGGAATGCTTGGAACCTTGGCAGATTCTTCTGGAGAAAGACCATAAATATCTTTGTCCAAAGGTTCTCCTGGATGAATCTTATTCATAATACCGTCGACACCTGCCATCAACAGAGCGGCCTGAGCCAAATAAATATTGGCAGAGGGATCAGGAGTTCGGAATTCCAATCGTTTCGCTGCAGCCGAAGCTCCAGAGTTTGGAATTCGAACGGCCGCGGAGCGGTTTTTAAAACTGTAAGCCAGCTTGATCGGAGCCTCAAAACCCGGAACCAGTCGTTTGTAAGAGTTGGTCGTCGGGTTGATAATCCCGCACAAAGAAGGGGCATGCTTCAAGATTCCGCCAATATAATAAAGAGCTGCTTCTGAAAGACCCGCGTATTTATTGCCCGCGAAAAGATTTTTTCCGTCCTTCCATAAAGACATATGGATGTGCATTCCGGATCCATTGTCCCCATAGATAGGTTTGGGCATAAAGGTTACTGTTTTGTTATGACGACGAGCTACGTTTTTGATGATGTATTTGAACCACATCATTTTATCCGCCATCAGTAGAGCTGAATCGTATTTAATATTGATTTCTGCT
>PEZR01000118.1:12213-12330 GCA_002773975.1 Bdellovibrio sp. CG10_big_fil_rev_8_21_14_0_10_47_8
CTCATGATGCTGTCGTTCAACTTGCATCCCAGCCTTTTCAAGCTCGAGACACATTTCCGTTCTGAGATCGTGTAGAGAGTCATTGGGAAGGGCTGGAAAATAACCCTCTTTATGGCG
>PEZR01000118.1:12395-14863 GCA_002773975.1 Bdellovibrio sp. CG10_big_fil_rev_8_21_14_0_10_47_8
CCAGGTTGTTGCCATTTTCATCTCGGCCCGTGTTCCAACTTCCTTCGCTGGAATCAATTCGATAAAATGCGCTGTTGTTGGTTTGATCATATCGGATATCATCGAAGATAAAAAACTCTGCTTCGGGGCCAAAGTAAGCAGTGTCAGCCAAACCTGTGGATTGCATATAAGCGACTGCTTTTTTCAATAGATGACGGGGATCACGGTTATAGGGTTGCAAAGTATCTGGAAGAACAACATCACAGATAAAAGAAACCGTCGGAACTTCCATAAAGGGATCCATTTTCGCCGTGCTAGGATCGGGCATGACGACCATGTCTGATTCTTCGATGCCTCTCCAGCCGCGAATGGAGCTTCCGTCAAAACCTAGGCCTTCTTCGAAGAGATTCTCATCCAATAGAGCCATTGAAATCGTAAAATGTTGCCAAGTCCCCATGAGGTCGCAAAATTTCAGATCGACCATTCGCGAGCCTTTGTCCTTGGCAAACTGAATTGCCTGCTGTGCTGTCATGTGAATCCCCCTTTAGTGTTTAAATAGCTTCTTCATCTTTTTCGCCAGTTCGAATCCGCAAAGCTTGTTCAACGGGAAGAACAAAAATTTTCCCGTCTCCGATCTTTCCGGTGTGGGCCGATTTGCGAATCGCCTCGACAGCCATGGCAACAATGCCAGAGGGCACGACAATCTCAATTTTAATTTTTGGTAAAAAGTCGACGACGTACTCGGCACCTTTATAAATTTCTGTGCGGCCCTTTTGTCGACCAAAGCCGCGAATTTCAGTGACAGAGACGCCTTCAACTCCCACTTCGGAGAGAGCATCGACAACTTCGTCGAGCTTGAAGGGCTTAATGATCGCTTCAATTTTTTTCATCAACCTGTATTCTTCGTATTGCAGCTTTGTTCCTGAGATTTAAGCGCAGGAATTTTTGCCAGTCAAAGTCTCCTCACGGCGCTCAGGAGAAATAATTACTAACGCAATTCGGTAAGTACTGAATCTCTAGAGCAGCGACTCGAATTTCATTAAAAGTCCGTTGCGGATTGAACACACCTTTGATAGCCAAGCCCCTTGTCAGCAAGTCTGGCACGGCCTTGAAGGGTTTATCACTGTTTTTGATGGAGGGGATCAATGACTGAGATGAAGTTCTTTTTTTATGGATCGATGACGGAAGGTTTGGTTCATTTTCACAGAATTAAAGATTTTGTGACTTCCTGTCAGCCAGCCAAGATCCAGGGAAAAGCTTATCGTTTAAAAGTTGGATATCCAGTTGTCATCGATGAGGGGGAGGACTTTATCCCTGGTCAATTGGTGGAGCTAAGGGCTTCAAACCTATTGTGGGCCTTGCTGGACGAGTTTCATGGGATCAACTCTGCCGACGAAATCAAATCTTTGCACTTTCGCCGTCAAAGAGCCGTGCACTTGGAGTCGAGCGAAGAGCAGGCCTGGGTTTATTTTCTCAATCCAAAAAAATTACCGACTCCCGCAAAACTCATCCCCAACGGTGACTGGGAAACAGTTTTGCAGCAAGAGCCGCCGCTGGTGGACCAACTGACCGAGAGTCAGCGGAACTATATTTTAAGATTGGGGCAGGTGACCGGCCGGGAAATCATCCCCATTGATCTTTCTTTGTATCGGGAGTTGATGAATTTGGAGATGATTGTTGATAAGGGCCGTCGACTTGCGTTATCAAAGAGCGGCCATGAAGTCTTCCGATATCTTGCATAGAAATCACCCTACTTTGACAGAGCCCTCTTTGTTTCGAGTGGCTTTGATCGAACCTGAAATTCCCCAAAATACCGGCAATATTGGTCGGACCTGTGTGGGCACCCGCAGTGAACTGCATTTGGTTGGGAACTTGGGGTTTGAAATCACAGATAAGAATCTAAAAAGAGCCGGCCTGGATTATTGGCAGCACCTTCATTGGACCCATCATCTGTCCATGGCCGATTGGCAGAAACAGATCCCAGATCCGAGCCGGGTTTTCTATTTTTCGACCAAGTCCTCTCGAAGTTACTTTGAGGCCGACTTTCAGCCAGGGGACTGGTTTGTTTTCGGCAAAGAGACCAAGGGACTCGACCCTGATTTGTTGCGTCAGAATGAGGATCGGGTTCTAAAGATCCCGATTCTGGGGCCGATCCGCAGTTTGAATGTGGCAACGGCAGTGACCGTTGTTCTGTACGAAGCCATTCGGCAAATACAAAGTCGTGACTGACATTATGATGATTAGCGCATTGTTTGCGAGTTGCTATGTGGCCTGCTACAGTCAGAGGCTATGGTTGAAGTCGTCTTAAAAAAAATATTTGGTACAAAACACGATCGTGAAATGAAATCTATCCGGCCGGTGATCAACAAGATCAACGCCTTGGAGCCGCAGATTCAAGCTCTGACTGACGAGCAGCTCAAAGCGAAAACTCCGGAGTTACAACAGCGATTGAAAAATGGTGAGACTGTTGATCAGATTTTGCCGGAAGC
>PEZR01000118.1:14947-16809 GCA_002773975.1 Bdellovibrio sp. CG10_big_fil_rev_8_21_14_0_10_47_8
ACGGTGAATGACTATTTGGCTCGCTGAGATAGCGAGTGGATGGGTCGTTTGTACACTTGGTTGGGGATGACGGTTGGGGTGATTGTCCATGATCTTTCAGATCAGCAGCGACGCCAGGCCTATGGGGCGGATATTACTTATGCCACCAACAATGAATTGGGATTTGATTACCTTCGCGACAACATGAAGTTTGATTTGCGCGACATGGCCCAACGTGAATTGCACTATGCGATTGTCGATGAGTGCGATTCGATTTTGATTGATGAAGCCAGAACCCCTTTGATCATTTCGGGCCCCGCCGAGGCCTCTACGGACAAGTACTATACGGTGAATAAAGTGATCCCTCATTTAAAGAGAGACATCCATTTTACGATGGAAGAGAAAACAAAAACCGCGTCTTTGACTGAAGAGGGCAATTCCAAAGTTGAGGAACTTTTGGGGATTGGAAATCTTTACGATCCTGAGCACATCGAACTTTTGCATCACATTTATCAGGGTTTGAAGGCCCACTATTTATACCGACGAGACGTCGAGTATATGGTTTCAAACGGAGAGGTTGTCATCGTTGATGAATTTACGGGGCGATTGATGCCGGGTCGCCGCTGGAGCGACGGTCTTCACCAAGCCATCGAGGCCAAAGAGGGTGTTGATGTAAAAAATGAAAATCAAACCTTGGCCACGATCACTTTCCAGAATTTCTTTAAAATGTATAAAAAACTGGCGGGAATGACTGGAACCGCTGACACCGAGGCGGTTGAGTTTAAAAAGATTTACGACTTGGATGTTTCAGTTATACCGACAAATCGTCCGATCCGTCGATTGGACGAAGACGACTTGGTTTACAAAACAGAGCGCGCAAAATTTAAAGCAATCGCCGAAGACGTTAAAGTTCGTCATGAAAAAGGCCAGCCCGTTTTGATCGGAACAGCCAGCATTGAAAAGTCCGAGTTGTTGTCCGAAGCATTGAAAAAAGAAAATGTTCGGCACGATGTTTTGAATGCCAAACACCACGAACGTGAGGCCGAAATCGTTGCCCAGGCCGGGAGAAAAGGTGCCATTACAATCGCTACCAATATGGCTGGCCGAGGAACTGATATTGTTCTGGGAGGCAATGCGGAGGCCATGGCAAAACGAGAGACTGGCACCGAGTCTGGACTCGAGTTTGAAGAAGCCTTTAAAAAGTTTAAAGCTCAATGTGACAAAGAAAAACCCGAAGTTATTTCCGCGGGTGGCTTGTACATCGTGGGAACTGAGAGACATGAGTCTCGACGGATTGACAATCAGTTGCGAGGTCGATCTGGTCGTCAGGGAGATCCAGGGGAGTCACGTTTCTATCTGTCTTTAGAAGATAATCTGATGAGAATTTTCAATGGAGAAATGATTCAGAAGATTATGAATCGTTTGAATGTTCCAGATGATGAGCCGATCATGGCAAGAATGGTGTCTCGCTCGATTGAGGGAGCTCAACGCAAAGTCGAAGGTCATAACTTTGATATTCGAAAACATCTCTTGGATTATGACAATGTCATGAATCAGCAGAGAACTATTATCTATGGTTTGCGAAAGCAGATCATGGAAGGTCAGGACATTGAGAGGACGGTTTTGGACTTTCTGGGTGACGTGACCTCAAACATTTTGGATGCCCATGTCCCTGGGGACGGGAAAAAGGAAGACTGGGATCTCGAGGGTCTGAATACCGCGTTGACTCAACAGTTTGGTATTCGCATCGAGTTTTCGAGTTTCCCCCATGTTGATGGCGAGATCGTTACCAGCACTGTGAGTAAAGCAGTGAAGGATGTTTTTGATCGACAAAAATTGAACCTGGGTCAGTTTTTCATGGAAGCTCAGAAGATGATTTTGCT
>PEZR01000118.1:16951-19976 GCA_002773975.1 Bdellovibrio sp. CG10_big_fil_rev_8_21_14_0_10_47_8
TGGAGCAGAGTCAGGCTCAAGCAATGCAAGAAATGCTCAAGAGTCCTGATATGGATGACTTGCATTTTCAAGGAGCTGATGAATCGGCATCCGGCGGTCGTGTGAACATGAAGAGTGCGGAATCTGACGAGGCTCCCCAGCGACAAAAAATGAAGATGGTGTCGCGTCCCCAGGGCGGAGACGATGGAAAATCGATGAATCGTGCTCAGCGCCGGCGACTTGAGCGCGGAAAAAGGTCGTGATTCTGCATGGGTGTGGGTTGCCCTCTCTGCAGTTACATTCTTGAACAAGATTTTGGAATTATGACGTGCCCGTCCTGTCAGACCGTTTTTTCGGTGGATATTGACGGACAGATTGAACTCAACCAAGAGCCTGCCGGTGACAGTGTGACCAGCGGTTCTGCCGACCCAATCCCAACGGCGGACGAGTTCTTAAATCCCCAAGGAAGCAATGAATATCAAGATCAGTGGATGAGCACCGAGACTCCGTCGACGGAGCCGGCCGAGGTCCTTCTAGAGAACAATGAATCTACAGTCGAAGATATGGAAGTGTTGCCAGAGCCGGAGGAGGTATATTTACCTTCGGAGCCTGAAACTCTCCAGTCCGCACGGGATTCTTTGGCGACAAGTTCTGATGGCAGCCCCCTCAGTTATACAGTCACGATTGAAAGCATTGATGGCAAAGAGCTTCGGGCCCAATTATTGGATGCTCTCAGTGACTCTCGATTTCAGTGGGATGTGCGGGAATTGAATGAAAGAATAAAAAAGGGGCGGCTGGTTTTAGAGAACCTCAACCCTGTGAAGGCCAGTCTAACAATTTCTAGATTGAGAGACTTGCCGGTAAAAATTCATTGGAGACAAAGTGCTTATTAGAAACTCTCTTGGTCACAAATGGACTCTGGCATTCATTTTTTGCATCATGACCACTGGTGGGTTGTGTGCTTCAGCGGAAGATCATGGTGGAGGCCACGAAGAAAAGCCTGCCGAAGGGCATGGCGAGGCCAAAGCTGAAGCTAGTGGGGAGCATAAGGCCGCTGCTGAAAATGGCAGTGGTATTGTGGCAGCCCCCTGGGTCGCCATTGAGGGAAAAATTCAGGAGTACGCAGCCCGAATCAAGTCAAAACAAGAAGGTATTCTGGAGCTGATTGAAGAAAAAAATCATCTTCCCAGTAGCTCTCCTCAGGTTCGCGAAGTTTTGCGGCAAATGACCACAGAGCACAACGAGCTCAAAGGTTTGGTCGACGAATACCAAAAAAATGTGAATCTTTTGAGATATCGATTCCCAGAGCGCAATACCAAGACCAAAAGAAAGTATGATCGAATTGAAGTTCGATCTTTGGATGAGATGGAGCAAGCCATTGGGGTTGATGGAAAACTCAATCGGAATTTAAAAAAAATGCGCAGCCAATATGGATCGGGACAGTCTTCCGGCGAGACAGAGCCAAGTTCTTCGGAGGAGACAAAACCTCATTCGCCGCCACCCGAAAAAGATAAATCAATTGAGGATGCCGATTCGATTTTGATTCGAAAGTAATGCTGTTAAATCTATTGAACAGGAGTGAATTGAGGAACGTAGAGGTATTCGTTGGTGCCTCGAACTTTGTCCTCATAGGCTGGGAAGGCCTTTTTGACCTCTTCTCGGTGAGCTTGAGCCATGGCTTCGACCTCTTTGTTGGCGTCATCGTTCCTTAGGTCTTGCTCGTCCGCAGAAACCTCGGGTTTGAAGACATCGCCGACGTAATTGGCATAGCCATTTTGGAAATGGACTTCTTTTTCAAATCGGGAATCATCTTCGTAAAAGATATAGGTCCATCGGTCCATTCCGTGCCACCTTTGGGTTCTTTGCGGAGAATCCATGATGCCGAGAACTTGATCCTTTTCCATTCCCACGCGCACTTGCTCAAATTGTTTCTTGGGGCTGAGGGTGCAGCCCATCAAAAAAAGCATGATGGAAAGAAGATAAAAATGATTTCGCATACTGGCTTTCTTATTCTCGTCTTTCTCAGAAAGACGCACAAGTCCAGGCGCCGAAACGTTTCATTTTGAGACACTTTTAACAGAGGATCGGATCTAAAGATCCAGTAATTTTCTTTTCAGGATTTTTCCGCTGTCGCCCTTGGGGAGCTCAGCGATAAAGCTATAGAATTTGGGGACCTTGAATTTTGCTAAATTTTTCACACAGTGGCCAATCAGGTCTTGCTCGGTGAGAGTCGCTGTAGGTTCCAGTGTAATAAATGCTTTGCCGACCTCTCCCCATTTGCGATCCGGTACACCAATGACTGCGACCTCTCGGACTCCGGGAAGAGTGCGAATCACTTTCTCGAGCTCGGCTGGATAGACATTTTCGCCCCCACTTTTGAACATGTCTTTTTTGCGCCCAACAACATAGAAGTATCCGTCCATGTCTTGGCGAACAAGATCCCCGGTATGCAGCCAGCCATCAGTGATTGTTTCAGCCGTCGCCTTGGGGTTGTTCCAATATTCGGTCATGCACATTGGCCCCTTGAGCCAGAGCTCGCCAACCTGATCGGGGCCAACAAGTTGTCCGTGATCATCCACAACCTTGGTTTCAATATAGAAATTGGAAAAACCAATTGAGCCAATTTTTCGAATAGCGTCCTCTTCGTTCAAGGAAAAGACATTAGGGCCAAACTCGGTCAGGCCATAACCCTGACGAATGGCAATTCCGCGTTGGTGCCAGGTCTGAATCAACTCGATGGGCATGGGCTCTCCGCCCACAATGGCGTAGCGGACTTTGTCTAGTTTTACAGAGGGAAACAAATTTGACCGAGCCAACATGTCCATGGTCGTGGGCACACCAAAAAGGATCGTCGCACCCTCTTTGTCACTGAGATCCAATACCCGATCAGCATCAAATTTCTTTAAGAAGATAATGCGGGCTCCTCGATGGAAGAAGGGGGTTGTTAAAACGTTCCATCCACCAGTGTGAAAAAAGGGCAGAAAAATAACCGAACAGTCATGCTGAGAGATGTTTAAGCGAAGAGTGGTATTGATTGAATTCCAGA
>PEZR01000118.1:20324-23809 GCA_002773975.1 Bdellovibrio sp. CG10_big_fil_rev_8_21_14_0_10_47_8
ACTCATTCAGGGATAAAACAGCAACGCGGTCTCCCTGTGAAATGCCAAAGCAGCTTTTTAGATAGGAAGCCCCACGAGTGGCGGCATCAAAAAACTGGCTATAGGAATAAGTTCTCCCGCTGTCGCCGTCTTGAATGGCGATGCTGTTGGGCGAATATTGATTCCATTTTTTTAGCCAATCCAGCTCGTAGGTCATTAGGTGTTGTAACCCCATTCCAAAGCGAGAGCGGCCATCGACAAGCCACCACCAGAACCGAGCAGGATGATCAGATCGCCTTTTTTTAATTTGTGTTGGCGAACCGCATCGGCCATGCACATGCCGACAGCTGCGGAGCCTGTATAACCATAGCGATCCATAACATTGTGAGAAAGGCGGCGAGGCAGCTTCAAGTTATCCATAGCCTCGTTAATGCTATTGATATTGATTTGGGTCAAAAAGAAATGCTTCACATCTTCCGGGTGCCGGTGGATTCGATCCAAAAGAGTGTGAGTGAGCCGTGGCCAATGAGTGCCGTTGGTTTCAATGGGGATTTTTTTCGCAAAATTCAGGAGATGGCCTTTGTTTTCGACGACCGAGTGGGTGATTGGTTGGTGGGTCCCTCCGGCATAGATGCCCATATAGTCATGATACTGGCCATCTGTGTAGAGCTCGGCGGCGAGGACTCCGCTGCTGTCTTTGGATGGCTGAAGGATCGCGGCACTTGCCCCGTCTCCAAAGAGAGTCGAAATTTTATAGTCATCTGGGTTCAGATATTTCGTCATGCCATAGGCGCCAACAACGAGAATATTTTTGTACTTTGCATCGGCCGAAATGTATTTTGAAGCTATATCCATGGCGGCTACAAAACCTGCGCAGGCCGAGTTAACGTCAAAGGTTCCAGCATAGGTGGCTTGCAGTTTGTATTGAACGACGGCCGCCGTCGACGGAGAGACATAGTCGGGTGTGTCTGTGGCAACAATAATAAGATCAAGATCTTTTGCTGTGATACCAGCATTCTTCATGGCCTCTTCGGCGGCTGGCACGATCAGATCAGAGGTCGCCTGCTCAGGTTCCATGTAATGCCGCTCAAACATATTTCGTTGTTCGCGAAGAAAAGTATCAATGTCTTTTTTATAGAGCTCATTGAAGAACTCATTTTTAACAACTCGTTTGGGGGCATACATGCCCGTTCCAACTACGGTAGCTCTGCGCAATGGATAATTCATGAAAACTCCTTTTTCTCCTCGGGTTTTGGCGAAAAACGAACACGAAAGCAAGACAAAAAATATAGAGCAAGTACTCTAAATAAAACAATATCAAGACAGAACTTTGACTTGATCCTTATTTTCATGAAATAGAGGTTCCGTTGTTTGAAATCAAAAAAAGGAAGGCCGTTATGTCCAACTTGCAATTTCAATTTCAGAATAAATCGGTTGTCGTCACTGGCGGCGCCCAAGGGATTGGGTTCCAGATGGTTCAGCAATTTCTTGATGCTGGCGCAAAAGTATCCGTCTGGGACTATAGCGAACAAGCCCTCGCGGTCATGAAGGCAGAGTTGGGCAAATATGCGGCCCAACTTCACACCGTGAAAGTAGACGTTACCTCCAAAGAATCCTGCGCTCAGGCGGCGGCCTCTGTTCCATGGGCCGTGGATGTGCTGGTGAACAATGCGGGCATCACTCGTGATAAATCTTTTGTAAAGATGAGTCATGAGGATTGGGATGCTGTGATTGCAACAAATTTAACAGGTCTTTTTCATGTGACGAAGGCGCTGTTTGAAAAGTTCAACGCTCAATCAAGCAACAAACGCATTATCAACATTTCAAGTGTGGTGGGTTTGTATGGAAACTTTGGTCAAACCAATTATGCTTCTGCGAAGGCTGGTGTGATTGGGATGACAAAAACATTGGCGAAGGAATTGGGTCGTAAAGGTTGGACAGTCAATGCGATTGCGCCAGGTTTTATTCAAACAGCGATGACCAAGGCCATGCCTAAAGAAGCTATTGATCAGATGGTGGCGAAAGTGCCGGTAGCGCGAATGGGTGAAACTGCGGACATTGCAAATGCTTGTCTGTTTTTGGCGAGTGAGCAGGCTTCTTATATCAACGGGGCCGTGCTCAGTGTTGATGGTGGAATTGTTTTATAAGTAATTGGTTTTATAACGGAGGGGACTCATGAAAAAGTTTTTCATACCTATCGTGGCGATTTTTATGGCGGGGGCGTTGAGTGCCGAAACGCATTCGACAAAGGGTTACCAGGGCTACGTTGCTTTGGCTTCGAAGGCTCAGATTTATGTTGATTGGACCTATGCGCAGCCGGGGAAGCCAACGGTCATTTTGATCAACGGGCTGACTTACAGCACTGAGCAGTGGAAAAAAATGGCTGAAGCTTTGGTCGCTGAGGGCCTTGGTGTTTTTAGATACGATCCTCAAAACATGGGGAAAACTTTGACCAAAGCAGGTCCTGCTTTGGAAAAAATGCCGATCGAGTCTCAGGTAGCGGACCTTAAGGAGTTGCTGACGCAGTTGAGTGTGCCGAAGCCTTACAATCTGGTGGGTTTGTCTTATGGCGGTGGTCTTTCGATCTATTACGCGGCCACGTATCCAAAAGACATGGGAAAGTTAATTCCAATTGCACCCTACACAGAGCCCATCCGTTCGCAGGATGAGTGGATTCGTTCCCAAATTTGGTTCAACCGAAAAACAGTTCCTTGGAACCAGTCTTCCGACGATGAGCTTTATGATTTCTTTTTGCACCAGATGGTTTATGCCGTTTACCCATCGGCGGAACCCATCGTTTTATCAAACCCCTATATGCTTGAAGCAACCTTTCGATTGGCTCAGGGAATTCGGCACTTTCGTGCGGCGGATGTTGTTCATCAGCTGCCAGACCATGCATTGAATTTGATCATCGCAGGTCGAGATCAATATGTGACTCGAGAAACCATGGAGGATTTCTGGAAAGTTCTTCCCGATCGCAAACAAGGCTCTCGAATCATTTTGCAGAACTCGGAACATAAGGTTCCAGAGGCGGCACCTCATTTTGCAGCAGCGTTGGTGGAACAGATTTTGGAAAACGATCGACTTTTTTCGGGGGGACGAAGTTTTGAAGCGGATCCCTGGACGGGTGTGTTGAAGTACGAAGGCGGAAGCCTGAAGTTGCCACGGGAGAACTAATGCCGTTTCACGCGGTCGAAGACGGAACTGGATTTCAGATGAACTATGAGGTTTATCCAAATCTGGTTCCTCGAACGACCCTGATGATTCACGGAAACATTGCTTCGAATCGGTGGTGGCATCCAACGCTCGAAGTTCTGCAGCAACAAAGTTCTTCGGGCATCATTCCGAGTTGTTCTGGATCGATTGTTTTAGCGGAGTTTCGTGGTTGTGGGAAAAGCAGTCCGCCGACCAGACCTGAAGAAATTGATATCGGTATTTTCGTACGTGACTTTATTTCTTTGATTGAAAAATTAAAACTTGGCCCCATCCACATTGTGGGGCATTCG
>PEZR01000118.1:23869-30637 GCA_002773975.1 Bdellovibrio sp. CG10_big_fil_rev_8_21_14_0_10_47_8
ATTTTGTTGGATCCAGTGGGGGCTCGCGGAGTCCAGTTCGACCCAGCGCTCACCGCAATCTTTGAGCGGATGAAGACTCGTCGAGATTTAGTGGCGCAGGTGCTGAACTCGACGATTTACAAAAATGACCCTCAATCCCATTTTTTCCAGAATATTTTGGTGTCCGATGCTTTGACGGCGGTCCAGAATGTGGGGGCGGGAGTCATTCGAGCCTTGAGTCAAATTCATGTCGAAAAAAAATGCGCCACCATCGCACACAAGGTTTTGGTGTTGCATGGAGAACACGATCAGCTTTTGCCAGTTGAAGATTCTCGGAAGTTGGCTGAGTTGATTCCTGAGGGAGTCTTTGAGTCGATTCCCAATCAAGGTCATTGTTTGAACGTTGAAAACCCCACTTTGTTTGTTGAAATAATGAGCAAATTTTTTGCCTTTCGCATTTAGTCAACACTGGACAAGGGGAAACCCTGTTCTTGCCCATCGTTATCTTTTCAATTAGCATCTCTTATATTCGTTAAATTTCAGTAGGCATTCAATCTAAGAGCACATCCGAGGGAATATGTCTGACAGTCAAAATCAATCAGGACATGGCAATAAAAAAGAAAATAGCAAATCAGACCACCATAATGAGGCTGGAATGTGGGCTTTTCTGTTTTCCATGGCCTTTGTCTTTGCCTTTTTTATCTATATTGTAGCTATTCACCCTGGAATCGATTTGAAAGAAAACATTCATGCCCCTGTTGTGGAAACCCAAAGCGCGGCTGACGAAGACGTTGATGTCTCCAAAGTGGCGGAACCCTGGGTTGCCAACGACGATATGGTTAAGCACGGGAAAAAGCTTTTCGCTCAAAACTGCGCAATGTGCCATGGTGCTGAGGGAAAGGGTGATGGCCCTGCCGGACAGGCTTTGAATCCTCCACCTCGTAATTTGGTTGAAGGTCCTTGGAAAAAGGGCGGTGGTTTTGTTGGTTGGTACACAGTTGTGACCGAAGGTTTGCCGGGGACTTCGATGGCGGCCTATGGGCATTTGAAATCGGTGGACCGTTGGGCCTTGGTTCAATTCATTGACTCGATCACGAATGCTAAAGTGAAAGAAGATCCTAAAAAAGTAGCGGAGTTTGCGAAAAGCGCAAAATAGTATGATGACTTCTTGTTCAGTTCGTTCATTGCTAGTTCCTGCCTTGTCCCTGTTGGTGGCAGTTGGAATGGGTTCTGGCGTGCGAGCAGAGCAGAAGCCTTCGTCAATGGCTGCCAGTGAGATGCCCGCGGAGTTTAAGAACATCGGAATCACCGAGAACCTTGGTTCCCAGTTAGATCTTTCATTGATGTTTAAAAATGAAAAGGGAGAGTCGGTTCCTCTTTCTAGTTTTTACGACGGCACTCATCCGGTTGTGATCAGTTTGGTTTATTATTCTTGTCCTGGCCTTTGTAACTTTCATCTCAATGGGGTTATTGATGCCCTGAAGACAGTTGATTGGTCAGCCGGGGACAAGTTTCAATATTTGGCGATCAGTTTTGACCCCAAAGAAGGCCCCGAATTAGCAGTGAAGAAAAAAGAATCTTACATGAAGGTCTATGCGCGACCGGGAACCGAAGATGGTTGGCACTTTTTGACCTCAGATGCGGACACGATCAAGAAATTGACCGAACAAGTGGGGTTTCGGTACGCATGGAACAAGGAAGCGGAAGAGTGGGCTCATGCCTCCGCCGCAGTGGTAACCACGCCTCAGGGAAAAATTTCTCGTTATTTGCATGGGATTACTTTTGACCAACGAACTTTCAAATTGGCTTTGAGCGAAGCGACCAATGGCCAAATCGGATCTTTCGTCGATAAGATGGTTTGGTATTGTTTTAAATATGATCCTCATCAAAGTAAATACACGCTCTATGCCTTTCGCATTATGCAGGTGGGTGGAGCGCTGATTATTTTGATTCTGGCGGCATTTATGACGCCAGTATGGATCCGTGCTCGAAGAGAGCACATGGCTTTAAAGAAGTGATGTCAGCGAGGAGAATTACTCAATGAAGTGGATGTTGTTTTTACTGGAACGAGCCATGGCAGAAGGCGGAGCCTTCATGCCACCGCAAGGGACAAAAATTGCAGAAGAGTATGATAATCTTTATGCTTTTCTTCTTTGGGCCAGCTTGATTGGAAGTATGATCCTGATCGGCGGGATGATCTTTTTTGTAGTTAAATACAAAAGAAAAACAGATCACGATAAAACGCCATATATCAGTCACAACACATTTCTTGAGTTCATTTGGTCTTTTATTCCCTTGGTTATATTCTTGGGTGTTTTTGTCTGGGGTTGGCATCTTTATCATGAAATGCGAACAATGCCGGAAAATGCGCTTGAAGTGAATGTTTTCGGTCGCCAATGGTCTTGGGAGTTTGCGTATAAGAGCGGGAAGACCTCTGGTAAAGAATTTTATGTTCCTGTGAATACGCCCGTGAAGTTAATTATGACATCCAAAGATGTGCTGCATTCTTTTTATATTCCTTCTATGCGGATTAAACAGGATGTGGTTCCGGGGATGTACACAACGCTTTCTTTTAATGCGGAAAAGCTTGGGGATTATCAGATATTTTGTGCGGAATATTGCGGGACCACCCATTCGGGGATGTTGGGGCAGATGCACGTCGTTTCACAGGCTGATTTCGAAAAATGGCTTCAGGAAAACGAAGAGGGCATGACTCTGGCTGAAAAAGGTCAGAAATATTTTACCGATAAAGGTTGTGTAGCCTGTCACTCAGTCGATGGCACTCCTAAGGTCGGCCCTTCCTGGAAGGGAGTTTTTGGTCTTAAAGAACATGAGATGGATGATGGTCAAAAGGTCAGCGTGGATGAGAATTATGTCCGCGAATCGATCCTGAACCCCAATGCCAAGGTGGTGAAGGGGTATCCAAAAGGGGTGATGCCAACCTTTCAAGGACAATTATCTGAAGATCAACTGAATGCGCTGATCGAATTTATCAAAAGTCTGAAGTAGGAGACTCGCAATGGGACATTCTGCATCTGGAAAAAACTATATCAATGAATCGGCAGGAATTAAATCCTGGCTGACGTCGCTGGATCATAAACGAATCGGTTTGATGTACATGATTTCGGTTCTCACCTTTTTCCTGGTGGGTGGAATTATGGCGTTGCTTCTTCGTTTGGAGCTTTTCACGGCAGGACCGACGATTTTTCAATCGGGTGACACCTACAATCAGGTCATGACTTATCATGGAGCCATCATGGTCTTCATGGTTATCATTCCTGGAATTCCGGCTATTCTTGGAAACTTCTTTTTGCCTTTGCACATTGGTGCCAAAGACGTCGCTTTTCCGCGGCTAAATCTCATGAGTTGGTATGTTTTCATGTTGGGCGCCGCGCTGGCGATCAGTACTTTTTTCACCACTAAAATTGATACGGGTTGGACTTTTTATACACCTTACTCGATCAAAACTGGAACAGCCGTTGTTAGCATGGTTTTAGCGGCCTTTATTATGGGAATGTCCTCTATTTTGACGGGATTGAATTTCATCGTAACGACTCACCGTTTGCGAGCTCCTGGGATGACGATGTTTCGGATTCCTCTTTTTGTGTGGGCAATCTACTCGACGGCAATTTTGCAGGTCCTAGCGACACCAGTTCTTGGGATCACTTTGTTGCTGTTGGCAGCAGAGAGACTTTTTGGTGTTGGAATTTTCAATCCTGAACTGGGCGGGGACCCAGTGCTCTTTCAGCACTTTTTCTGGTTCTACTCCCACCCAGCTGTTTACATCATGATTTTGCCGGCAATGGGAATTGTGTCAGAGCTGATTACGACTTTTTCTCGGAAAACAATTTTTGGTTACACCGCAATTGCCTATTCTTCTTTGGGTATCGCAGCAGTTTCATTCTTTGTATGGGGACATCACATGTTTGTCTCCGGACAGTCAGAGATCGCCGGCGTCGTTTTTTCATTTTTGACCATGCTGGTAGGGGTTCCAACAGCGATCAAAATGTTTAACTGGTTGGCAACTCTTTATAAGGGTTCAATTCAATTTCAATCTCCGATGCTTTATGCCCTGGGCTTTATGTTTCTATTTGCGATTGGTGGAGTCACCGGAATTATTTTGGCGACGATTGGGCTCAATGTTCACTTCCATGATACCTACTTTGTGGTCGCGCACTTTCACTATGTAATGGTGGGCGGAACCTTGATGGCTTTGATGGGTGGTTTTTATTATTGGCTGCCAAAAATGTTTGGTCGTATGTACAGCGAAGCCGGAGCCCGCCTTTCTTTTGTATTCATATTTATTGGCTTCAACGTCACGTTTTTCCCTCAATTTATTTTGGGTGCGATGGGAATGCCTCGCCGGTACTTTGATTACCTCCCGGCCTATCAGTCGCTCAATCAGATTTCGACAGTGGGCTCTTGGCTGATCGCCACGGGATTTTTGATCTCTTTGTGGGTTATTATTCAGTCCATTACTAAGGGTGAGAAAGCGCCAGCAAATCCATGGGGTTCAAAAACTTTGGAATGGACTGTTGCTTCTCCTCCTCCACACAACAACTTTGACATCGAACCAGTCGTCACAGCGGGGCCGTATGAGTACAGGTAGTCATTCTTCAGCAACGGATCACAAACATCATTTTGCTCATCACTTTAAGGATGCAACTCATGAATTCCTGAGCTCCAAGGAAGGCATTTGGCTTTTCATGGTGACAGAGATTTTGATGTTCGGCGGCCTTTTCGTCGGCTACTTTCTGATGCATGCGCTGTATCCAGCTACTTTTGCAGAGGGAGCCAGTCATCTTGATTGGAAAATGGGCTCCATCAATACGGTCGTTCTGATCGTTAGCTCTTGGACGATGGCCCTCAGCATTCACTTCATCCAGGTGGGTAAAAATAAGAAGGCCACTCTGACCTTGATCACCACCTTGATTTGTGGGGCGACCTTCATGTGTATCAAGTACATGGAGTACTCGCACAAGTTTCATGATGGTCTGTTGCCCGGTAAGTTTTTTCACAACCCTGAAGCTGTGGCACAAAACCTCGGACTTTATTTTGGCTTCTATTTCATAATGACAGGACTGCATGGAACACACGTTTTGGTTGGAATGGGCCTAATCACTTGGGTCTTGATTCGCAATTTGAGAGGTGATTTTAATCCTCATTACTTTACGCCGGTGGAAGGCGTGGGGATCTTTTGGCATATCGTTGATTTGATTTGGATTTTTCTTTTCCCATTACTCTATCTGATTGGATAGGAGGATTTCGTGGCAAATAGACAGGGCGAGCATCACATTATTCCATTTTCTCTTTTGACCAAGGTTTGCGGAGCTTTGTTGGTGCTCACGGCACTAACGGTCTTTGCGGCACGAATGCATCTGGGAGTTTTTGAGGGCCCCGTTGCATTCACAATCGCCGCAGTGAAGGCCAGTTTGGTCATGGCCATTTTCATGGGTTTAAAATACGACGAAAAATCCAATCGAATGATTTTCGCAACCGGTTTTATCTTTCTGGCCCTTTTGTTCTTTTTCTGTGCTCTCGACATTTGGACTCGCGTGGGCCAGACGTCGACGCTGTAGCTGGCGTTCATGTTTCGGATTTACGCCGATCTTACAAAATTTGGAATTGTGATCTTTGTTGTTCTGGCTGGTCTTGCAGGATATGCGACCAGCTATGAAGTCGAGAAGGTTTTTGATTGGCATCATTTTTTATCATTGCTAGGTGGCCTTTTTTTTCTGAGCTCCGGAAGCCTGTCATTGAATCAAATTCAAGAGTTGAAAATTGATCGCAAGATGCCTCGAACGGCAAAACGTCCCGTTGCTTCGGGAAAAATTCAGCCGGCGGCTGCGGCAATTTTGTCGATCACCTTTCTTTTCATTGGTTCGAATCTTCTTTTTAAAACCGCCGAGATGGCGGGTCTTTTAGGTTGGCTGACGGTGATTCTTTATAACGGAGTTTATACTTATTGGTGGAAACCAAAGTGGATCTTTGCAGCTATTCCTGGCGCCATCCCCGGAGCCTTGCCGGTATCTATTGGTTATGTCGCGAATGGGGCTTCGTTTTTCAATTTGGACTCGATCTATCTTTTTTCGATTTTGTTTCTTTGGCAGATGCCTCACTTTTGGGCCTTGGCAATTCGCTTTAAGGACGACTATGCAAAAGGAGGGGTGCCTACTCTGCCAGCGGCCTTGGGTATTCATAAAACATTGTTTCATATGGGTTTGTGGACTTTTCTTTATGTTTTTGTGGCGGTGGCTTCGCCGTGGTTCATCCATGTGAGCTGGGTCTATATATTGGGAGTTTTTCCAGTGACCTTCAAAATTTTGCAGGAGTTTTGGCGCTTTTATCGTTCCGATGGTCGTGAACGATGGCTTGCTTTTTTTATGTGGGTGAATGTCAGCGTGTTGATATTTCTGTACATTCCAGTTCTGGATAAATGGAGTTTTCTGTTTCTCCCTCGGGTCTAGCCAAAGGTCCTGTGACGGAGCGCCTCAGACTTGGGGCAGAAGGTCTCATCAATTCAGTCAGATGAAAATTGAACAGAAGCCGGTGTCAAAAAAGAATGGCGTAGTTTTTGTACCTAGATCTGGTAACAGATATTTAAACATCGCAAATAGGAGATGCATCTATGAAACACCTCGAACTGATTTTTTTGACTGGTATGATGACCTTGCTTTTTTCCCTGACGACTCATGCGATGGACAGGGAAACAATGAGCAAGGTTCTCGGTTCGAAGGTCGTAGCCAGTTACTCGGCAAAAATGCAGGAGCTGGGTTATCCAGTTTTGAA
>PEZR01000118.1:30682-34989 GCA_002773975.1 Bdellovibrio sp. CG10_big_fil_rev_8_21_14_0_10_47_8
ACAACCCCGAACGGGTCCGCTTCGGCGCCGGATCTCGTGATTCGTATCAAAGAATAGCAGAATTTTTGAGCTCGGAAGGGGTGTCTATTTGACGAAATGGATGCGCCTTTTCAAAAGCATCGAGCCGAAGACAGTTCTGTGTAACCCGCGCCAAAGTGGGATACACGGAGACGTTAACGTTGAATCGTTGCGCGGAAAACATCTGCGGCACCAGGAAAAAATCAGCGGCCGTGATCTCCCCGCCAAAGGCATAGGCACCAGAGGTCTTTTCGAGCATTTTTTCACTGCTTTCGAGAATGCGACCGATCCATTCCTGCAGCCAACGGTTTTTATCCGCAGGGCTGCTCCCAAGTTCTTTTTCCATAAACTGAAGAACCTTGAGGTTCTGCAGGGAATGCGCGCAGTTGATCCCCTCGCAGAATTGCAGGATCTGCGCTTTTTCAAGAGGCTTGGCAGCAAATATTCTTTTCTGGGGAAAAACTTCGTCCAGGTACTGCAGGATGGCCATGGATTGACCAATGTGTTTTCCGTTGTGAGACAGCGTTGGAACCTCGCCGGCAGGATTTAGCTCTCGGTACTCTGGTCGATGCTGCTCCCCTCCATGATTGAGAAGGTGAACGGACCTGTATTCAAATGAGAGCCCCTTCCAGTGAAGGGCAAGGCGTACACGGTAGCTCGTAGAGCTGCGAAAATAATTATAGAGCACTAAGTCAGACATAGAACCCAGCCTTCCAAGAAGGTACTTTAGCAGCAGTTTGCAAGAAAGGCAGGCCCTATGAAAGCATTATTCTCATTTTTTACTGTGGCTCTTTTATTTGTCTCTAACGCCGCATGGGCGGGTGACTTCGCGGTTGCGGTGGGTTTTCGTTCAAACTCTGCAGATGCGGATGTAAGTGGCTACACGATCACGTCCAAGACGGGTTATGGTTTGGGGGCGATTGGCTTTTTTGATGTCGGCAACCAGCTGCAGGTTCGTTCAGGATTTTTATACAACCAACGAAACTACACTCTGACTCAGACCGGGGTTCCTGACAAAGATTTGAATATGTCCTATGTGGATATCCCTGTGACTGCGATGTACAAGTTTGCTGATTATGCAGGGGCTTTTGCTGGCCCGGTCTTTGGTCTCTTGGCTTCGAAAGAATGCAAAGCTTCTGGTGGATGTAGTAGTGTTGAAAACCCAAGCTCGATGGTTGTTGGTTTTCAAATGGGAGCCAGTTTTAAATTTGCGCCTCAGATGGGTGGCGAAATTTATTACGAAATTATTCCCACAAAGTTTTGGAAAAACTTGGCTGAAAATGCCAGGACTGTCGGCGCTAACTTTTTAATTACTTTTGAATAGGATTCATGAAAAAACTGATTGTCTCTTTATTGGTATTTTGGTCCCTGCAAGGTCGTGCGGCGCTGGATCTTGCCGGCGCAGTTGGAATGGCTTCCAATGATGCCTCGACAGACCTGATCAATGCCTCTATTAAATCAGATAGCGGATTTCGGGCTGGGGTTTTGGCTTGGATTGATCTTTATCAGAAACTCAGTTTGCGCACCGGATTTATGTACACCCAGAGATATGTTTCCTTGGGCCCCACCAATCAGGGAAATATCAATATCAATTACAGCTACTTTGATGTTCCGGCGACGTTGAACTTTTGGTTTTCTGATGCGGCCGGTGTCTTTGCCGGCCCGGTGTTGGCCTTTAATCAGTCCAAGGACGTGAGTTGTTCCAACAGCACAACCTGCGCGGCTCGAGATGTTCATTCGGTTATATATCCATTTCAGTTGGGGGTGGATTTTATTTTTGCCTCCCAATTTGGCGGAGAAGTTTATTATGAATTTACCTCTGGAGATTTATCGACCAGTGTTTCGAATATGACATCAGTGGGCGCTAACCTTTTAATTTATTTTGAGTGAATTATGAAACTTGGAACTTTGAAATCGAAATCCAGCCGTGATGGTGAATTGTGTGTTGTTGGTCGTGATCTGAAAAGGGCGGTTCGGGTGACCAGCATCGCGCCGTCGCTTCGTGAAGCCATGGAAAACTGGACAACGGTGGCCCCTCGGCTAAAAAAAGTCTCGGATGAATTGAATTCAGGAAAAGCCGATGGAGCTTTCGCAGTAAAGCTGGAGGACTTTCATTCGGCATTGCCACGCACCTGGCTTTTTGCTGATGGTTCCGCATTTATTCATCACATAAAACTGGTCAGAATGGCCAGAAAGGCCGCTTTGCCAGAAACTTTGCAAACGGTGCCCTTGATGTATCAGGCTGAGTGTGGGCAATTTCTGGCGCCAGATCAGGATATTCCTCAGAGAGACTTTGCTCATGGGACTGATTTTGAGGCTGAAGTGGGCGTCATCGTTGACGATGTTCCGATGGGAGTTTCCCCCGAGAAAGCTTTGGAGCATATTCAGTTGGTGGTTTTGATCAATGACGTGTCATTGAGAGGCTTGATTCCCGGAGAGCTGGGTCAAGGCTTTGGTTTTTTTCAAAGCAAGCCAGCGTCGGCGCTATCGCCATTTGCTGTGACGGTGGATGAGTTATCGGATTCGTGGAAAGAAGGGCGTCTTCATTTGCCCTTGAATGTTCAATACAACGAACAATTTTTTGGCAAAGCCAATGCCGGTCAGATGCATTTTCATTTTGGACAGTTGATTGCACACGCAGCAAAGACCAGAAACCTGGTGGCAGGAACCTTGATTGGCAGCGGAACTGTTTCAAACGAAGATCCCGCCATGGGGTCCAGTTGTTTGGCCGAGAAACGCATGATTGAACAGATTGCCAAGGGTCAGCCGGAAACTTCTTTTATGAAGGTTGGCGACACCGTTGAGATCTGGATGCAAGATGCTGCCGGCCAGGATATTTTTGGTCACATTCGTCAGGCTGTGAAAAAGGCCCTCTAGGAGATTCAAATGAAGGTAACTAAGATTCTTGTTCTTGGGTTTGTTTTTATAACCATGGGTTGTCAGACCATTCGGATGAAATACGAGTCGACTGTAACGGCCGAAGATGGAACTCGTGACCAGTTTTTATACGAAAATTCTTATCCGGTCGGTGGAGCTCATCCAACACTGTGTGCTATTACGGGAATATTGTTGGGTGGTTCTTGTTGGTATTATCTGGTGATGCCGACAGTTCAGCAAAAACAGGCGATCCTTGAAGATGCCGAGACTGTTCTCAACAAAAAAATGGCCGGAAAGAAATACGATGAGGCAAAAGTTCGAGTTTCTCGGGTTTCTTTCTCCGAAGGGGAGGAAGAGTTTGAGCTGAGGCCAAAGAATAGAAAAACCTCGGACCAAACCCGATAGCCTTGATGCGCTTTTTCCTCCTTTTTTTAGCTCTTACTTGGGGGCATTGTTCTTCCGCTGACACAAAATTCAGTGATCAAGTTTTGGATCGCCTGTCGAAGACGCCAGAATGGCGATTGCTTTTGCACTTCTCAAAAGATTGGGAGGACAAGGGTGTCAGCGAAGTCGATGGTGGTGATTTCTTTCTTTCGCCACAAGGGCGCAATAATCCATTGGCTGAACTCAGAGCTACCATCGAGGCGATTCACTCAGAGCGATTGTTGGGTCCACTAAAGCAAATTCCTATATGTGCCTTTCAGGGTCGATACCAGTTTTTAAGAGAAGCTCTGAAGCTAGAGATACCAAAAGTAAACTGTGAAAAATGGGATGGTTTTATTTCTAGATTTCATGATCCCCAGCGAGTCAGTTTGGTTTTCTCGGCGGCATATACAAATAATCCAGCGTCAATGTTCGGACACCTGTTTTTAAAAGTTGGCTCATTGAAGGAAAGTGATTTGCTGGATGTTGGAATTAATTATGCAGCCCAGGTTTCGCCAGATGAGAACCCATTTGCTTTTTTCTATTTTGGAGTGATGGGCGGATATGAAGGGCACTGGTCGGTGCAGCCTTATTATGAAAAACTCAACGAGTATATAAAATCAGAGAACAGAGATCTTTGGGAATATGAGCTAGAACTAAGCCCATCTGAGACACTTTTTTTATTGAAGCATCTTTGGGAGCTAGAGACCACGGCCTCTGTAGATTACTATTTTTTTGATGATAATTGTGCCTATGAAATTATGCGTTTGCTGGAGGTCGTAAGACCGAATTGGTCGCTGACACATCATACAATTTATGCAATTCCCGGAGAAATGGTAAAAAATCTATTCAATGAAGCGGGTGTTGTCCGTAAGGTTCTATTTCGCCCGTCCCTCAGAAAAAAACTTTTGCAAAAATATGATGTGATGAGTGTTGAGCAGAAAGAGAGATTGTTTGATGTCATCTCTCGGACAAGGCCGGCCTCTGAG
>PEZR01000018.1:0-7894 GCA_002773975.1 Bdellovibrio sp. CG10_big_fil_rev_8_21_14_0_10_47_8
TCTATGGCAGCACCAAACATTATGTTCACAACTTCACTCTGGCCCTGGCGGCTGAATACAAAGACAGCAACATTCACATCACCTGCGTGAACCCCGGCGCCACAGAAACTGAATTCATCGCCCGTGCAACAGCTGGAATTCGTCCAATTGGACAGCTGGGCTTGATGAAAAGCTCAGTGGTCGCTTCAATGGCTATTCGCGCGATGAAAAAACATCAGACCAACATCATCACAGGTTGCTTCAATTGGATTACCGCACATTTTCTGTCTCTGCTGCCAAAGTCCATGGAGATTTGCCTATCCCACCGAGTGATGGAAAGCGCTGTGCATTGGAAACCTAAGGCCTAAACTTCTCAGCCAAAGCCTTGACGATGTTGAATGCACTTATGTTAGCCTGAGCGGCATGAAAATGACCGTCAGCCTAACCATATTGTGTTTCATCATGCTCGGTTCGCCGAAACTTTTTGCCACTGCAGAAATTCAGGGCCAAACGGCGATCTTTGCTTCAACGATGCCAAATTTCAACTCTCCCAATCTTTCGCGGGAATCCGGTGGTGCTGAGCTGAATTTGACAACTGCTATTCGCTGGGATCAGTATTGGCGCGTGCAATTCAGTCCCGAGATCAAGGCAGACGCCTTGACCAAGGATCCCAGCGAGCAATTTGTCTTTGAACCCAAAGAACTCAATCTGGAAAGAAAAAAACTTTCCCAAAAACTAAAAGTTGGTTTCAGCCGAGTCAACTGGGAGGGCACAGATCTCGTCAATCCCATGGACATCGTCCATGCAAAAAATTACCGCGACCCTCTGAACAGCACCTCTCGAAGCTCAGCCGGAATTTTCTACTCTGACCAAATTAAAAGCGTCTCTTGGGACTTGATTTATATTCCGCTTCAAAGCAAAGCCCTTTTTCCGGGCGAAAGCAGCCCCTGGTGGCCCCGCTCTCTGAACCTTCCGGTCGAGAACGACAACCTCGTCCTGCTCCTTCCCAATCAGGTCGATTACCATGTCACCTCTGACGAAGTTCTCAATCATGCCCTTGATAATAACGTTGGACTTCGTGTTCAGTACCATGGGGATTCCTGGGATTTGAGTCTCGCCGGATTTGATGGCAGCTCCTCGCCACCTCTTTTAATTCCCATTGTTACAACCACAGCCATCGAGGTTTACCCCCGTCAGATCTTCCAATTGCAAAATCCAGTTTTGATTCGACCGACCTATTACCGACATCGAGTTGCCGCCATGGCAACGGCAGTCACCACGGGCACATGGATCTTTCGATTCAGCGCTCAGCACGCACAGCCCCAGGGGGACTCGAGTTTTATTCCGGGATGGTCTGAATATGCGGTCCTCGGAGGAGAAAAAACACTCCCGCTATGGAAAAGAGATATCACCTTGCTCGCTCAAATATTATCTTCGCGAAGAGCTGAGAGCAGCGGACTTTCTGCCCTCTCGGGACTCTTGGAAAAATCTGTCATGCTTGGCTGGCGCTGGGCCTTTGCGGAAAAATGGACATGGACCTCCGCACTCTTTCAAGAGCAGACCACCTTCTCGACCTTCACCCATTCGGAATTGAGCTGGAGCTGGCGCGACAATTGGCGCCAGGACTTGGTCGTAGATCTATTTAGCGGGCCTGCGGACTCTGCCATCGGTGCCTATGACCGCAATGATCGTGTTCTCATTAAAACCAATTATTTGTTTTAGACCAGGCTCTTGCTGATCCAACCGACAGCGACGATCAATGCCAATCAACAAGAACAATCCCACTGGGCAGAACTCGAAGTCCCTGAGCCTGAATAGCCTGGGACTCAGTGACTTGAATATGTGGAATCTCCAGAGATGCCGACTGCAGGTGGGGGCTCGACTTCAAAGCCTTCATGATCTTGGACTTCGCGATTCGCTTGCGAGGATCGAATTCAATTCGATATTGGGGAAAAAAGGAATACTCTGATTGCATATCCAAGTCCGAAAAATTCACCTGAAGCTGACTGTCTTGCACCTGAAGATCTGCGACCGAGGACACACTTGTTTGCAAAAAAAGATAGTCCCATGTTTTGCCATCCCGCTCGGAGCGGATCCACGAGTTGATCAAAGCATTGACGTGAAACTGACTCCCGCCCTGCCACTGAATATCTGGTTTTTGGGCCGCTTGAACGGTCATATGAAATGGCGAATCCTTGGGATATTTCATCAAATCAGGCCACACAAAAAATTGAAGGAATCGCGAGTGCATCAGACTTTTAAAGGCCGGAATATCCTGAAGCTCTACATCCCATCTCGCCCACTGACTGGCAACGCGGGCGAGGGCCAAAAATACATCCTGGGATAAAATCAAACTCGGAGCTGCACCCACCTGACTGAGGGTTTCATCACTGATTTCAAGATGGTGAGGCGTGACGGACATGCCAGCACCTTGAATATGAATGAGGATATAAAATAACATTCCCTGCTCTGAAAGGGCCTCGACTCCCGTCAGCTCAAAACCGATTCGACGATCTGCCTTACTGTAGATCCACTGCAAAGACCGCCAGTGATCAATCACCTGCTGCAACTGTTGATTCACTGTTGTTTGCAGATGAGACTTAACCTCATTCTCAATTTTTTTAGGATCCGCCAATTGACTTTGTATCTCGTTCTGAATCAGATCTGCAAACCCTCGAGGACCCTCACACTGAATTGGACTGATTTGCCAGGACCCCTGGGGCCAGTTGATCTGCAAATCCTTAAGTTCCGCGCCGATGCGATTTTCCTGAATGATCCAGGACCAAGAGGACAAAGCTGAGGCTTGCGTTTGGCGAATTGTGATTGGTTGGCAATTGGCTTCGAGATGAGTCCGCACGACGACTCCACCAATTACTTTTTCAATATCTTTTTGAAAATGAAAACTTTCAGTCGTCACTTCTACAGACAGAAAATCAGACTCCAATTGAGTGTGCTGCTGCGACACTTCGGCTGCGCGAAGATCCAAATTGAGACTGAGCACCGCATTGGGCAGTTGCACTTCAAGACCCTGCGCCTGAACCGTCAAGTTGTTCAACGTAATCTGTGTCTTGATTGGAACCTGAGTCATCGAGTCCTTCACGTATGACCATGGCAATACAAACGCAGACTCAAATTGACTCGCAGAAGGTTCTGCAGAGAATGAGACCTGAGGTATCAAGAGAGCGACAAAAAGACCCGATAGTATGCTTTGCAAAGACATCAAATAACCTCGACTTAGATCTAGCATATCGGACGAAGGTCCAGAGAGGAAGAGAGTCTGAGAGATCTTTTTTCAAAGTTTATGAAAGACGAAAAATTTGCCAAACTTTTTTCGCTTTTTGTCACTGTGACACTTTTGGGACTGTGCCTATTTTCTTTTTTACAGTTAGGAAAAATTAACACGGCCTACAGCTTCGAGGATTTTTTCCCTCGAAATCACCCTTTGCTGGAACAAAGTCGCCAAATCCGTCGAACTTTTGAGCTGGATGAACGATCTAGCTTTCTCGTCGTTCTAGAACGCAAAGGCGATCTGACATGGCTAACCCCTCCAGCGATGAAGGAATTGAAGGAGGCCACAGAACTGGCCAACCAACAAATCGGAGTCAACCACAGTTTATCCCTGGCGACGCTGGAAGGGGCCCTTGACGAGGACTCAAGCCTAGTGATCGGTCCTCTTTACGATCGACTGGATCCCAAGAAATGGACGGAGTTCACCGCCTCCAATCCACTGATCAGATCGCAACTGATCTCGGAAGACTATCGATCCGCTCTGTTGTTGGTCACGCCCGATGACCTTGACCCCGGGGCTCAGCTTGAATTGTCGAAAACACTGTCTCGGGAAATCTCGGCGGCTCTACCAAATGTCACTGTTGAAACTGGAGGAGGCCCTGCTATTCAAGGCCGCTTCTCCGAGCGCCTCTTTGCGGAGCTCAAACTTTTTGTCTCTCTCAGTTTTATCGCCTTCGGCCTGGTTTTTTTGGTTTTCTTTCGAGGACTTTCAGCCTTTCTTCTCACCTTACTTAGTCTCTTTATTAGCAACATCACGGTTCTGGGTGGGCTCGCATTCTTTCGAATTCCATTTTCTGTTTTGCTCTCTACTCTTCCCATCATAATCAGCATCTCTCTCATCTCGGTCATGATTCACTCTCTCCATCGATGGGCAGAGATCCTTAAGGAGGCCGACCATCCCTTTGATTTTATGGAAAAATGGCGCCTCACTCAGAAGGCTCTGCGTGAAATGTTGTTGCCAAATTTTTTGGGCAGCACCACGACCGCTATTGGATTTGCAACTCTTTGTTTTACAGATATTCCTTTGATTCGCCAATACGGCTGGGTCGTTGCCACTTCGGTGATGGTCGTCTGGGGACTGACTCAACTGCTTTTGATGGCCTTCATGTGTTTCACCAAACCAACTCTCAGGGGATGGACGGAAAAAAAATCCTATTGGACTTTGACTATTTTAAAAAATAGTCGCGCGTTTTTCCTGGGCCTTCTTGTTCTCGCCGTGGGCATGGCCTTGGCTGGCAGAGACATCACCTTCTCGGGCAGACTTTTTGACGACCTTCCCAAAAATGAGCTCGTCCGCCAAGCAACAGACAGCATTGATAATAACCTGGGCGGAGTGATTACTTATGATGTGGTTCTAACCTCCCCACAGGATAACTTCTGGAAAAATCCAGACAATCTAAAGCTACTGGATCAAAGCAATCAAGAGATTCGAAAAATACCGTCGATTGGGAGCTCGATCTCGGTCCCAGATTTTCTGCCTCAACCTCGGCCGAAGACTTTGCAGGGTGTGGCCGAATTTTTGTTCATGTATTCTTTGGCCCAGAACAACCCGCTCAAAAATTACATCACAGAGAATGGCAGATCACTCAGAATCTCTATTCGATTTCACGACTTCCCCTCGGATGAGATCAATTCAACCAGAGAAACAATTCAGTCTTTAATGAAAAAAACATTCCCCGAGTTGTTGTTTCAAGACTCTGGGCACGGAGTCATCAGCCACACTTTGAACCGCGAGGTTTCGAAAGGCCTGATCACTGGATTCTGGCACTCATTAGTTCTCATCGGATTGTTGTTGATGTTGATCTTTCGTTCACTGAGGTGGGCGTTGGTTTCCTGTTTACCCAACTTGATTCCGCCGGCAATCTTGCTGGGGTTGATGGCCATTGTGCAAACACCGATCAAGCCGGGAATCGCATTGATCTTTTCAATTGCGCTGGGTCTGGCCTTCAACAATACGGTCTATCTGCTGAGTCGTTTGAAAAGATTGATTGAGGAAAAGAAAATTTCTAGCTTGCCGCTGCGCCGAACTCTGCTGCAAGAGGGCAATCCCTGCTTATTTGAAACACTTATTATGTTCTGTGGCTTTGTCATTTTTCTGAGCTCGGACTTTCGTGCCAATCAAATGTTTGGCATCTATATGGTGCTTTCAATCGTTGCCGGGGCCTTGGGGGATCTTGTATTCTTACCAGCAATGCTCCAATTGTATCCGGGGCTTCTCAATAAACCGCTGAGGAAAGTATTTATGCCTTTAGCTTTGATTTTTATTTTTGTATCTCTTCTGTTTTCTCCGATTGCTCATGCGGAAAAGGCGGCGTCCAATTTATTGAAGCAAGTGCAAAAACAGGTCGATGCCAAGGATGATCAAGCTTTGGTAAAAATGAATATTATCGAAGCCAATGGCGAGATTAAAACGCGAACGATGAAGCTACAGACACTGCGTGGAAAAAAATCCTACGCCTTGGTTCGAATTGAATCGCCGGCGGATATTCGAGGCACGGCTTTGTTGTCTGAGATTCAGGGTGACGAGGAAAACCAGTGGCTCTATCTTCCATCGACTAAACAGGTTCGCCGAGTGGTGAATGCAAAAAAAGGGGGCGGAGTCCTGGGCTCAGAGCTCACTATTAATGATCTAAACTCCACGGCCATCCGCGCGGCAGAAGTAAAAATTCTCAAAAAAGATGCCAAGGGCACTGTGCTCGAGGTCAACCCAAAGGCCGGCACCAGTATTTACAGTCGTGTACTGATATTGATCTCGGCGAAAGATTTGCTTCCAACAAAGACTGAATATTTTCAGAAAAACAAAGTCGTCAAAACTGTCGATTTTTTAAACTACACAAAAATCAATAACGTCTGGCGATCCCAACTCATCCAAGTCCGCAATCTGTTGAACAAACGGGGCACAGACCTGGAGCTCTCAGACCTCAAGGTCAACTCAGGCCTGACAGAAGAAGCCTTCACAGTAAACACCCTAAAAACCGACTAAGTTAATAAGCGCCTTCCCTCCTTTGGTAGCAATAGCGCGTCAATATTCAATGCTATTGGTGCATTAAATGGGAATCAGAACCTGATTTTCATTTTATGAGGTCTCGCAACCAGTTTGCGACGCCGTGTTGCTACCAAAGGAGGGAAGGCACTTATTAACGGGGCTGGGCGTTGGTCTAGTTTTTGGCCTTTGGTCTTAAGTCCTTAGGCTAGGTTCCGAGAAGTTAACTAGACGAAAGAGGAGTCTAGTTATGAAAACACACCGACGTGGAAATTCCCTGGACCTAGTCCGAAGCCCAGCAGTCTGGATTGCGATGGCGATGGCACTCTCTTCCTGTGCTAAAACTCTCAACGCTACGGCCCAATTCGATGATCCCCCTCAGAAAAAGCAGGACGATCCCCCCACCTATCAACGAGCACAGTGCGAATTGGTCTATAGCGACTACACACTCGACATCGATCTCGCCAGTTTTGAATTCTATCAAAATACTGAATTCAAATTTGGCTTCCATCCCAATGGCAGCCCGATCGCCATCGACCTTGGACTCAGGATCACCAGCGCCAAGCTCTTCATGGATGCCCATGCCGCCGAAGGACTCGAGGACGGATACGGGTTCGATGCCAAGGCCAACAGCACCGAACTGCATATCAACGTCGGTGGCGGCTACAGTGGCATCAACGGAGGTTTTGAATATTACAAGAAAACACCGGTCTACAAAATGGCGCATGCCGGACTCATGAACGTAATCGAAAATTTTAAAAAAGAAATTCTACCACGAGCCACTCATCAAGATTGGTCCACTCGGATAGAAAGCGCCCCCCCAATGGGTGAGGTCATCAACCCACACACGGGCGAAAAAAGTGATGGAACCCATATCTGGATCCAAGCCGGAGCCGATGCAGACATTCAGGTTGGCGATGAATTTGATATCTACCCGATCACTCATCACTGGCAAGGCGAGCCCTGCCATAGCGGCTACAAAGGATACACTCCAGATACAATGACTCCCCTGGTTCGAGCACGAGTGGAGGCTTCCTCTCCACCTTCACGACGCTTCACTCGTTTGAAAATTATCAGCGGTGGCCTCCAGATGACCAACAAAGATCTTCTGCAGGGTGATCTCGTGGTGCAATCTCCGCCATCAAAAGGAAAAAAATTGAGGCCCTTGGCGCGCTCGATTCGAATCAACTCAATCACCTCGGGTGACCTTCTAGTTAATGCCGGAAACAACGTCGTCTCGAAGGTGGATCTTCCCTTATTCATGAGAAAGCAGATTGAAGACGTCATTCTCGATAAAAAGTGGAAGGATCAGTTTTATCTCACTCAGCCGTAGACAACTGCCCGACAGACCCCACTTCCCTGGCCCCATCTTTGCTCTATCTCTATTCCGAACCCATTGGCACCGAACATGGTGCCAAATGGAACCAGAATGGAGAACCCCATCATGAGCAAAATTCTTCTCAGTCTTATCTGCTTCATTTCGATTGGTGCGATGGCGCAAAATTTTCAACTGGGCCGTGCCGTTATTGGCGGCAGCGGATGCCCCTCTGGCTCGGCTTCCGTCGCCGTATCCCCCGACCGATCATCAATCTCGATCATCTATGACCACTTCTCGATTCAGGCACGGGCTGGCACCTCCGCAGC
>PEZR01000018.1:7954-13789 GCA_002773975.1 Bdellovibrio sp. CG10_big_fil_rev_8_21_14_0_10_47_8
CACTTCACTTGAGTATCGCGGATTTGTCAGCCTCCCGGATCGTGGCTCCGCCAATATCATCACGAAGGGGCCTACGATCATCGCCGCCAGGGGATATGTCAATCTCCCGACCGTTTCAATTTCTGGTGAAACCACAGATCTCTTTTATTTTCGGCAGGCCGTTGCACAATCAGCCCCTGGAATCAAAAAGCGTCCTAAGGGTGGACAAGAGATCAACTTTGATACGAGTCTGGTTTTGAGCTACCGCCCCGTAAATCCTCGTTTTGGTCCTCGCACATTTCCAGTAGATGCAGAGCTCACCATGGACAGCACCGACATCGGCGATGGAGGCATTACTCTGGGTGTTACTCTCAGAAAGTGCGCTCTCTAGTTTCTTCGATAATCATCTTGATAACGAACGATATCATCTTCTCCGAAATACGCCCCCAGCTGAACTTCAATAAACTCGATGGGATGGGGGCTGGTATTTCGAATCCGGTGTTTTGCTCCCAAAGGAATCTTGACGTAGCTCCCGGCCTTCACTGGGATAACTTGCTCATCGAGAATGACCTCGCCCTCACCCTTAACAATCACCCAATGCTCTTCGCGTTTTGCGTGAGACTGATAAGAAATCTGTTGATGGGCATCAACCCGGATCACTTTGGATTTAAAATGTTCTTTATCACGAAGAACTTCAAAGCGCCCCCAAGGACGCTCTTCAAAAGTATGCTCGTGCGCTAATTTGGAATTCTCTTTATTCAGACGATCCACGACCAGCTTAACGTCTTGTGTTTGTCCCCGTTTCGCAATCAGCAAAGCATCGTCGGTATCAACAACAATTAAATCATCAACACCCACAAAGGCATATTTCTTATCTTCCTTGGGAAGGACAAAATTATTTTTTGAATGAACCTCGATGGGCTCGCCGCGGGAACGCCCACTGCTTTCATACACATCAGCAACGGCATCCCAGGAGCCAACATCGTTCCACAAGGGATCGCAAGGCACACACAGCAAATCATCCTTGGTGAGCTTTTCCATGATCGCATAATCAATTGAAATTGAGGGCATCGATGCGTAGACCTCTTTGATATTGGAGAGGTCAGCCTTTAAGATCGACAAGGCATCCCAAATTTGAGGTTGATATCGCTCAAAGAGTTCAATCATCAAGGACACTCGAAAGACAAAAATTCCCGCATTCCAAAAATAAGATCCGTCGCGGATAAACTCCTGAGCCAAAGCAGAATTCGGCTTTTCATGAAACTTAAGCACAGAGTATGAACTCATCTGTTTTTTATAATTGTACGGCTGTTTTTCAGTTTGTATGTAGCCATATCCCGTCGCCGGCTCAGTTGGCTTTAGACCCAAAGTAACCACTTTGTTCTCTCTGGCTGAAGCTTCCGCCAGATCTAGGGCCGACCAAAAAATATCTGGTCTTTCAACCAAATGATCCGCCGGAAATATCCCCACAACTTCGGCCTGTTTTCCCTCCAGCTCCAGGGCTTTGCACAACAGAGCAATCGCCGGGGCCGTATTCTTACCCACAGGTTCATAAACAACACGCGCCAGCTTCAACCCAGCTTCACGCGCCTTCTTCTCGGTAAAGTCCTTGAGAGTTTGCGATGTCAGAATCCAAGGTTCGCCATAACGGGCCAATCTTTTTATGGTCAGAGACTGGAGGGTCTCCTCAAACAAACCATAGAATTGCTTGGGGTACTTCGTTCGAGAAACAGGCCAAAGCCTGGTGCCACTTCCACCGCTGAGAATTACGGGAATCATATTATTGTCTCCTAAGGGATCTAGCCCTCTTTTATACACAGTCAGCTCTCTTGGTCATCTATCAGAGGAGAAAGTACAGAAAATAGCTCAACTCGTCATCGAAAATGTGTCGAGAAATGCACAGGGACTGTGGCTTTCTTCCCGATAGACAATCACCGTTTTTCAGAGGAATAATGGGCTTCAGACATGGAAAGGACTCATGTGATGGCAAACCCTCAAATTCCCTTTATTGATTTAAAAACCCAGTACCAATCGCTCAAAGAAAACATCGGTCAAAGAATTCAGAAGGTTCTTGATCACGGCGCCTTCATCAATGGCCCCGAAGTTGTGGAATGTGAAAAGAAACTGGCAGAATTTGTCGGCAGCAAATACGCCCTGGCTTGTGCCAGCGGAACCGATGCTCTCCAGGTACCCATGATGGCCCTTGGCGTTGGAGACAGTCCCGACGACGAAGTCATCACAACGGCTTTTTCCTTCATTGCCACCGCAGAGACCATCGTTTTAGCCGGAGCAAAACCCGTCTATGTCGATATCGACCCGAAAACTTTCAACATCGATCCCCAGCAAGTAGAACGAGCCATTACGCCCAAGACCAAAGCCATTTTACCGGTTTCTCTTTACGGGCAGTTGCCGGACATGGACGCACTCAATTCAATCGCACAGAAACATGGTATTCCTGTGATTGAGGATGCCGCCCAAAGTTTTGGGGCGACCTTCAAGGGAAAACGCAGCTGTAATTTTACTGTGGCCTCGGGCACCAGCTTTTTCCCTGCCAAGCCTCTGGGTTGTTACGGAGACGGCGGCGCCATTTTTACCAATGATGAAAAGCTAATGACGGCCATGAAGGAAATCCGCGAACATGGTTCAGAGTCCCGGTACTATCACACACGCCTTGGTATCAATGGCCGCTTGGACACAATTCAATGCGCCATCCTCCTTGCAAAACTTGAGAGATATCCTTGGGAGATTGAGCAACGAGAAAAAATCGCTCATCGATACAATCAGGCCTTCTCCGAGATCAAAGCGAAGGGGTTTGTCTATCCATTTGTAGCCGATGGCCACCAAAGCGTCTGGGCTCAATACACTCTGATGGTTAATGACCGAGCCAGCTTTCAAAAAAAGCTGCAAGATGTCGGCGTACCAACGAGCGTTCACTATCCGCGAATTATGCCCGAGCAACCCTGGTACAAAAAGAACGCCAATAAATGTATCGGAGATTTGCAGCATGCTCGCTGGGCTGCTGACCATGTCGTCAGTATCCCAATGTATCCGGACATGGATGAAAAAACACAAAACTACATTATCGAACAGGTGGTAAAATCAGTATGACCGGATGGACTGCGCTTCCCAAAACAGTTTCGATGAAGGGCCCCTGGGGCACATACACGTGGGGAGATGCGAAGCAGTGGGTGTTGTTTGCCGGCCCCGACATCATCGAAGATGACGGAATGGTCATGGAGACCGGAAAAGAGATTCTACGAGTCACCAAAAAACTGGGGATTCCGTGGGTTCTTAAATGCTCTTTTGATAAAGCCAATCGGCAAAGCTCTGGTTCTTTCCGGGGCCCGGGCGCCTCTAATGCCCTCAAAAGCCTGGAAAGAATCAAGACCGAACTCAATGTCCCGCTCATCACGGATGTTCATGAGACGATCCAGGTGGCAGACACCGCAAAGGTCGCCGATGTCCTGCAAATTCCAGCTTTCCTTTCGCGACAAACAGATTTGCTGGTTGAAGCCGCTAAGACTGGAAAAGTTATTCATATTAAAAAAGGACAATTCCTGGCTCCGTGGGACATGCAGGCCATTGCAAAAAAGGCTGTCAGCGCTGGAAACTCAAACATTCTCCTCTGTGAACGAGGGACTACATTTGGATACAATCGCCTGATCAACGACATGACAGGTCTTGTGGAAATGCGAAAACTGGGATTTCCCGTTATTATGGATTGCACCCACTCAACTCAACTGCCTGGCGCGACTGGCGAAAGCTCTGGTGGACGCGCTGAAATGGTCTGGCCCCTGGCTCGAGCGGCCATGGCTGTTGGTGTGGACGGAATTTTTTTAGAGACTCATCCCAATCCTGAGAAAGCTCTCTGCGATGGACCGACCTCCTTGCCCCTGAAGGACCTTGAGAAAATGCTAACGAATCTTCAAAATGTTTGGAAAACTCATTTTCAATGAAGCTGTTTTTGCCGATTTTTCATCAACTCCCGATTGAAACAGGTTTCGGTCTTCGAAATCCCCTTCACACTCGGGGTCTGACGAAAGAACCTCAGGTTCAAGTCAGCCTATGGAAAGGTTTCAATCTCTTGGCGGAAAAGAAAATTTCTTTCCAGGGGAAAGATGGCATTCAGTGTTACCTGCAAGATCTCTTTACAGACACTGAGCTGAAAAATGCGGGCATCGCCAGTGTCGAGTTCGCCGTCAAAGATCTCTCCCCTTCGGACAAGGCCAACTTGCTGGGACAATCTTTTGAAGGGCAAAGTTTTTATCGAGATGCCACCAGCAAGCTGGGTGCGACCATTCTCTATGATATGATTCCGGACAAAAAACCAGGACATATCTATTCGCCCATTTTGCACTCAGCACATTCAGCCAGCGTTTCAGATATTCATGACACCTATGCCGTTCTTCTTAATTTTCGTCCTCCATACCTAGAAACAACTGAAGTTCAGCCGATGAAGATACAAACCCGGGGCTCCAACGGCAAGGTGCTTTCGGAAAGTCAGACCGAGATCGGATTTAATGAATCCCTCATTCTATCGTTCAAAAAAGAGTTTAAACCATTCGGAGGATTTGAGTCCGGCTGCTCGCTCACTTTCAAAGGTGGCAAAAGTCAGTTTGCGATTTTTACACTTTTTAGAAATGAAAAGACGGGAGCGCTAGGGATTGAGCACTCGCTGGCCCCCCATTATTACGTCTCGGCGGTGGCAAACCCAGTTGCGAGAAAAAAGTTCTATGAGAATGCCTTTAAAGGTTTCCGGAGCACACCATGAGCTTTCTTCGGCAGACAAATAGATCCCTGATTAAATCTCTGCGAAAAGTAAAGGGCTGGCCAAGTCTGGTGACCCATCGTTTGCACGAGAAGTTTCCTGAGATGCTTGGCCACGAGGTTCAAGGTATTCCTGTTCAGCTCTATCGGCATGATCAAAATTTTCATACCGTTCTGAGTTTTAATCATTTCGTGGAGTTTTTTTCCGGCATTCCCAAGTTGGATCTGCGTGTCCAAGTTGAGGCCTTTTCCCACAAGGGTCGGTCTTTGGGACGCAACGAAATAGTTCTGCAGCGTCAGGGCGCTCTGCAAGTGGATCTGTCTGGACTTTTCCCTGACCTGGATCACTTCGGTTTATTTTCAGTAGAAATGAAGGTTCGACCCAAATTTATTCCGGAACTGAGTTATCTTGGAACTCTTCATCCTCACTTCATGACCGTCTTTCTCCCTCAGGATAAATTGAGTTCGCCTCAGATGATCCATTCTCACAAACTCCGCCAGGGTCATTTGTTAATGCCTCGTCTCCACCGCAGGCCCTCATCGCTGCTGGAGCCCATCGGAGATTTGCAAAATTTAGAGTTCTATTTTTTAAACTCCAGCGCCTCGTTGATCAACGCCCAGCTGAATATTTTTGACAGCGGCAGTGGCCAACAACTTGGCGCTCGAAAAATGAAAATTCCTGGTTATGGAGTTCAGCAAATCCGTCTGGCAGAAAAAGATTTAGCAGATCATGCAAAAGATACCATGTATCGTTTTGAATATCTCTTTGATCGCTCCGTGGATCATAAAAAACCAATTTTATTTCGACAGTTTAAAAATCAGATATGGAGCTGCAATCACACCTGATTGCAAATCCATTTATTTTTTTTCAATCACGATCCAGATCTGACGACAAAACATATTGAGATAACGAAACTTGCTGCCCCATCCCCAAATTACATGCTTAATCAGTTCATCAAGAATCCAAAATGGCAAAGCCACTAACTTCACCAACTGCAATAGAATTTTTGCCGGCCCCATTCCAATAGTTTTCAGAAACTTCTGAATTAAGAGCCCCCTTTTTCCGAACTTCAACTGATCTTGTTCATT
>PEZR01000124.1:0-4778 GCA_002773975.1 Bdellovibrio sp. CG10_big_fil_rev_8_21_14_0_10_47_8
TAGAGTTTGCATGAGACAACAAAAGCCCAAGTAAGCTGGTGGAAGCGGTTCCCGTCAAAGTCAGATGAGTGGCACCCATCTCGAGCTCTCGATCAAGAATCGATTCCAAATGAAGGTGAAGATGGTCCGTCGTTTTGGAAAGAATCATGAGCCCGGGATCATGCCAGAAGACAAGGGTACTTTCCATTCATAATTCTTGGAAAAGATTAAGGTAAACAGTATAGTTATAGCGTTTGATTGGTTTTCAACATTTGTGACGACATCAGGGAGGGGTTTATGCCACTCGGGGGAATACTCTTTATCGCCGTTTTTGTGATTCTATTTGGTTGCCTGATGCTTTTCTTAGCGTCCAAGGCGGGCAAAAGAGTCTATGATCCCGTGAAGTTTGAAGCCTACGAGTGCGGAATCCCGGCTCAGGAAAAAAAAGACACAAAAATTTCTGTGAAATTTTATCTGACCGCGATTTTATTCATTATTTTTGATATCGAAATTATCTTTATGTACCCGTGGGCGACTACGTTCAGAGATTTTATTCAGTCCGGTCAAGGTCTGTTTGTTCTGACTTCGATGTTTATCTTTTTGTTGGTATTCATCTATGGCCTTTTTTGGGAAGTAAAATCTAAAGCTTTAGAGTGGGATTAAAAAATGGGTCAGGACACGTTTCAAATCACGGTTAATTGTATCAAACTCGTTCTTGTTTTTTTGATGATGGTTCAGGCTGTCCCAATTCTGGTGTGGCTGGAAAGGCGTGGTTCTGCATTTATTCAGAATCGACTAGGGCCTAATCGTGTTGGTCCTCTTGGTTTAATGCAACTTTTGGCAGATGCGGTAAAGTTTCTAACAAAAGAAGAGTTTTTTCCCGCAGGCGGAGTTAAGTTTCTGTATTACGCGGCGCCGGTTGCAGCTCTAGTCCCAGCCACTTTGGCTTTTGCGGCCATTCCAATGTCGGCACCGGTCCATATTGATCCCTTTGAAATGTTCGGAAAAAATTGGGGTCCTTATACTTTTTTTTGGCAGGGATTTGAGATCAACGTTGGTATTGTCTACATTTTAGGGGTCTCCTCCCTGGGGGCATACTCAATTTTAATGGCAGGTTGGGGTTCGGGGAATAAATATTCTCTGTTGGGTGCGCTCCGAGCAAGCGCTCAAATTATTTCCTATGAATTGGCATTGGGCCTGTCCATTGTGGGAATCATTCTGCTGTATGGAACATTTAATTTGGGAGAAATGATTGCGGCCCAACAGGGGCTCCTGCATTTTCAATTCCTAGGTCACACGGTCGAATCAACATGGTTGCCGAATTGGGGAATTTTCTACCAACCGCTGGCAGCCGTTATATTTTTTGCTGCTACTTTTGCCGAATCAAATCGTTTGCCATTTGACTTGGCAGAGGGTGAAGCAGAGCTCGTGGCTGGTTTTCACGTTGAATATGGCGGCTTCAAAATGCTGCTCTTTTTTATCGGAGAATACGGCCATATGATGGTGGCGGCCGGACTGATGACGACCTTTTTCTTTGGCGGTTGGAGTATTCCAGGCGTTTCTTATGAAAGCGTTTACCAGTGGGCACAAGGTGCTGCGGCTACAAATTCAGGAGCCAGCTTGTTAGCCGGTCTGATTCACTTTTTGGTATGGACAGTGAAATTTGCTATCTTTCTTTGGATTTTTATTCAAGTTCGTTGGACTTTGCCGCGCTTTCGATACGATCAATTGATGGATTTGGGTTGGAAGACCATGTTGCCTTGGGCGCTGGGCAATACAATCATTACCGCAATTGTTCTTTTGATTGCTCACAGTTAGGAGATTGTTGTGTCAACTGATGCGATCTTATTTTGGATTTTAGCCTTCATGACAGTGAGCTCTGCGCTGACCGTCGTTCTCATTACAAATCCGATCTACTGTGCTTTGAGCCTAGCTCTCACGATGGTGGGTGTGTCTGCGCTATTCGTGACTTTGAACGCCTACTTTTTGGCGGGCGTTCAGATGATTGTTTACGCCGGCGCCGTTCTGGTTCTATTTGTTATGGTTCTCATGTTGTTCGATTTGAAACATGAGCTTCAGGCGTTTACTCGAGGAAAAATGACGGGGGCTCTGAAGTTAGCCAGCATCGGATTGCTAGCGGGTTTAATCGCCGGGGCCATTTTGATGTCTAATGGGATCTTGTTAACCAAAAGCGAAGCTTTCACTTCGCCGGACATGGCCAGCGACACGACTAAACAACTAGGTCACCTGATTTTTTCCCAATATCTCTTTGGCTTTGAGGCCCTGGGCGTCTTGCTGATGGTAGTGGCGGTCGGTGCGGTGGCACTGTCTCGTAGCAAAGGTGGAACACATGCCAAATCTTGATTTTCTGACAGAGGTCGGTTTGACCCATTATCTTATTTTGTCCGCGGTTATTTTTTGTATCGGTATGGCGGGGGTCTTGCTTCGAAGGAATGCCATCGTGATTCTGATGTCCATTGAGCTCATGCTCAACGGCGTGAATATCACTTTTGTGGCATTCAGCTCCTATTTGGGCAAGATGGAAGGGCAGATCATGGTTTTTTTCGTCCTGACTATTGCGGCAGCGGAAGCGGCTGTTGGGTTGGCTTTGGCCGTGGCAATTTTTAAACGATTTAAAGAAGTAAATATTCGGTTTTTCGAGAATCTGAAAGGATAACAGATCATGACTCAAACAGCTTTGATGGCCACTTTGATTCTGGCCCCGTTTGTGGGTTTTTTGATCAATGGTTTTAGATATCGAAAGCACTCTGCAAATGTGGCCGGCGGAATTGCCACCACCATGGCTGCAATTTCCTTTATCTGTTCGGTCTTATTGATTCTTGATTTGATGGCCTTGCCGACCGAAAGTCGGCGAATCGTTGTTTCATTTTTTGATTGGATTCGGGTCGCTGACCTCAAGGTCAATATGTCTTTTGTGGTCGATCCAATCAGTTCGATTATGATCTTGGTGATAACCGGCGTTGGTTCTTTGATTCATCTGTTCAGCATCGGATACATGCATCACGACAAGGGTGTGGCCAAGTACTTTGCCTATTTGAATCTGTTTTTGTTCAATATGTTGCTGTTAGTTTTGGGCGACAATCTTTTAGTGATGTTTGTGGGTTGGGAAGGTGTTGGTCTTTGCTCTTATCTGTTGATTGGATTTTGGTTCACGGACCAAGAGAAAGCGGCAGCCGGGATGAAGGCCTTCATAACCAATCGAATCGGAGATGCCGCTTTTATTCTTGGGATGTTTATTCTTTTTCTGACTTTTGGAACGTTGAACTTTCATGAGATCAACTCCCTGGTTCCGTCGAGTCCCGAGTTTTCTTGGTTGGCGCCAATCACGTTGGGAACGCTTTTTTTGTTTATCGGAGCGACTGGAAAGTCCGCGCAGATACCACTTTATGTTTGGCTTCCGGACGCGATGGCGGGTCCTACGCCAGTGTCTGCGTTGATCCACGCGGCGACGATGGTGACAGCCGGTGTTTATATGATTGTTCGTTTGAATCCTCTGTTTTTGATGGCTCCGAATACCTTGGCGGTCGTGGCAATCATTGGAGCAGCTACGGCTGTTTTGGCTGCGACGATTGGAATGACCCAGTGGGATATCAAAAAAATATTGGCATATTCTACCGTTTCTCAGCTGGGGTATATGTTTTTAGCCTGTGGAGTCGGCGCCTTTGGAGCAGCCATGTTTCATTTAATGACCCACGCATTTTTCAAGGCTTTGATGTTTTTGGGCTCAGGAAGTGTCATCCATGCCATGCATGAGGAGCAAGATGTTCGAAAGATGGGAGGATTGAAGAAATATCTTCCAATTACTCATCTGACCTTCTTTTTTGGATGGTTGGCGATCATAGGAGTTCCCCCCTTTGCTGGATTCTTTTCTAAAGATGAGATTCTTTGGATGTCTTTTCAGTCTCCTCACGGACATGTTGGACTGTGGACGATGGGCGCGCTGGGTGCTGCTTTGACGGCATTTTATATGACTCGTTTGATGTGTTTGACCTTTTGGGGAAAAAGCCGCGTTCCAAAAACTGTTCATCCCCACGAATCACCTCTGTTGATGACGATTCCATTGATGGTTTTGGCTTTGTTGTCCATTGTTGGCGGTTGGATTGGAATTCCCCACGTTATTGGTGAAGTTTTGGGGCATATTCCAAACATTTGGGAGCATTGGTTAGAACCTGTAATTGTTGTCCCAACAATGCCTCATGCTGAAGCCTCATTGGAGTGGGGTTTGATGGGGGCCTCAGTTCTTTTGGCAGTGATCTCTGCGGCTGTTGCCTACCACTTCTATGTTCAGGCACCCGAGAAGCCAAAGGCCTTGGCTGATAAAATTAAACCCATCTATGAGTTGATTCTGAACAAATACTTTGTGGATGAAGCGTACTTTGGCTTGATCATCAACCCATTGGTTCGAGCCAGTAGAAATATTTGGTATTATGTTGATGTGAATTTCATTGATAAAACAACCTACGTCATCTCTGACTTGGTCCGTGGTGGTGGTGGATTGGTTCGCGGACTTCAAAACGGGAACATACAACAATATGCAATGTACATCAGCCTGGGTGTTGTCCTGACTCTTTCTATTTTGCTCATGAGGTAAGTCATGCTTTTATCCACCATTGTTTTTTTGCCCATTCTATTTTCGGCCATTTTAATTTTGTGGCCCAAGGAATCGACGCTGAGGCCGTTGGCCTTGGGTTTGTCGTTGGTTGAATTTCTCGTCAGCTTGGTTTTGATTCATCGGTTCGATATGACTTCTGCGAGTCTTCAGATGGTAGAGAAATATC
>PEZR01000124.1:4796-9257 GCA_002773975.1 Bdellovibrio sp. CG10_big_fil_rev_8_21_14_0_10_47_8
GAATTACCTATTTCCTGGGGGTCGATGGGATTTCATTGTGGTTGGTTTTACTCACAAATTTTCTGACAGCTATCATCGTGTTGGGATCATGGAAGTCCATTGAGACTCGAGTAAAGGGCTTCCATGTGGCGCTCTTTGTTTTACAAACAGCGATGTTGGGCACTTTTTTGGCGATGGATGCCGTCTTCTTTTACCTATTTTGGGAATTGTCGCTGGTGCCAATGTATTTCATGATTGGAATTTGGGGCGGCCCGCGCAGAATTTACGCTACAGTTAAGTTCTTTATCTACACGATGCTTGGTTCTGTTTTGATGTTGGTTGCAATTATCTACATGATGTTTTTGACTCAGGAAGCTTTTGGCGAGATGAGCGCCAGCATTTTGGATTTCTATCGTTTAGATATTCCCTTTGTTGGTGGGCAGTTCTTCAGCCTGCAGACTCTCTTGTTCTTTGCATTTGCCTTGGCCTTTGCGATTAAGGTTCCGGTATTTCCATTTCATACATGGTTGCCCGATGCGCACGTAGAGGCGCCCACCCCGGGCTCAGTGATTTTGGCGGGAGTGATGTTGAAGATGGGAACCTACGGCTTTATTCGATGGACTATTCCTATGTTTCCAGAGGCCGCTGAGTATTGGGCGTGGTTGTTTCTATTGGTTGGAGCGATTGGCATTGTTTACGGGGCGTTGGTTGCCATGGTTCAGCCGGACATTAAGAAGCTGGTGGCCTACTCCTCTGTTTCTCACATGGGTTATGTGCTGATCGGTCTGTTTGCTTTTAATCAGTTTGGGTTAACCGGCGGACTCTATCAAATGCTCAACCACGGAATTTCAACGGGGGCACTGTTCTTGATGGTCGGAATGATCTATGAACGAACACACTCACGAGAAATTAGCAAGTATGGTGGCTTGGCCTCGGTTCTTCCATTATTTACGATCTTCTTTTTTATTGTCACCCTGTCGTCAATTGCGGTGCCTCTTACAAATGGATTTGTCGGTGAATTTTTAATATTGCTGGGGACCTTTAAGGCAGAGCCTGCTTTTGCGTATGTCGCGGTAACGGGAGTAGTTTTGGGTGCCGTGTATATGTTGTGGATGTTTAAAAGGGTTTTCTTCGGCGAAAAAGGTGAGCTGGTGAAGGATGAACATCATCCTCTGCTTGATCTTTCTTTGCGTGAAATCATGGTGATGGTGCCCTTAGTAGTGATGATATTTTGGATGGGAATTTTTCCAAATCAATTTTTGGACTATTCAAAAGCCAGTGTTGATCATCTAATTCAGGACCGAGGCAACTACATGCTCAGTATCCAGAACCCAAAGAGTGATAAAATCAATGCTTCTATTCAGGGGGAAAACAAATGAGTATCGGAATTGGTGACATTCTTTTAGTTTCTCCGATGATCATGCTTTTTTTGGCCAGCATTATTCCGATTACAATTAAAGTTTTGCGAGGAAACATTGAACAAAGTCCTTCTGCGACCCTGATTCAGGGGTTGGGAGGTTTGTTTGCCGCAATCGTTTTACTGATGGTGGTTTCTGGTTCTGGAGCTACGGCATTCGCCAACGCACTGGTTTTTGATGGCGTAACTAAGTGGATGGGATTTATTGCGCTTTTGGCCGCCGCAGGTTCACTGCTTTTAATGTACGACAACCCATCAACGACCGGAGATCAATTTTCAGAACTTGTATTTTTGACTCTGAGTTCTGCGATAGGAATGTTGATTTTGGTGTCGGCCGTCGATCTATTGATGGTATTCATCGGTCTTGAGACAATGTCTCTGGCTCTCTATTTAATGATCGCAATGTCTCATGAACAAAAGCTTTCAAAAGAGGCTGCACTTAAATACTTTATCTTGGGCAGTTTTGCCTCTGCTATTTTTCTTTACGGCATAGCCTTTATTTTCGGAAGTGTGGGAAGCACTTATATTCCTGTGGTTATTCAGAAGACATCGGAACTTATTACTTCGTCACGGATCTACATGTTCGGAATCACAATGTTGATTCTTGGTTTTTGTTTTAAAGTTTCAATTGTACCCTTTCATGCTTGGACACCAGACGTCTATCAGGGGGCGCCAACACCTCACACAGCGTATATGTCGACGGCAGTGAAGGCTGTTAGTTTTGCAGCTTTTCTGAGAATCATTGCGACCAAGTCCTTGGTTGGATCCGAAAATCTTTTTGATCTTTTACAGTGGCTTGCGGTGATCACAATGATCGTCGGTAATGTCGGTGCAATTTTGCAAAATAATTTCAAAAGAATGTTGGCCTACTCCAGCGTTGCTCACTCGGGCTATTTGCTCGTGGGTGTGATTACGACCGGCATCAGCGATGACATGTCTTTCGGTGCGACCGGAGTTATCTTCTACTTGGCAGCCTATACTTTGATGACCTTGGGTGCTTTCGCGGTTGTGACTTTGATGGAAAAGTCGGAAGAGACAATTATCAATGTGGATGATTTAGCTGGATACGCCAAAAAAAGACCTCTCATGGCTCTGTGTTTGACGTTATTCCTGTTGTCATTAGCAGGAATTCCACCGACGGTTGGTTTCTTCGGGAAGTTCTATATGTTTACCGCGGCCATTGGTGAAGGACTCATTTGGTTGGCCATCTGGGGAGTGATCAACTCTGTGATCAGTGTGTATTACTATCTCAGACCAATTGTCGTTATGTATATGAGAGAGGGCGGTGTTGATGAGGCACCTCACTCAATGAATGCAACTCGGACGGCAATTATTGTTTCAGCGATCCTCGTGGCCTTTTTAGGCTTTATTTCTGGTCCGATTTTTGAGCTGGTGGAGCGGGCTCTTTCCTAATGGCATTCAAGGCACCCTTTGAGCGAATTTTTTCTTTAATTGAAAGAAAAAAAATTCTTCAACGGGTCGCCAAAGAAGGTGCGAAAGTTCTGCTCAAGTCCACAAAAGGCGAAATACAAACATTTCAGACGGCTTACTTTGATAAATCGGGGGATCTTTTCGGATTTATCAAGGAACCCCATCGAATGCGTGATTTTGAGAAGATAACCGCTCTATTTTATGTAGATAAAGACCGGTATTTTATAACCACCCGCTTGAAGAATAAAAGCCCCCACTGGGTTTTGCTCAACGATGCACAGTTTTTTAAATTCAATCGAAGAACAGCCTTTCGGATTCATGTGCCCGTGGGTCTTGAAGCAAGTTTCTATGTTTCCACGATTCGTAATATTGAAATCAACAAAAAGGCCCCGTTGATTGAATTTAGTTCTGGCGGTGGACGAATCTACTGGCCCCACGGGGTAAAACTTGCGAAAGGAACAATACTCAAAGGAGCTATTCAGTGGGGAAAAGGAAAGGTCTTGCCTGTGGATGCGACGGTCGTCCACTCCCTGGGTGACGGGATATGGGGCCTTCGTTTTGTCAATTTGACGGCCTCATCGCAAAATAGATTAAAAATGCTCAGTGTTGAAATTCAACAAACAATTCATTTTGGTCAGAGATCATAAGCGCGGAGCTGGCTGATTGCTGATTTAAACCCAATACGAAGGACTTTTTCCAAAATTTTTGGGTTTAAAGAAAAGTGATCGGCAAAAAACATCTCGTAATCCTGAGGTCTTGGATGAATATAGAGAAAGTCCACGTTGGGTTTGTAATTCACCTTCTGTCGGATAATTTCTAAAATCTTCTCGCGATGTTCTTCGGGAAGTTGGCTCTGCTTAAAATAACCATCAATTGAGTTATAGATTGAACGAATATCCGACTGGTAGTGGATATGACGATCAATCTTTTGTTGAATAACTTGGTACAGAGCTTGATTTAAAATGAGTGGAATCCCGTACTTATGAAGGCTCCCAATCTCATTTGTGTAGTGATAGGGCTGATAGGAATAGCTCCCGATAATGAGATCTGCTCCATAATCTGACGCCACATGGGTTGAAAGCGAATCGCGAATCTCTCCATCAAAAAAGTAGAGATCTTTTCCGGCAGGCGTTTCAATTTTATAGGGCGCAAAAATCGGAGGAAGGCTAATCGAGGCCGCCACAGCCTCGGAAATCTTGGCATAGTTGATCCACTTTAGGGTTCTCGTCTTTTTGTTTTCCGGAAAGTTTCCAAAGATGACCTTTCGGGTGTGATTGAGCTGGGTGCCGATAATAAAAAGCTCTGTGCCCAGCTGTCGGAATTCATTGTGGGACAAGGCGTACTCTCGAAGGTATCTCTCGAAGCCCTTTGAGGTAAAAAAGCCATTCACTTTGAAGCGGTCTTTGAGCATGGACTCAAGGCCGCCGGAGATCAGAGAATTTCGCAAAAGGGAAAGAGGAATCGATTTGAGGATGTTGCCGCTATTAACGGAAAAGATCTCCTTGTAGCTAAAAGGCCTGAGTACCCCAAGAGAATGATCATTCCGATGGGGCGTCGCGCCGGATCCCACGCGAAAGGCATTGATCAAGGCTTCTAGGCTGTATCCAGCGGCCAAGGCTGTCGCAACAAAAGAC
>PEZR01000124.1:9267-13663 GCA_002773975.1 Bdellovibrio sp. CG10_big_fil_rev_8_21_14_0_10_47_8
ACCCGACATAAAGACGCACCGTCATTGGATCATCGTCAGGATAGTTTCGTTTTACTCGGTCCTTATCGCCACCGGCAAATCGAAAGCCCTTTTCTCGCAGGGCCAGGCAGACCCCAATATGAAAGGCCGCGGCTTTGATTCCGCCACCGCTGAAGACCACTGCAATTTTTTTCTTTTCTCGAATCTTTAGTGCCATGTGAATATTTAGTGAGGGTATCCAGCCTAACCAGAAAAGTGTAGGGACATCCACAGGCGCGGGGCGTAAAATCAGGACCAAGGTGTTGAATAGTCAGTGATATTCAGGCGTGAACTCTAGACCTAGAGCGAGTTTTGAGCACTTTGGATAATAATGAGTATCCCTGATTTGACAGATTGATCATAGCTGATACAGTCATGAACAGGAAGGTTGGTATGGCAATGAACTGGCTCCCATTGACTGAATATTCATCCAAATACAAGGTGAGTATCAGTACACTTCGCAGACGGATCAAAGCTGAGGATATCAAGTTTCAGTTCAGAGATGGACGTTATTTGATTTTTGACCAACCGGACATTGAACAACAACATCGCCCCTCCCAGACGATGAGCCCCTCCCCTAAGAAACCAGCCACGCCCTTCAGTGGGATGGCTGTGACGGAAATGACCCTTCAGAAGCCGAAAGATGAACCGATCTTAACAGCGGCAAACAGACTGCTGACGGAACTGAAAAGGGCCTATGCGCAGATCCTTCAGGAAAAAGAGGAGCAGATCCTCAATCTGAAGGAAGAAGTTTCAGACCTCAAGACATTGGTCCGAGTTCTCGAAGCAGAAAACTTGAAGCTGTCACAGAGAAAATAAGAGAGCTTCAAAAAAGAAAGGGCCCTTTTCGGGGGGCCCTTCTTGAAATTCAATTTAAATTTTAGATCAAGATCTTAGGCTGCAGAAGCTGCTGCAGAACCTTTGCCTTTTTTGCCGGATTTTGGAGTCGAGCTCTTTTTTGTGGTTTTGCCTGTTCGGTCAAAAGCCACCGCAAAAACTTCATCCAAATTCTCCACCAAGACAAAGTTCATTTTGTCTTTGAACTCTTTCGGAATATCCGACAGATCTTTTTCATTCGCCATTGGAATGATGATCTCTTTAATTCCCTGGGTTAGAGCCGCTAAACATTTCTCGCGGATTCCACCGACCGGCAGAACTCGACCTTGCAACGTAACCTCGCCGGTCATCGCAACATCATGGCGAACAGGTGTGTCCGTCATCAGAGAAAGCAGAGCAGTGGTCATCGTGATCCCAGCCGAAGGCCCATCTTTGGGAATGGCGCCTGCTGGCAAGTGAACATGGATGTCCCAGTTTTCGAAAAAGTTTGCAGGAATATTTAGTTCTTCTGTGTGGGCTCGGGCATAAGCCATGGCTGCATGGGCGGACTCTTTCATCACGTCACCCAGTTGTCCCGTCAGGACAAGGCCGCCTTTCCCTTTGTATTTCAAAGCCTCAACATACAGAACTTCTCCGCCAGCCTGGGTCCAGGCAAGACCTGTAACGACCCCAATCTGAGAGTCTTCCAGTTTTTCCTCTCGCAGAAAACGAGGAGGACCCAGAAGTTCAGGAACCGTTTCAGAGGTGACTTCGACAAATGTCTTTTCACCCATCACGACCTGTTTGGCAACCTTTCGGCAGACCGAACCCACTTCACGTTCCAGATTTCGAAGACCAGCTTCCCGGGTATAATGAGAAATCAGGTATTCAATTCCGCTATCAGTGAAGCGAATATTCTCCGGTTTCAGACCATTTGCTTCGATCTGACGATCGATCAAATGTTTTTTCGTGATCAGAAGTTTATCATTTTCTGTGTATCCAGAAATCTGCAAAAGCTCCATACGATCGCGCAAGGCCGGTGGGATATTTTCCAACACGTTTGCCGTGGCGATGAACAAAACATTCGAGAGATCAAAGTCCACATTCAAATAGTTATCTCGGAATGTAGCATTCTGTTCCGGATCTAAAACCTCGAGCATCGCTGCTGATGGATCTCCGCGGAAATCACTCCCCAGTTTGTCGATCTCATCGAGAACGATGACGGGATTGTTGGTTTTAACCTGGCGCATAGCTTGTACAATTTTTCCGGGCATGGCACCAACATAAGTTCTTCGATGACCCCGAATCTCAGCTTCATCTTTGACACCACCTAGGGAGACTCGGAAATATTCCCGACCCATGGCGCGTGCAATTGATTTTCCGAGAGATGTCTTACCAACCCCTGGAGGGCCAACAAAACAAAGGATCGGACCCTTCATATTTGTTTTTAATTTTCTAACTGCAAGAAATTCGAGAATACGATCTTTGGCTTTTTGAAGATCGTAATGATCTTCATCAAGGATTTCTTTGGCTCGACTGAGATCAATAGAGTCCTCAGTTTTTTTACTCCAAGGAAGGTCAATCATCCAATCGAGGTAAGTTCGAACCATCGATGCTTCTGAAGCATCTGGATGCATTCTTTCAAGTCGAGACAGCTGCTTTAAAGCCTCAGTTTCCACAGTTGGTGGCATTCCTGCACCATGAAGTTTTTCTCGCAAATCCTCGATTTCTTCGGATTTAGAGTCATTTTCCCCGAGTTCACTCTTTATAGCGCGCATTTGTTCGCGCAAAAAGTACTCGCGTTGAGATTTGGACATCTCATCTTTTGCGGTGCTGCGAATTTTTGCCTGCATTTGAAGAACTTCAAGTTCGGCAGCGAGGATTTCATTGACTAAGCGCAGCCGCTCTTTAGGATCTGCTGTTTCCAGGACCCGTTGAGCGTCTGGAACTTTAACTCCCAAATTGCTGGCGATCAGATCGGCCAGTTTTCCTGGATCCGTGACATCATCAAGAACCAACAAGATGTCTGGTGAGAGAACTCTTCCTAGTGCGATAATTTTTTCGATGTGCTCTTTCGCTGTCCGAATGAGAGCTTCGAACTCAACACCTGGTTGGGTGTTGACGGGCTCGTCAATTCGTTCAACAGAAACTTCGAACGAGGGAGCTGTTTTGACAAATGATTTGATTCGACCTTTTGATTCACCCTGAATCAAGATCTTCACTCGACCATCGGAGAGCTTTCTCATCCGCATGATCTTGGCGATCGTTCCTACCTGATAAATACTTTCAGGTGAGGGATTCTCCTCGGTGATTTCTTTTTGGGAAGCCAAAAAGATGAGTCGATTTTTTGCCAAAGCGTCTTCAACAGATCGAATGGATGCTTCCCGACCTACAAATAAAGGTAGGATCATATACGGAAAGACCACGATGTCTCTCACTGGAAGCATTGGCAGCGTCGCGGGAACGTCAGATACTTTATCGTCGAAACTCATACAGCTCCTCCGCCGGTGTCGCGGGATATAAGTGTGTTGCCTGTTAGAAAACAATTCGGTTCAACGAATAAAATGCTTTAAAGAAAAAGACGTAGAAAAGGTCTGGAAAAAGGCGAGGACAGCGTAAAATGCAGGCAGAGAGCCAACTTCCATGTCAGCGAACCCCCTCCATGAGAAATAATTAGCTCAAAGACGAGGTTTTAAATGATATTTTATTGAAGATAGTTTCTGGGATCTTCCTGCTCTTCTTTGCAGGCGATGCACAGAGTGGTGAAGGGGCTTGCTTTCAGGCGGCCGACGTTGATGAGATCAGCACAAGACTCACACTGGCCATAGGTCCCGTCCTCCAGCTTTCCAAGAGCACGATCGATTTGAAAAAGAAGCATACGATCTCGCTCGTGGAGATGGATAGATAAACTCATCGATAGATCCAGAGAGGCAGCCTCTGCTTCGTCCGAGATGAGAGTGCGTTCGGCACACTGTTCATTTTTAAACTCAGTTGATCTGTTGAGAATGGAGCTTTTTCTCGTCAGTAAAAATGATTTGAAAAATCTCAGATCGGTCGCGTTCACCTATATTCCCCCTTTGATGATCGTAAGACCGTATACAGTTCAGGGTGTTTATGGAGTGCTTCTGAGAGAGTTTCAACAAGAAATCTGTAAGTGCCTAAATTTTCTTCAGTATTTGCGACGCCGAGTGAGGGAGTTATCCACGAAACTTCGAGTCAAAATGAACCATCAAGACAAATGTCTGTGGATAACTCTTGAAACTTTAAGGTTGTGCAAATTTTCTCTGCGACATTTCGCGAATCTCAGCTCCTTCAATGCTGAGGCGGGTATAAGGGATTGCAAGAAGTCGATCAATTTCAATGGGCTCTTGCGTTTCTTCGCAGATTCCAAATTGTCCAGCTTCGATCCGAGCTAATGCAAATTCAATTTCCAACAGCTGTCGCCGCACTCTTTCTTGGGAAACTAAAAAGTGATGTTCCGCTAATTGCGCAACTGTCTGATCGATTTCATCACCACTATTTTTATCATTTGCTGCAAATTCGGCTCGACCTGATCTGGCTC
>PEZR01000124.1:13673-17308 GCA_002773975.1 Bdellovibrio sp. CG10_big_fil_rev_8_21_14_0_10_47_8
GTATCAGACAAGATTGACCAGGAGGCGGGTTAGAAATTAGTGATAATAAATTCTTATAGAACTTATTTTGTCGGCGTAGGTGCTTTTGTAAAAGGAACAATTTGTCCGGCACCGTTCAACGTCAGCGCCACAAGAGGCCTCATCACCTCTCTGTCGCTAGTGATGGACAAAGGTCCCACGGCACCCGGAAAATTTTCCACACGCGCTAGAGCTCGCGTCAGGGACTCACGACTGGTCGCCCCTTGGGAGATCAATTGTTTTAAGAGCAAGGCGGCGTCGTATCCCTGAATTTCAAAGATACCAGGATTTTCTGAAAAGATCGTTTTATAGTCGCGAACAAAAGGAGAACTTAAATAGCTGGCCTCCGAGGAAACAAAACTGTCGACAAAAAGAAGCTCATCCGCAAAGTGTCCCCCTCGTTTTGCAAGCCCCGGAGAATTCCACAGGTTTGTCCCCATTAAATGGATACCTTTAACATTATTGAAGGACAGCATCGCTGAAATTTGTCCCATCGCTTTTGCACTGTCCGGGATAAAGACCGCATCGAAATCCACTACCGGCGGAAGCAAATCATCAGGTGGAGTATTTCTGGCCGATCTTCTGGATTGAGAATCAGTCCATTCTTTCAGACGAAGTTTATATTCTTCCGCACGTGTTTCGACGTAGTAGGTTCCAACCAGACGTTGGATTGGCTCCCGAAAATCGGTTTCTTTATTTGAATAGGTCTGAGCACCAACAATTGTACCTCCACGAGCCAGAACTTCGTCCCAAAAGATATTTGTGAACTCGACGCCGTAAAGATCATTGGGAAAAAGAATCGCAAACCTCTTCATGCCAAGGTCTTCCATCGCGACTTTGACCAAATACCGAACTTGCATTTCACTGGTCAGAGAGTTTCTAAAGACGCTATTTCCAGCTTCAGAGATCCCGGCCTTTTGGGACAGCGCAATCGACGGAACATTGAGTTCGTTGGTTTTTGAAGCCACTGCCGACGCAGTTTTGGAAAGCAGACTTCCGATCACGGCAATTACATTGTCGTCAGTGACCAGTTTTTCTACACCACGTCTGGCATTGTCAGGATTTCCCTCGCTATCAATCACCGCCAACTTAAACGAAGATGGATAGTTGTTGTAAAGACCCAAGCCCATCTCAACTCCGCGAAGAGTTTTCTGAGAGATCGATGCATACTTTCCAGTCATTGGTAAAATAACCCCAACGGTTTTTGGTTCCACTCGACGAACGGCCTCGAGCTGTTCTAGTAGATCTTTTGCTCGTTGAGCCGGGTCTGATTGCGGGTCAGCATCGATGGCCTTAGAAAAGTATCTCCGAGCATTGTCCTGATCCTTGGAGTCCAGATAGATTTCACCCAAACGATAGTAGGCAGCGGATTTAAACGGACCAAAGCTGCTTTCATCGCCAACTCTTTCTAAATCCTCGGCGGCCAATCGATGTTCGATCACCTCGTAAGCTTTGAGTCGGTAAGACTCGGATTCAGATTTCAACTGAGGGTTGTTAATGGAATTGGCTGCTGTTTGGAATGCCTTGAAATAGTTGCCGGTGGCTTCCTGTGAACGAATTTTATAAGACGTGAGCTCAGAGACCACGGCATCAGTCCATTTTCGTTCTGTGAGCAAGCGGTGGGAGAGCTCTTCGCACTCCGCATATCGTCCTGCACGGATCAAACTGCGATCAGCCCAAACTTCGGCCTCTGGCTCTCTGGGTTTTCCGGCCCACTCCTGAGCGGCAGCGGAATAAAAATCAAAGGCCTTATTGTAATCATGGCTATCGAAATGTTTTCTCGCCAATTCGAATATCTTTTCCGGAGCTGCTTTTGGAACCTTTGATTTAGGAGGAATTTTAACAGTTGGTGTTGCTGTTTTTCCACCTGTGATTTCACTTCGTTTTGTAACGATCGAAGAACAGGAGAGCATTGTGATAGAACAGAAAATGAGGATTAGGGTTTTCAGTTTCATTTTCGACCTTTCAGTAACTGCGCAATTTTTTCTTTGAATGCCTGGACCTGAGGGGTTTCTCCGCTGGCCTTTGCCAACTCTTGAACCAACTCTTTTTGTCTTGGGCTGAGGTTTGCTGGTGTATCGACCAAAACTCGAATCAACATATCTCCAGCGCCAAAACCACCGTGTTTGGGAAAGCCTTTTCCTTTGAGTCGAAAAATTTGTCCAGAATGGGTTCCAGTGGGAATTTTTAGGGCGATTCTGCCGGTGAGAGTTGGAATTTCTGCCTCGGAACCAAGAATAGCATCGATGTAGCTCACGGGGACTTCTAAGACGACGTCGTCCTCTTCACGCTTGAACAAAGAATGATCTTGCACATTGATGATGACATAAAGATCCCCGTTGGTGCCGCCGTTGGGCCCACCGTCGCCCTCTGAGGCTAATTTCAGTCTTTGACCCTGTTTGACTCCGGCGGGAACCTTTACCGCCAGACGAGCGGTTTCATCCGAACCATTGCGCTGACGAATAAAAGAAACTGTTTTTTCTGTTCCTAAGGCTGACTCTTCGAAGGAGACGTTCAGAGTATAACGAAGATCGGCTCCCCGTTGTTTTCGGGTTTGGCGAAAGCCACTGCGACCGCCAAATACATCGCCAAAAAGATCTCCAAAAACATCTTGAAAGTCTTCTCCGCCACCGCCCTGTTGCCCGAAACCACCAAAGCCGGAAAATCCCCCAGGTCCCGCACCAGCTCCAGCACCGGCAAATCCTTGGTGGGCGCCAGCGAAACCAAATTGATCATACATCTCGCGTTTTTTTGGGTCACTCAGGGTTTCGTAGGCCTCGGTGACCTCTTTGAAGCTGTCCTCAGCTTTTTTATTGCCGGGGTTTTTATCAGGATGAAATTTCATCGCCAATTTTCGATAGGCCTTTTTTATGTCATCTGGCGTGGCTGTTCTGGCAACCCCTAAAAGTGAGTAAAAATCCTTTTTTGCCAAGAGAATCTCCTCAGTTTTTCACAGGCTCTTTGGCCACAATGACCTGGCCTGGGCGCACAAGTTTGTCATGCAATTTGTAGGGCTTTTTAAAAACTCGGCTAATATGACCAGGCTTTACTTCTTCGGTCTCTTCGCTGCTCAAGGCCTCGTGAATATTGGGGTCAAAAGGCAATCCCTGTGCGGGCACTTCACTGATTCCAAACTTAGCAAGAGCGGCCTTGAGTTCTTGATAAGTCATCTCCATGCCCTTTGCAAAAGTAGGAAAATTCTCTGCCGAAATTTTTATCTCTAGAGCTCGTTCGAAGTTATCAAGAACCCCCAAAACATCCACAAGCAGACGTTCGCTGCCAAATTTAATCAGCTCCTGACGTTCTTTGATGACGTTGCGTTTATAATTGTCGAACTCCGCACGCAGATAGAGATAATCATTTTTAAGCTTTTCAATTTGAGTCTTCAGAGACTCCACTTCGGAACTTGTATCTGTATTTTCAGAAGCGTTTTGGTCGTCCTGATTTTGCGATGAGTTTGTATCTGACACCACGTTCTCCTTCCACTAAGACATAGCCATTTAGCCTATACAAAGAATGGGTTTTAAACAACGAGTGTCAAGTGCGTTAGCCGGGCTCTAGACTTCATTTTGAAGATAGGTCAGTCCTGCAAAAATCTGATTGCTGATCAGGGTCCC
>PEZR01000124.1:17332-22297 GCA_002773975.1 Bdellovibrio sp. CG10_big_fil_rev_8_21_14_0_10_47_8
GAGTTCGCTGAGACCCTGTTGGGTTCGCAAAGAAGTATAACAAAAGTCGGTGAGTGACTGATGTTTAAGCAGGGATTCTTGGTGATCTTCAGGAAGATTCTGTCCCGGCGCAACAAAACATTGGCCTCGATTTTTTTCGATTTGTTTTTGGTAGGCGCCAATGGCGCTGGGATTCCAATAGCGGAGACCCCAGTCACCACTGTGCGAATAAGAATGGGAGCTGAGGCCAATTCCCCAGTAAGGAGAATTGTCCCAGTACAGTGAATTGTGTCTTGAATGAAAGCCCGGTTTTGCGAAGTTGGAAATTTCATACTGATCATAACCAGCCAGCAGCAGATTCTTGTTGATCAAATGGAACATCTCAATTTGTTCGTCGTCCGCCAACCGAATTTTGGCCAGCACATGGCCTTCGGGGACTGTCAAGCAGTAGGGGCTGACGTGTTGGGGATCAAAATTCAGAACTTCATCCAGGTCCCGTTGCAGACCAGAAAGAGTCTGGCCTGGCAGTGCGAAAAGAATATCGAACGAGAAATTGACTCCATAGGATTTCAACAAGGAGAGCGTTTCTCGTGTTTGTTGGGCATTGTGCTCTCGATGAACCCTTTTAAGCAGAGAGTCATCGAAGGTCTGCGCGCCAACACTAAAGCGATTGATCCCCGCCTTTAGATAGATCTCCATTTTTTGAGCGGAAATTGTCGCGGGATTGATCTCAATCGTGATTTCCGTCTGTGGTCCAGCCGTAAAGCCTGTGTTTGCAAGCTGGTCGAGAATGGCTACAATGTCTTGTGCCGGCAGAAGACTGGGAGTTCCTCCTCCGAAATAGATCGTTGAAGGAGAGCCCTTCGGGTAGGCCTGTTCCACTTGTCTGATTTCTTCAAATAGAAGATTTAAATATTGGGCAGGAGGCATGATTTTGCTTTGTTCGTAGGTGGCAAAATCGCAATAGGTGCAACGCTGCAGACAATAAGGAATGTGGACATAGATACCGAAAGACATGAGGGCAAACTAGTTTATGGTAAAAAAATATCAACTTAAAAATGGAATGAAGGTTCTTTTACAAGAAAGTCACAAATCACCGGTGGTCTCAGTCCAGGTGTGGGTTCGCACTGGCAGCGCCGACGAAGCCAAAGGGGAAGAAGGAATCAGCCACTTCATCGAACACTTGGTTTTCAAGGGAACAAGAAAATTCAAAGTGGGAGAAATCGCCTCGGTGATTGAAGGATCCGGTGGAGAACTGAACGCATATACTTCTTTTGACCAGACTGTTTTTTATGTGACGATTTCAAAAAATTTCTTGGAAACGGGTCTTCAAGCTTTAGCGGAAATGATGGGTTTTCCTCTCTTTGATCCAGTGGAAATCGACAACGAACGAGAGGTTGTCGTCGAGGAAATTAAACGCGGCCAGGATTCTCTTGGAAGTCGAGCAAGTCATCTTTTGTTTTCGACTGTCTACAAAAAACATCCCTATGGAATTCCGGTCATTGGGTATGAAAAAAATGTCAGAAAATGGAAAGCAAAAAAAATCGTCGATTACTATCATTCAAGATATTCTCCACAAAATATGTTTCTCGTGATTTCTGGAGACATTGATAGCCAGTCAATCAAACCCTCGGTCGAAAAACACTTCGGAGAATTTAAGCCCTACAAAATAAAAAAGGTTCGGCGAAAAAAAGAACCAGCGCAAAAAACAAATCGGATTCAGGTTGAAAAGAGTGAATTTGAACAATGTGTTTCATACCTCGCATGGAGAAGTCCGGATATTTCCCACGTGGATGTGCCCGCATTGGACGTTTTGGCCGTTGTTTTGGGTCAAGGAGACAGCTCCAAGCTTGTACACAAGATGAGAATTGAAGAGCCGCTCGTGAATTCAGTGGGAGCGAGTGCATTTTCCTCTCAGGATCCAGGATTTTTTGCAGTTTCTATGTCTTACAACAAAGAAAACCTAGCGGAGGCATCTAATAAAATGACCGACGTTCTCATGGATGTTTTTCGGGGAGACGTCCAGGAGAGTGAAGTCAGAAAAGCGATTGTAAATCTGGAAAGTGAAAATGACTATGCCATGGAAACCGTTGATGGCTTATCTCGAAAAACCGGCGATGCGGAATTTTTATTTGAAGATCCAAAATACAACGAGAAGTACATTCAACAAATCAAAAAGGTCACGGCTCAAGACGTTCACCGGGTTGCAAAAAAATATTTGAAAACAACAGGAATCACGATCACTTCGATCACGAACGACAACCCAAAGGCCGTTAAAAAAATATGGACAGAGTGGGCCAAGAATTTTCAAAGACGGGCGAAGGCAACGAAAGCACTGCCGTTGTCAAAAAAGAAACTGATTACTGCCAAACGGCAGAGTGGGGGAGCCAAAAAGAGCGAAAATACCACCCAAGTAATCGAGTTGAAAAATGGCGTTCGTTTATTAGCTCGTCCTTGTCATGACACTCAAGTTTTATCGGTGAAAATTGCGGCCCTTGGAGGGGGGCGGGCGGAAAGTTCTGATCGATCGGGCATGACAGAGCTCTTGTCTCGTGTTTGGACCGGAGGAACTAAAAATCGAACTGAACAAGAAATCTACGCACAGATTGACAGCATCGCGGCCGGAATTCAACCAAGCGCCGGACGGAACTCGATGGGAATGGGATTGGATGCCCTGGCTTTATTTGAAAAAGAAGCGCAGGAACTCTTTTTTGATGTTTTGTTAGAGCCCGTGTTTTCCGAAGAAGTCGTTGATCGGGAGAGAAAAATTCAACTCGAAAATCTGCGTACACGAAATGACAATCCTGCACAGATTGCGATCCGACAGTTGATGAAGAACCTCTTTTCACAACATCCCTATGGACGAGACCTGATGGGAGACGAGAAAACTCTGGCCAATATTCATTCGACGGATATTTCTCGTTTCTGGAATGATTTGATGGTTCGTAAGAATATGACCGTCATGCTCAGCGGAAATGTGGATTTAGACTCGTGGGTGGAACAATTTGAAAAAAGACTGATAGTACGACCGGTTGGCCAAAAATTTTCTCAACAGTTTCCAGTTCATTTTCCACAGAAGAAAAGTGTGCATTACACCATGGTCAAAAAGGAACAAAGCCACCTTGTGGTGGCTTATCCGGGCCTCCGAATTACCGACAAGGATCGATTCACATTGCAGATCATTCAGTCCATTTTGGCAGGTCAGGGTGGGCGACTTTTTATCGAGCTTAGGGATAAAAATTCTTTAGCGTACTCTGTCTCTCCGCTTAGAATGGAGGGCATTGAAGCTGGATATTTTGGGGCCTATATCGGCTGCTCCCCAGAAAAAGTCGGAAAAGCTTTTGAGATGATGAATCAGGAATTTCAAAAACTCTGTGAAAAAAAGGTCGACGTCAACGAGTTGACCAGAGCCCAACGATATTTGGTTGGACGTCACGATATTGATTTGCAACGGGTTTCATCGATAGCGGCAAGTATTTTATATGACGACATTTATGGAATTCCCTTCGACGAAAGTTTCCACTTGGATAAAAAATATTTTGCGGTAACCCCGGAAGACGTTCAGCGGGTGGCTCAGAATATTTTTAATGCTGTTCCGGTGATCAGTTTGGCCGGACCGACCAACCCTTTGTCTGGGACTGAGACAAAGGTCTAAAACCTTTGCCAAAATGTCTCATTTTAAGGCAGTCGTGCTAACCTGAAATCGAGTCATAGCCGATAAGGTATGAAGAGCTATGTCAGGGAAAACGAAAGAAGTGGATACACACTCACTATTTATAGTCTCATCGCGCGATTACTTTATGGAAGTGGTCGAGGCGAGCTTTGTTAAAAGAAACATAAAAACCTATCCGGCCATCCAGTCCTACATGGTCGGACTTTTAGAACACTATCTCGACGCCAGAAACTTATTTGATGAGCCGATGGATGAGGCTGGAAATCGCAAGCCAACCACTTTGGCTGAAATGTATCTAACAGCGGCTACCGCAGAACATGCGGCGAAAATTGATCTTCTCAAAAAAATGGCCGATCGCAGCCTTTACATCAGTGGTTTTTTTGGAGACTCCTTGACCAGGAAACTGGTGGATATCGACTATTACGCTGAAATGGGTGGGGCGGCCTATGGAAACCTGGCCGAGTGCACCAAAGAAGACACCGTCGCCCAGATCTATCGAACTTTCTCCAGTCGCTTTATTGAATTTGTGGACGTTCTTACTTATATCAGTCAACAGTCATCAGTTCAGACAGATCAGGGGCTTTTGCGCCTTTATGACCGATACATGAGAACGGGCTCAGAGCTCGCCAAAGAAAAACTGATTGAGTTAGGTGTTTTGACTCTCCCCAAGGATCAGGCTAAGCTGGCCCGGCAAGATTAATTGCCTGGGTGTTTTTTGCATGTTCAATTTGGGTATTTCAGAAATTCTATTTATTGCCGTATTAGCCCTGCTGTTGATCGGTCCCAAGCAATTGCCGGAGCTCGCAAGAAACCTTGGTCGCTTCCTGAACGAACTTAAAAGAAGCACCAGTGTTTTCACTGATGAACTCAAGATGCAAACACGAGAAGACTTTCATCAGCAGTATATTCGCCCAGACCCAGTCGAAAAAAAAGATGAGCCCAAAAAAGAACAAGTTGCTTCAGAAGCTCCAGCTGACAAAAAGGATCAACCTCCGTCATGAATGATGATGTCAGCACAGAGTCCGGTGGGCTAACTCTTGTCGATCACCTGGTTGAACTTCGATACCGATTGATTCGCTGCTTGTGGGCTTGTTTGGCAGGAATGCTCGCATGCTATAATTTCAGCGAGCACATTTTTGATATTATTAGAAAACCGATTGCGCCCTATTTACCCGCAGGGGGATTGGTGTTTACGGGCCCAGCGGATAAGTTCATCGCCCACTTAAAGCTTTCGTTTTTTGGCGGTGTGATTTTATCTTGTCCAATTTGGATTTACCAACTTTGGAAGTTTGTAGCGCCGGGCCTTTATACCA
>PEZR01000124.1:22321-22934 GCA_002773975.1 Bdellovibrio sp. CG10_big_fil_rev_8_21_14_0_10_47_8
ATAGAAACCACGTTGACTCATCAACACGAGAGTGAAATATGGACTTGTCCAATGCACCCACAAATTCGAAAAGAGGGACCAGGAAAATGCCCCATCTGCGGAATGGATCTAGTAAAAACAGCTTCTCTCGAGTCAGTTCAAGATTCTTCTGAAGTTGCTCAGGCACCAGATGGGCACGCTTCTTTTCAGCTGACAAACAATCGAATTCAAATGATTGGCGTAAAATATGGTTTAGTTCAAAAAAAAATTATTTTTAAATCCATCGAAGCGGCTGGTCGTGTGGCATTTGATCCAGAACTCTATACAGCACAAAATGAATATGTTGAAGCCATTCGCCAGCTTGAAAGAGTTAAGGATGCGCCCCTTGCAGATGTAAAGCATTCAGCTCAAAGAATGGCAGAATCTGCAAAGCTTCGATTAAAAATATTAGGTCTATCCGATAAACAAATTTCAAATCTTCGAAATACCGGTGGCGCAACGACAGGATCTAATCTTTTAATTCCTAAGCCAGGAGAAAGTATTTGGGTGTATGCCGATGTTTTTGAAATGGACCTTCCCCGTATAGAAGCGGGTCTCGAGGTGACTATTACGGGAGGCTCGTTGGAAGGAAAGG
>PEZR01000095.1:0-1674 GCA_002773975.1 Bdellovibrio sp. CG10_big_fil_rev_8_21_14_0_10_47_8
CGCGAACAGTACCAAGCAGAAGATGTGAAAAAATATATTCTATCCACTGGTGATTCAAAATCCAGCCTGCTGGCAAAATGTCGGACTTCAAAACAGTTGAATCTCTATAAAGCTGTTACGATTTTAGATTCAGGTGTTGGATTGTCAGGGGTGATTGCCGCCAACGGAGTCAATATGCGAAGTTTTGCTTCGGATCCCAATGCGGGCGGGGATTCTGGACAAACAATTTCACGTTTTGGAAAAGCTCTGATTCAAAATCTTGAGTCCCGCGTGAGCCCTAAGAAGAACTAATACTTGTTCACCAGAAATCTTGCCAAGAAATGCGGCCTTTGATGAAAATCGTAAGGCCCAAAGTTAGAAAAGCCATGGCGGCGCCAATACCAACCAAGTTGCGATAGCCGCCAACAAAAAGACCCATCAAAACCATCGACAAAGAAATCGCCAGAGGCGCGACCTTGCGCACTCGAGGCCAATTGACCTTAGACAAAGTGTTGCCAACAGAGTCGTGAATCTGCTGATATCCAGAAAATTTCTGCGCCTGAGTTTTGATATTTTTCAACAAGACCTGATGAAGCATATCCTGAGCTGTAGAATCCTGGGGCTGAGCATCCTTTAGCGTTTGATATTTTTTAAGTGCAAAAGGCAATGCTTGCAAATCTTCACATCGATTCACAAATACCATGTGTTTTTTAATATTGTCATAATCACTCATCAGCTCTTGCCAAGTTTTAACCAAGCTAGGAATCGCCCCCAAAGAGCCATCCGTCCCAAGACTCTCCACCCGTTCAAAAAAAACTCCACACTTAAGACACTCTTTGCTCAACTGAGGATTCAAAGAGGAACACTTGGGACATTTTTTTAATTCCCGGGGCACCGAGCGATCAACAGAATCCGTGAGCTGAAAAGTTTCTTTTTGCGAGACCACAAAGGTTTCAATTTTATTCACATTGGCCGGTGGATAATCGAAACTGAAACGAGATTTACAGGCCGTGCAATCAAAATAAGGCGACGAGCTTTTAATTTCGCGCGAATCAACCCGAAAAAGTTTGTCGCAGGCCGGACATCGAACATTGAAATGAGACAAGAGATTCGCCCCCAGCACCATTTTTCTGGGGCTTTGGCCGACCTGTGGTCTCTCAGTTTTTGGATCGACTGATTTTTGTTCCAATGAGTTCTCCAACATCGTATTCTTGCCTATATTTATGATCGATCGATTCCAAAAATTTTTCAAGCTCTATCGTGCACCAATTTTTTCCGGCATTTTAATCGGCACGACCTACATTCCGTTTCCTCCTTGGGCTTTGGCCTTTTGTTATATGCCTTTGTGGTATTTTGCTCTTCGTAAAACCTCATTTGGAAAACAGATTTTTATTGGCGCATGGTGGACTCAATTCATTCTGACCCTGATTGGATTTCATTGGATATCCTTTGTCTCCCACTCCTATGGCTATTTTCCGTGGCCTGTGGCCATCATTGTCTTGTTGCTGTTCGCAGCGGCTGTTCATCTTTACATTCCGCTCTCTCTTTGGCTGGGACATTGGTTGCGGCAAAAATTTTCCTTGTCCGAGGGCGCAACTCTGATCACTTGGGCCCTGCTTCTCGTCCTGGGAGAGATTTTCTGGCCGAGCATTTTTCGTTGGAACCTCGGGTACACGCTGCTGTGGATTCACTCGC
>PEZR01000095.1:1756-3557 GCA_002773975.1 Bdellovibrio sp. CG10_big_fil_rev_8_21_14_0_10_47_8
TTTCCTTCAAAAAAGCAAAGGCGGCAAACGGGCTGTGGTCGCGGGTATTTCAAGTTTGCTGGTGTTGTTTTACTTCGCGGGACAGACTCGACAAGAAAAGTGGCAGTCCTCGGATGCTGAACTCAAAACGCTGATTGTGCAGGCCAATATTGCTAATTTTGAAAAATACCAAGCAGAACGAGGAGCTGGTTATCAGCAAGAAATCATGGATCAGTTTTACTCTCTGACCCGTGACGCGTTAAATCAACATCCAGATACAGACCTGGTCTTATGGCCAGAGACAGCCTTCCCTGAATTTCTCGATGACCATGCTAAGCATCGGTTTTATCCGGCTCAGCTTCGATCTTTTGTGCAAAGCATAAACAAACCTCTTATCCTGGGGGCCTACTCGAAAGATGGCCCTGAAGTCAGGCGGCGCAAAGACTACAACGCACTTTTTCTTTTTAACGAACGAGGTGAGCTAACACCTCCGCCCTACCATAAAACCCAGCTTCTCATTTTCGGCGAATACGCACCCTTGGTCGAAGAGTTTCCAATCCTTGCCAAGTACAATCCGGGGGGCGAAGGTTTTGGCCGCGGCACGGGCCCCACTCTCATGCAGATAGGAGACATCAAGTTGGGCCCCCAGATCTGCTACGAAAGTCTCGATCCCCAATTCTCGGCTCAAAGCACCTTGCTCGGGAGCCAAATCTTGATAAACGCCACCAATGATTCCTGGTTTGGTCCACGCGGAGAACCCTTTCAACACCTCTACATGACCCTGGCCCGCGCGATTGAAAACAGACGCCCTTTAATTCGTTCCACCAACACTGGAATTTCATCAGCGATTTTGGCCGATGGGACGATTCTGGAGCTTTCACCCATCGATCAAAAGTGGTATGGCTTATACACGATTCACTATCAAAAAAATCCAGAGATCACTTTCTATACGAAATACGGATCCTGGCTTTGGTTGGTGATTTCATTCTTGTTGGCCTTGACCATTTTCTTAGGACGAAATCGTGCTCGAATTGAACGCCCTCGATTGGATTGAAATTTTAAAAAACATCCAAGGTTTCGCCACCAGTGGACCCGCACGCATGTCCATTGCCAACTTGGAAAAATGCCCTTCGCAAAAAGAGGCCTTAAACTCTTTGACCCAGGTCCTGGAAGCCACCGAAATGTTGCAGATGGGCACCCGCCCTTTTATGGAGTCCTTGGATCTGTATGAACCTTGGTTTTCTCGAGTTAAAAAAAATGCAGTTCTTCGCACTCTTGAAATCAAAGATGTGCGAAGCTTTTGTCTTGAGATCATTGCCCTCAAAGAAGCCGCTCACGCCACCACCGAGTCGTCCTTAGAAAATTCATGGTGCCAGTCTTTGGTGAACGATCTGATGAAAGCCAATGAACCTGTCTCTGCCATCGATCAGATCCTGACACCGGGTGGGGAAATTAGATCCGATGCCAGCGAAACATTGTATCGTTTGTTTCGCGAGAAAGAACATCTTCAGCGACAAATCCAAACGACTCTTGATCGCACTGTGAATGATCATCAGATGACCAATCTTTTGCAGGACAAATATGTAACAACCCGCGAAGGCCGCTGGGTGCTTCCGATCAAATCTGGCATGCAACATTTTATGCCGGGTTTAATTCACGGTTCTTCGCAAAGCAAACAGACCGTTTTTATGGAGCCCGAGACGGTCGTTCCGATCAACAACCGCCTTCGCCAGGTGGAAGTAGAAATTGAAGACGAGATCGAGAGAATCTTGACGGATCTTTCTCGGTATCTTTTTGGTTTGGCCCAAGATTTCGCTGGCAG
>PEZR01000095.1:3578-7874 GCA_002773975.1 Bdellovibrio sp. CG10_big_fil_rev_8_21_14_0_10_47_8
GGCCCAGTGGTCTTTGCGTATCCAGGCACAGGCTTTTGTTTTTTCTGACGATCATATTTTTCTCAATGAAGTCCGACATCCCTTATTGGTCTTGAGTGGAAAACCGGTGGTTCCCAACAGTGTTCAACTTCATCCAGAAAAATCCATTTTGCTCTTATCCGGCCCCAATGCAGGCGGGAAAACGGTGCTGCTGAAATCCATTGGCCTTGCGGCACAGATGGCGCGCTGTGGACTGCCGATCTGCGCCGGCGAAAACTCTCAGCTGCCCTTTTTCCAAAATCTGCAAGTTGCCATTGGAGATTCACAAAGTGTGGATCACGAACTTTCCACCTTTGCTGCGCATCTAAAAATTTTAGACCAAGCTTCTAAAAAGAAGGGCACTCACAATCTGATCTTGATTGATGAAATCTGTGGTTCTACCGACCCCGAAGAAGGCAGCGCTCTGGCACGAGCTTTCATCGAGAACTTTTCAAAAAACAAAGTTTTTGGTGTGATCACTTCCCATCTTGGCCCGCTGAAGTCAGGATGGACCAAAGAAGACTCTGTTCTCAATGGAAGTTTGGAATATGACAACAAGTCCGGCAGGCCTACTTACCAATTTTTGCAAGGAGTCCCCGGCGATTCCTTGGCGATACAAACCGCAAAAAGAGTGGGCGTTGACAGCTCTATCGTCGAACGCTCGTTGTTGCTCTTAAGCCCAGAAACACGCACCCGTCTTTCTGGACTGGAAGAAATCGATCAACTCAAGTCGGATATCAATTCTTTGCGTGATCATTTAAAAAAGGAACAACGTCGAGCTCAGTTTGAACGCGAGAAATATGAAACTTTGATTAAAAAATTCGACAAAGAAAAGGACGACATGCTGGCGAAATCTCTGCGGCAAGCAGAGAAAAAGATTGAAGAACTGATTCAACAATCCAAAGTCGAACAAACTTTTAAACGCCACATGAGTTTGCAAGACATCAAACAGAAACTGCCTGAGATCATTAAAAGCAAACCAGGCCCAGGCGCCGGAGCGGCCATTGAATCTGCAGAAGACTTTGCAAAACGATATCCTGCTGGTTCCAAGGTTTTTGTCCCGAGCTTAAATCAAGATGGCCTGGTGCAGAGTGCCCCCAATGGCAAGGGAGAGGTTCAGATTTTTTCAAACTCTCTACGCTTGACTTTGCCGTGGCAAGACTTACGACCTCCGGAAAAAGCGATGAACTCGACAGCGACGCTGGTTCGTCAGTCTGGTGCTAGACAACAGCATATTAGCATAGCGTTGAGCGACGCGGAAAAGACCATTGATCTTCGTGGTCAAACGGTGGAAGAAGCAATCTCAAGCTTGGAAATTCAGCTCGACAATTCGGCCTCCCGGAAGGAAGATCGAATCAAGATTATCCACGGCCATGGTACCGAGGCTTTGAAAAAAGCGGTGCGAGCTTACCTTTCACGCTCTGTTTACGTTAAAAAGTGGAAGGCTGGGGCTCCCGAACAAGGAGGCGATGGCATCACCTGGGCGGAGCTGTCAGATGAATAACCAGACGAACAATAAATCCACGAAGGGCGAAAAAATCTCGGAAGATTTCTTTCAAGTTGCGCCCACTTTAAAAAACACTTTTGAATCAGATCCTCTTTTAAAAAAATATCTACAAAAGAAACTTTCCAAAGATATTTACCAAACGGTGTCCCCCGAGTTGAAAAAATTGGGCGATCTGGCGGTTGGTGAAATGTTGACCTGGGCCTGGGATGCTGAAAAAAATCCGCCCCGGCATATTCCCTATGATCCTTGGGGGCGACGGATTGATGAAATTCAGTGCGCTGATGGCTGGAAACAAATGGAATCAACGGCGGCCAGATTTGGCATCGTGGCAGCTGGATATGAACGAACCTATGGCGAGTTCTCGAGAATTTTTCAGATGTCTCTTTTGTATTTGTATCATCCTTCCAGCGCCTTTGGTAGTTGCCCCCTGGCGATGACTGATGGAGCTACCCGAGCCATTGAGCTCTATGGAAATGCCGAGCTAAAATCAAGGGCCTTTCAACATCTAACCTCGAGAGATCCTCAGCAGTTTTGGACTTCTGGACAATGGATGACAGAAAAAACTGGAGGCTCCGATGTCAGCGGAACCCTGACCAAAGCCGTCTTTGACGGTCACCAATATCGGCTTTACGGCACCAAGTGGTTCACTTCGGCAACAACCTCACCCATGGCCATGACCTTGGCCAGAATCGAAGGTGCCGAACCCGGTAGCCGTGGTTTAAGTCTGTTCTATCTGGAAACAAAAAATTCTCAAGGGTCCTTGAACAATATTTTGATTCATCGACTGAAAGACAAGATGGGCACCAAGGCCCTCCCCACCGCTGAGCTCACTCTCGATGGCACCCCGGCCCAGCTTGTGGGGGGCGAAGGTCATGGCGTTCGTAAAATTTCGTCTTTGTTCAATATCACCAGGATCTACAACGCTATTTGTGCCGTCGGACAGATGAGAAGAGCCCTTGATTTGTCTCAGGCCTATTCAAATGTGCGCAGTGCCTTTGGAAAACGTTTGATTGATCATCCCTTACATCAACAAACGCTGCTGGAAATGGAACTCGAATGGAAGGGCAGTTTTCTTTTGGTGATGCGTGCCTGCGAACTGCTGGGAAAAGACGAGTGCGGCAAAGCCTCCGAGCAAGAGTCCTCACTGCTTCGAGTGCTCACGCCATTGGCAAAACTGTATACCGGCAAGGCCGTGGTTCGCGTCTGTAGCGAAGCTCTGGAATGTTTTGGTGGCGCTGGATATGTCGAAGACACCGGTTTGCCAAGACTTTTAAGAGACGGCCAAGTTCTCTCGATCTGGGAGGGAACCACAAATGTCCTGAGCCTGGATATGCTCCGCGCCTTTGAAAAGGAAAAAGGCTTTGAAGCCCTACAAACAGAATTTCAAGAAAAAATCGCCAGCATTCAAAACTCGGCGCTAAAAATGGTCCTACAAAAAAACCTCGAACAGGCCACAACGCATTTCCAATCCACTTTGAAAAAGGGCCCGGATGCCTTGTTGGCACGAGCCCGCCACATCGCCATGAACCTCACCCAAGTTTATATCGAAATCCTCATCGCCGAATTCGATCAGAATTAACCTGAACGCGGGCCACTCGTCTTTGTCCGCCAGTTAGTTTGCCGTTTCTATTGGGCGCCAGAGATAGACATGACCATTTTTTGTTCGCCAAAGACCTGAACAGCCCGCAAATGATTGTGAGCCGAACAAAGTAATTCTAGATTCTCAATGTTGTTCCGCCCGCCCTTCGCGAATGGAATTCGATGTTCAATCTGTAGCTGAAACCGAGAACCACAAACTCTCCCGCTTTTCAAATCCACATAACAACACCGACCGTGAGCTTTCTGCCAAACCTGCCGGCGAAGAGCCGCAGGAACAAAGCGCTTTCCCACTGGCTTCTGCTTCGCGCCACCAGCGCCGGTGGCGCTTCGCGTTTTCGTTGAAAGCTGGGCACATCGAGAATATTTTAACTTCGTCAGAGACATCTCAGCCATGACAGCAATCAGCTCTGCATAACCGAGAGAGGGGTGTCTGTGCGAAATCAACTCTCGAATCTCTTGCAATTGTTGGATGAGTTTCGCATCCAAAGTCACCGTGACCTGAGTTTGCTCTGAATTCAAAATCCGAACTTTTTCCGGTCGAGAACTCTCCGGATTGAGATCAGCAAAAATCACCTCCGCCTGACGAACACTTTTTCCAACAAGACTTTCAAGCACTTTTCGTTTTTCAGCGGTTGAGATTTTATCGCCCTGCCTTTCCTCTTGTTGAAAATAAGTCTGAGCCTTTGCCACATTGGCCAAATTGATTCGGCCCAAAGAAATTTCCTCTTTGATTTGCGGAAGTTCCCGAGCAAGCTTCATCGCCGCCACTCGGCGATAGGCCGCGGACTCCGAATAGCCAAGTTTCTTGATGCAATATTCAATCAAAGATCCATAGCCCCGCTCCAGATAAATTCGTCGCTTTGAGACTTGTTCAAGCAATTGAATAATCTCGATGGTGATCTGCCGTTCTGTCGCGACCTTCTTCTGCAAAAGACTTTCGAGTTCGTCGTTTGAAATATCCATGAAACCTCCAATTGTGTATGCAACCGAGTAGGACAGTAACACAGGAATTTAAATCTTCATTTTTGAGATTTTGCACGAATTGAAAGACCGATGAATTCATTCAATTTTGCACTGCAAACCCTCATGTCGGGCCGGCAATAAATAATTTTCGCCGGAACAAGGCCCTGCGCGTATTTAGCGAACAACCTCGACAGATCGAAAACTGCGCG
>PEZR01000095.1:7880-14084 GCA_002773975.1 Bdellovibrio sp. CG10_big_fil_rev_8_21_14_0_10_47_8
ATCGATGTCAAATTATTTTCAATAAAAAAATTTCAACAACGCAACTTTCGGAAAAAGTATTACCGCTCCATCAAGTAATGCGCTTCGGTTTCTTCACAGATTACAAAGCCCAGTGAACAATACAGGTCTTTTGCACGAGCATTTACTTTGAAGACTCCCAGCTTTAAAGACTGGCGATTTTTTTTGTCTTCTCGATGAGATCCCTCAGTATCTGAGACCCAAGACCACGGTTCTGGTATTCAGGAAGGATCAACAATTGAACTATGTAGACCAAATTCGTATCTTCATGAAGAATCAAATAACCAACATCAGCTTGAGAAAACTTGATTATTTGAATCTGGCCTGAAGCAAACTCCTCTTCAAAAAAATCGTCCTGATTGCTCTCATTCCAGCCCCAGATTTTTGAAATGTGTTCCTTCAAAGTGACATGATGGACGTCTTTTAAAAAATCATAGTCCTTGCAGGATGCTTTTTTAAGTGAGTACTTTGTCATGGCTTACCCGGCTTCTACGTAGCAATCTGATCGCCATGATCTAATTCCTCCGAGACAGACTCTTAATTTTATCGACAAGTGCTTGCAGATCTGAGGTCTGTCTCAAATTTCCAATTGAGACTGCCAATAATTCTTCGGCGTCGATGTCATGGCTGTGGGCGCCCAAGAGCCAGACTGTGGCTAGGACGGCAGTTCTGCGATTGGCGTCGTTAAAGAGGTGTTCTAGAACCAACCTTGAATAAACATTGGCAGCGGCTTCCATTACTTTTTGATTTCCGGCCATTACCACGGCGTCGCCCAAGATGTCTCGGGCGATCAGGGTTGAATTGCTGATGATGTTGAATTCGTGAACATCTCCTGTGGGCAATTCTACCCGGGCCTCGCCGACGCGCCAGGGATCATCACTGGATCCCGTCAATATTTGATTCAAATGCATCAGCTCGCTGGTGGTCAGTTTCTTCAAACTGGGGGCTGCCTGATGAACATAGGCTACCGCATGCAGAAATCGCTGCTGCTCGAGCTGCCGCTGCAAAGGACTTTTGGCCGCTTTCGGTTTCACCATGGTTTATTTTGTCGGCAGAAAGTTCCCTCTGGCAAACTAAATTATTCTCAATTTGAGACACGATAAATCCCTGTGTTTGGAAGATGATCACTTTACTAAAAATTCCCTGCTCGTTTTCTCTCGATGTTGGGGAAGAATGTTCAACAAGTTTTCACTCCAAATATCTTCTTCAACTGCCCTCTGACGGGAAAGTCTAGTCGGGTTCAATACTTAGCTGGACTCGACCAATTCTTTTTGGAAACTTTCATCAATGCTATTAACTATTTAGCTCGAATTTCCGAACTGGATGGTGACCCGATTACACTGATAAGGACGGCAACAAAGTACGGGAAGAATTCCCCTTTGTCTGGAGGGCCTATGTTCAAAAATTCGAAGCTCCTCATCCCCATGATGGGACTTACAGTGTCTTTGGTCGCGTGCGAAAAAGGCGGAAGAACTTTTTCTCTGTTAGATGCGGGGTCTTCTTTCCAACAATCCGGCACCTATGTTCCCCGCCCTATCGATGTACTCTGGGTGGTGGACAACTCAGGCTCGATGGATTCTTCTCAAGTTAACCTGACCAATAGCTTTCAATCGTTCGTGACTAAATTTCAGGAAAAAAATTATGACTTTCACATGGCGGTCACTGGAACAGACGCTTGGAAGGCCGCCTATCAGTCGAATGTGGACTATAAAAACATTCTCCGCAGGGCACGTCGTGGACCTATCACCGGCAATGCGACAGTCGGCTGGTCCTACAGTCCTGACAGTGGCTTTAATATCATGGACACTCTGACCCCTAATCTGACCGATGTCTTTTTGAAATCGGCAAAACTGGGAACCACTGGAACCGGGGATGAAAGAGCTTTCTCGAGCTTTTATGAATTCTTGCATTATGCTGGCAATTCGGACTTTCGCAGAAACGATGCCATTCTAGCGATCATTGTTGTCAGTGACGAAGACGATTTCTCTGCGAACACTTCGGCCTATGTCGCCGGAGACTATGATGACGAAGTGGATGCAGATCCAGTCGACCTCGCCGTGAATGGTTCACCGACCAGTGTCTATCAACTTTACCAAGACCCGAGACTCTTGAGTGTCCAGTCCTTTAAAGATGACTTGGACGGGATTGTTGGCGCTGGAAATTACTCAGTGAACATGATCGGCATCAAAGACACTCAGTGCAAAGCAAACCTCAACGTTTCATACGGTGGACGCCGCATCGGTCGCCGATACATCCAATTGGCGGATATGACCGGCGGAGTGAAAACATCTTTGTGTGATAACTTTGGAGATTCTCTGCAGTTGATCTCTGACTCGATTGTTAAACTGACAAGTACTTTCAAACTGAATCGTGAACCCGTCATCTCTACTTTGCACGTGGTGGTGAATGGCGTGAACATTCCAGAAGATGCTACGAATGGGTGGACTTACAACGCCACAGATTGGTCTGTGACCTTCAATGGAACTTCGGTTCCTGCACAAGGTGACAATATCCAAATTCTGTTCACACCGGCCATAGCCAGTAACTAGAGGGATTTATGAGTTTGAGTTTAAATATAGCCACATGCGATGAATGGCACATCCTCAAAGGTGAAACCCAGTTTGGGCCTTACACCTATGAAGAAATGATTCGTATGTCCCAAAATGGATTGGTCTTTGCCTTTGACTATGTTTGGGGCACCCACATGGAAACATGGACCCCTCTGGGTGAATTGCCCGAGTTTTCCGCTGACCGTCTGGCCCAACTGGCTGACAAAAATAAATCTCAAGGTGCTTTTAACCGCCGAGAGCATGAACGAGTAAATTGCCATCTGTCCGTTTTTGTAAATGACCAACAAAGCATGTGGGAAGGGATTGCCGAGAACCTCAGCGAAGGCGGCGCCCTGATTTTGATGAAAAACCCCGTGCTCTTGCCCGGAAATATCATCAACGTTCATTTTCGTTCTCGAGATGAAAAAGACTGTGCCATTAACTGCACAGCTCAGATTTTAACAAAACGACTGGTGAAACAGAGAATTCAGCACGACACCGGAATTCACTATGCCGTGAAGTTTTTGAGCCGTTCCCCTGCTGGGGAAGAACAAATTGAAAAATGGATTCGCGAGTTTAAAGCTAAATAAAGAAGCCCAATAAGAAGGAGCAGACCATGAACAGTATTCTTCAATTCATCAATGATGCCGGTATTGTCGGTTGGTGCATCATGCTGCTGGGAGTGGCCTCCTTGGCCATCATCACAGAGCGTGTCAACGTTCTTTATTTCAAATACGGAATGAATGTCGAAGAGTTCATGACCAAGGTGCAAACCCTGGTTCTTGCCAAGAAGGTCGACGAGGCCTTGGTTCTCTGCGCACAAATGAATGGCAAACCCTTGGCCAATGCCTTTAAAAATATTCTTGAAAAATCTGACCGTGAAGACGATGCCATTTTTCAAGCGCATGACATTGCCATGGCAGAAACTGTTCCACTGCTCACTCGACGACTTCATTATCTATCGATGCTCGCCAACGTCGCCACTCTGATGGGGCTTTTGGGAACCATCCACGGTTTGATTCTGTCGTTCCAGGCTGTGGCCATGGCCGATCCATCACAAAAACAAGCTCTGTTGGCTTCAGGGATTTCCATTTCCATGTATACGACGGCCTTGGGTCTCGCGGTGGCAATTCCACTCATGGTTTTCTATTCTTTCTTGGTTTCTCGTCAAAATGTTTTGGTCGAGCAACTCACCGAGAAATGTGGAAAGCTCACTGAGCTTCTCACGGGATCTCAGATGACGTCTCTCTCACGGTCTCATGTTTATCCTGATTCAATGGGTAAGGATTCTTTGGCCAGCAAAGGCAAAGCTCCCCCTCCGAATCATCGAGCATCTTAAGAAAGGTGTGACCCATGCGTCGTTTGAAAAAAGTGGCTACCTTGAGCCCCTACGAATTTGATCTTGATCTGGCCCCTCTATTGGCGGTGATGGTGAAGCTCGTTCCGGTGCTCTTGTTGTCCTCAGCATTTATACAGGTCATGATGGTCGAAACCGAGCTTCCACAGGCGGTGAAAGAGGCCGTCCAGAAGCAAGAGGAAAAACCAACGACCTCTATTCAAGTGCGCGCCAACCTCAAACAAGGTTTTGAGATTGTGATCTCAAAAAATGGAACGCAAAAATCAGAGCTGGTTCCTTTGAAAGAAGGAGCTTTTGATTTTAATCAACTGCAAAAGAAACTGCAGGCCGTGAAATTGGCCAATCCTCAGGTCTTTTCAATTGAGCTCGCTCCGGAAAGCAACATTCCCTATCGAGACGTGGTTCACATCACCGACGAAGCAAGAAAAAGCCGAGACCGAGATGTGAAGTTTCCGTTGTTTGATGCCAAAGAAAACAAGACCGTGATGACAGACTATATGTTTCCAGATGTCGTCTTCACCAACATTTTTGACGGGTAGTAAATATGAGCCGACGACGCAGATATCAAATGAACGGTCACAAAAATAGCACCTTTGCGCTGAACATCACATCGATGACAGATATGTTCACGATCATGCTCGTGTTCTTATTGCAGACCTATTCGAATGCCGAGATTCAAGTCAGTCCCGACATGGGTCAAGCTCTCCCCGTTTCGAGCTCGGATGCGAATCCAGTGATGTCTTTGCAGGTCTCCCTCACTCGCAGTGAATTGAAGATCGAAGACCGAGTGATTGCCTCCCTGCAAAACGATGAGTTCTCAGGCAAAGACATTGACCCTCATGACAGCAATTTCATTCTTCCTCTTTTCCAAGAGCTCAGTCGTATCGCCAAAGAAGAGAAACAAAAAGATGAGGACTTCCAATCAGGAGCACAGACAAAACGAGCAAACTCTGGAATTTTGAATGGAAAGATTCTGGTCAAGGCAGATCAAAATCTATCATATGGAGTCCTTCGAAAAGTAATGTATACTGCCTCGATGGCAGGATTTCCAAAAATGAAAATGGCAACGGTGGTCGGCAACTAAGTTTTCGCAGTTAATGGGTGGGGAATGTTTCATAGAATTTTGATTTTTACAATTGTACTGATGCCCATGGTTTCTTTCTCAGCCGAGAAAGAGCGTCGTGGGCTTATGCCGGAACTTAAAATCAATTCAACCAATGAAGATGACAACCAAAAGAAATCTCTTCAGAGCGAAGTTCTGATCACAAAAACAGAAAACCAAGCAATTCAGGCCCTGATTAAAATTATCAAAAAGAAAAAAGGTTCCCCCCAAGAGCCTGACCTCTGGTACCGATTGGCGGAACTCTACATGCGTCGAGCAAAATCTGGACGTTTCTTTGACATGGTTCGACTGGGAGATTCCGCCGCCCAGTTCATTCCCCCCAATGTCACTGATGAAACCGCCATAGCCTCTCTGAAAAGAGCCGTTCAAGTCTATACGAAGATTGAAAAAGAATTTCCAAAATTTCGAGAAATGGACTCAGTTCTCTTTAACAATGCGTTTGCAAGCCAACAGTTAAAATTGTCTAAAAATGCGGATGCCCTCTATTACAAAGTGGTCACTCAGCATCCAAAGTCCCCTTTGGTCCCCGACGCCTATCTGGCCTTGGGTGAGCTTGCCTACGAAAATCACAAATTTTCTGATGCGATTGATTTTTTCCGAGCTATTGAGCGTTTTCCCCAGTCTCGGGTCTACTCTTACGGTTTGTACAAAGAAGCCTGGACTCTTTACAATCTCCACAGAAACGATGAGGCCATTGACAAATTAGTTCAAGTCGTCAAATCCCAAGACCCAAGCCGTCTTGAGGGCAAAAGAATGAACTACAATCTTCGCACAGAGTCCCTTCGCGACCTGGCGCTCTTTTTCGGCGAAACTAAACCTGCGGACCAAGCCTATTCGTTCTTCGCAAAAATCGCCTCTGGCGACGAAATTGGAGAAAGTCTCTACACTCTTGGGAAGCTGTATGACTCTCACTCGCGTCACAAAGAAATGAATATCTTCTTGGGTGAATTTGTTGCCAAACAGCCTCTGTCTTCTTACCGAGTAAAGGTCGAGCTTCTCATGATCAACGGCAATGAAACCGCTCGAGACAGAGCTCAATCTTTGAAACATCTGATCGCGGCCGCCGAAGTCTGCAAAAAGAATTCTGACTGGCGCCGGGAAAATGCCACCACTGCCGAGCTTGAGTGCGACTATAACTTTTCAAGAACCAATGTTAA
>PEZR01000095.1:14143-17311 GCA_002773975.1 Bdellovibrio sp. CG10_big_fil_rev_8_21_14_0_10_47_8
AAATTGCCGAATACACCTTGCAGGCCTTTCGCATCCATCTCGAAGAAGAGGACCCTACTAAGCCAGATACAAAAACACGATATGCCTATGCCGAGCTATTGTTCCAGCTCAAGGACTATCGCCTGTCCTCGGAACAATATGCCCTGGTCAGTCAGAAATCCGTCGACACGAAAACTTCCCATGACTCGAGCTACTCAGCCCTGGTCGCACTGGAAAAAGCCAAAGAGAAAAAATCTGAGAGCAATGACGATGAAACTCTGGTTCAGCTTGGAAAATACTATTTGCAAAAATATCCTCACGGGGAACATGCTCTGCAGATTCAATTCAAAATCGGGTTTATCGCCTATGATCACGGCAACTTTGCGGAAGCCGAAAAATGGCTGAAGCCTTTGGCCTCGGACCCCAAGGCTGGGGAATTCAAAAGAAAGTCAGAAGATCTTATTCTGGATATCTTAAATTCCAGAAAAGACTATGCGGCGATCAAGACTTTCTCAGAAAAAATTTCCAAACAAACCACGGATGATTCCAGAAAGTCAGCCCTGTCAAAAATTATCCGAGAAGCTAACTATAACCAGATCCAAGAGACCGCGAAGGCCGGTGACAAAACCAAGGCGGCAGAAGAACTTGTTCAGTTCTACCGCGACAACAAAGGCTCACCTCTTGCCAAGGATTCTCTCTGGCAGGCACTATCTCTTTACTATGCCGATGGAAAAATATTTGATGGGGCAGAGACCGCTCGCATCTATGCGAAAGACTATCCAGAAGACAAAAGATCCCTGGATGCCCTCAAGGATGCGGCAAAAAACTATGCGGATGCTGGCTTGATTTTGCCAGCCGCCCAAACCATGGATCTGATTTCGACTCTTTCTCCAAAGGACAGTGAAAGATATATGGAGGCTGCGAGCGAGCTCTATATGCTCGAGGGAAAGACCAAACAGGCTCAGGACATTTTGCGAAAACAGTTGGCTGAAACAAAACCCAACCAACAGGGAAAACTCTACACCAAATTGCTCTCGACGATGAAGGGTCAAGAGGGATCCCCTGAATATCAAAAAGTCGAAGATAAAATTTTATCTTTGGGATACGAACCTGCGGCTTCACAGATTAAGCTGAAAAAGGTAGAAAAGCTTTTCGCGCAAGGAAAGATGGCCGAGGCCTTTAACGCCGCCAAACCCCTGGTTGCCACGGATTCTGGAATCGATGATGACGTCCGCGCCCGAGGTCGACTCATTCAAGCCAAAGTATTGGAAAAAGAGTTTGTCGACACTCGAACAAAAACAACTGTTGAAAAACTGGCGCTGATACTTGGCATCAAAACTGAAAAATTGGACAAGGCTCAGACCGCATTTCTAACCTCTGCCAAAGTAGCGAACGATCCCAACACCAAACTGGAGGCCCTGCAGGGTCTCAACCGTATCTATACAAATTATGTCGATACCGTCGGTCATCCAATTTTGAAAGACGAAGCGCAACTGTCAGATGAAGACAAAAAACTCTTGGCTGAACAATTGGCAAAACTGACGGCCCCCATTTTAGATAAAAAAATTGAAACAGATAAACAATTGAAAAATTTAGCCAAAGATTCAAAGGCTACGGGTTCAAATGTCGCAGACTTTAGCAATCTTCCTGCCGAAGAAACTGTCAGGCCTTGGATTGAACCCCTTGCGCTGGACCAGTTGAAGGCCTATTTGCCGGTCCCCTCCTCGGTCGATATGAAAGAAGCTTCGCTGGAAAAAGTAAGTCGTTTTCCGTCTTCTGCCAGAGCCGAGAAGTGTTCAAATAGCGAAAGCGATAAAAACCTTTCGATCCCACAACTGATCAACAAGGCCAACATCTGTGTGATCGGAAAAAATGCCGCAGGAACAGAGAAACTGGCTCTGTGGATGACCCAACAAAACCCTCAGTCCGCATGGGGAGTATTCTACATGAGTCTAGCTGCTGAAATGCAGGGGCAAATCGACAAAGGCCTCTGGTTGATTGAGCTTGCGATGAAGAAATCTTCAGATCTCCCCTTCTTAGTTTATCAAAAAGCCCGCATGCTTTATCAACATCAAGACTTTGCCCAAGCGAACTCAATGTTTTTGAAATCTTATGATTCAGGACTGATCACTCCTGAAACAACACTGATGCATGGAGTGGTCAGTTTTGCGCAACAAGATTGCTTGTCCGTGGTCGAAGATTTTGCGAAACTAGACAAAGCCATGTTGTCCCGTCAGGGTTTAGCTCCCGTACTGAGCGAATGTTTGGCTCAAAAAGGAGAATTTGATCTGGCCATTCAAACAGCCGAGGAAAATTTAAAGTTGGAAAACAACCCAGCAGATCTTTGGCTTGAGATTGCCCGAATTCAAGAGATCTACCGATTTGACTCGAGCAAAGCGATGAAGGCTTATGAGTCGGCACTGAAACTGACTCGACAGCCGGACACCAAGGAATGGATCCAAAGAAAATTGGACTTTTTAAAAGGAAAACCAAAAGCCAGCCGAGCCGTTACATCCCAAGAGGTCATCAATGAAAAATACAACTAAGCACCCGCTCCTCCCCTCTTTACTGAGGCTGATTCTGTCAGCCGTTTTGCTCACTCCTTCGATGGCGTTGGCGAAGACAAAGACTGTTCGCAAGGTTCAGGAAGTGAATTTTTCTGAAATTGATCTTAAAGGAACAGTTCGTAATCCAGATGGCGCTTATCTGGTGCAAAAACGAGGAATCAAATTTATCCCTCTCTATGATGTTCAAAAAGATATGGATAGCAAAATTCGCGAATCAGCTCAGTATGTGAGATGAGGAAAACATGCAGAATCTTTTGATAGAACAACGAGGCTCCAACGGCCTCATCAAAAAGTGGAAGCTTCGATCGGAACAAGGGACCTTGACCTTTGGAAAATCGAAACATGCCGACCTTCGCACTGCGGATGCTTCGATCCGTGGGATTCAGGGCGTTTTCGAATTTCGAAATGGAAAATGGTATTACATCAATCTTGATCTCAACACTGTTCATGAAGACATGGGAAAAAGTACTGAGCTTTGCCTGACAAAAGACACCGAGCTTAGATTTCAAGAAAGCGTCCTGCAAATCAGTTTTCTGGAGAGCCGTTCTCCGTTGTTCTCGAGTCTTGACCATTCTGAAGTGGCTCATGCGGGCCCTGGTCGTTCAGCCTATCAGATGTTTCG
>PEZR01000096.1:0-12983 GCA_002773975.1 Bdellovibrio sp. CG10_big_fil_rev_8_21_14_0_10_47_8
ATGATGTCCTTGTTGAAATGGATGCCGATTTTTCTCATCGGCCAATCGATCTCAAGGGAATTTTGAAGGATTTGGAGAACGCGGATTTTGTCGTTGGCTCACGGTATGTCGCCGGTGGCGGGACAAAAAATTGGGGATTATTGCGCAAGATAATTTCCCGGGGTGGGGGGCTGTACGCCCGTTGTATTTTGGGTTTCCCTCTGAATGATTGGACCGGGGGCTTCAACGCATGGAAAAAAGAAGTTCTAGAAAAAATCCATCTCGATGGGGTTAAGTCCAATGGTTATAGCTTTCAGATCGAGTTGAAATACAAGGCGCTGAAAGCGGGCTGCCGAGGGGTTGAGTCTCCCATTTATTTTGAGGATCGTCGTGTTGGACAAAGTAAAATGTCTTTACGAATTGTCTTAGAAGCGCTTTATCGCGTGTGGATATTGAAGGTCCGATGAATTCTCGGATTTGCTTTTCATTGCTTGGGTTTATTTTCAGTGGCGTAATTTTGGCCAGCGCCAATGTCAGCGCAAAAACATACCCTTACCGGGCTCAGGTGATTCAAGAAGGCGCCGCCGTTTACCAGAGTGCAGATTTTGATGCGCCGCTGGTTGGAACATTGCGGGCCGGCGGAACCTATGACGTTTCCAAGGGGCTGGCGAATGGAGCTTTCTATAAAATTCGAGTTAAACCAGGCGTGCTGGGTTATATCGCAGATACGGATGTGAAGCCTTTATTCAAAACAGATCGGGCACAAAAAGAGGCGGAAAAAAAGAACGCGCAGGCAAAAAAAGAACGAGATAAGGTCAAACAAGACCGAGAAAAAAAACGGGAAGAAGAAAAAGCCGCTCGGGAAAAAGCACGAAATAATCGTCCTTTTGAGTTCAGTCGGTACGGTGGACTGTCGTACTCGATGATTCAATTTCAAGAAGAGACAATGAATTCTCAACCAAAAGAAAATCTCGGTTTTTTTGGTGCGAAGTTTTCAGGTTCGGATCTTTTGATCAGTGGTTTAATTCCAACCGAAATTAACTTGCAGATGTATTCGGACGCTCCGTCATACTATGACAAGGGAACCGGGCGGGGGGCTTCTGGTTGGGTCTTTATGGGAAATGGTCTTTTTGAAACGTATTTCCCTCAGGGTAAGGGTCAGTTGATCTATTTTGGTTTTGGTCCGATGTTTCGGTACTCCCATTTTGAAGTGGAATTGAACGAAAGTGGCAAAGTGACCCCCTATACTCTGGAGGATATTGCATTGGGTGCGGCCTTCAACCTGGGGGCAGCCTTTCGATTTGGCAAATTTGCGCTTCGCGGCGAGTTTCAATACTATTGGGAAAAGCTTCAGTATTCTGGCTGGGGGCTTGCTCTGCAATATCAATTTTGACGATCACTCTCATCTTGCCAAGGTGGGCGAGCTTTGAGAGACCTTTTCTATGACTGAAAACACTCCTGTTAAAATTGAATCTCTGTCAGACGAAGTTGTGGATCAGATTGCCGCGGGAGAGGTCGTTGAGCGCCCAGCGCATTTGGTGAAAGAATTGGTTGAAAATAGTCTCGATGCTGGAGCCACCGAAATTCGTGTCCAGTTCAGTGATGGGGGGCGCAACGTCACCGTGACGGACAATGGGGTTGGGATTGATCCCCGTGATCTTGGGAGAGCTCTGGATCGTCATGCGACCAGTAAAATAAAAATTTCAACGGATCTATGGCGTTTGAAAAGTTTTGGCTTTCGGGGCGAAGCCTTGGCCAGCATCTCGGCGGTTTGTCGCTTAACCCTCATTTCAAAACCACATCGTCAAAAAAATGCGGCTCGGCTGATCAGTCATTTTGGCACTCGCGAAGCGATCGAAGAGATTGGTGGTGCATCGGGGACGAGTGTTGGAATCGAAGATCTGTTTTCAAATGTGCCGGCTCGTTTAAAATTTATGAAAAGCTCTTCGGCGGAAAATACCCGCATTCGTGCGGTGCTCAAAGCCATGGCGCTCAGTCATCCTGAAGTGCAATTCCATGTGGAGCAAGAGGGACAGCTGATTCATCTCTGGCCGGCGACCAAAACAAAAATAGAACGGGTTCAGCAAATTCTTGGTTTGAAAAATGTTTTTGAAGGAAGAGCTGTTCGGGGAGATGTACAAGCCTATGCGGTTTTTACAGATCCTCAGACTGTGCAGAGAACTGCAAAGGATCTTTGGTTCTTCGCTCAGAATCGCTGGATTCAAGATCGTAGCTTGCAAGCTGCGGTGATGGAGGCTTATCGTCACCTTCTGATGCATGGTGAGTACCCTTCTGCTGTGGTGTGGGTAGAGACTTCTCCGGAAAATATTGATGTTAACATTCATCCCACCAAGTCTCAGGTCAAATTTGCTGATCCATCCCTGGCATTTCGCGCTGTACAGGCAGCCATTCGAGATGTTCTGGAGACCGCGCCATGGATTCCCGCCGGAGCTGCGGTCTCGACAAAGCGGACAGACGGGTCGAATGACCAATTTTTTCAACAACCTCAGTTTCAGTCCGAAGATTTGCTGCGAACTCAGTACGCGACCAAGGAAAGCCAAGAGGCTTCTGGGGTGATGGAGGCATTGAAGACATTTCGTCCGCCTTCTTTTTCTAGGCCACCAGTGACCTCAGTTCTTCCAGAGACTTCGGAGCAAAATTCGGGGAGCGTCACCACGAAGTCCGACCAGAGAAGCTATTGGTCTCAGTTTCAGGTTCTTGCGCAAACTAACCTGACCTATATTCTGACTCAGAATAAGGATGGCTTAATGATCGTAGATCAACACGCGGCCCATGAGCGTGTGATTTTCGAACGATTGATGTCCGCATGGAAAGGTGGACAGGCAGAAGTTCAAGAGTTTCTTTTTCCATTGGCCATTGATTTATCGCCGGATGAGGTTGAAGCCTTGATTGCGCAACAAGAGTCCCTGGCCCGATTGGGATTGACGGTCGAAGCATTGGGGCCAGAGACAGTGGGAGTGAAGTCGGCGCCGTCTTTGTTGAAAGAAACGGCCTTGACCGAGGCTCTCAGAAAAATGGCCCATGAGTTAGTTCAAAACAGTGGAAGTTTTGCTTTGGAAAAACGCATTGGTGATTTGATTGCGACAATGGCTTGTCATTCAGCGATTCGAGCTGGTCAGCCCTTGAGCACAGAAGAGATGAAGTCTTTACTGGTCAGTATGGATGAATTCCCCTTGTCGTCATTTTGTCCTCATGGACGGCCGGTGAGTGTCAGTTATCCATTTTATGAAATGGAAAAAGATTTTGGACGGATCGTTTAATTCTGACGGAGAGCTCAGTGAAAGTTGTTTTTTTTGTAGGACCCACGGCCTCCGGAAAATCAGGGATTGCCCATGCCTGGGCTAAAAAATATTCTGGGGCGATCATTAATTGTGACAGTATCCAAGTTTATCGATCTCTAGATATTGGCTCGGCGAAACCCAGTCCCCAAGAGATGAAAGAAGTTCCTCATTTTCTCTTTGATTATGTTTCGGTCGGGGATGAAATGACGGCCGGTCGATTCCAGCGTGATTTTTTTGAAATTCTCGAAAAAATTAAAGGGCAATATCCGTTTGTTTTGGTCGTTGGAGGCACTGGATTTTATTTTCAGGCCATTGAAAAAGGAATGTTTCCTGTTGGCGCATCGAACCCTGAAATCAAGGCCGACGTGGAGAAAGAGCTGGCGACGGCAGTGGGGCCTGGCCGTCTGTATCGGGAGCTGCAAGAAAAAGATCCGGCCGCAGCCGAGAAAATCTCGATCAATGACCATTACCGTTTGGGTCGGGCTGTTGAAATGATGAGATCTCATGGCAAAACCAGAGCGCAGGTTGAACAGGAGTTTCGCGAGCAGCAGACCCCGTTCCCCTATCCACTGCTAAAATTAGGCTTGGCTGTGGAGCGAGATTGCCTGTTATCTCGGGTCGAGGTTCGGGTGACGGAGATGTTGAAGCGAGGTTTGCTTCAAGAGGTAAAGGTCTTGATTGATCAGGGGCATGGAGAGTGGGCACCTTTAAGCAGCGTGGGTTACCGTGAATGTGTCAGGTTCCTACGAGGAGAGATCCCGACGGAACTTGATTTATGGAAGGAAATTGTTCAAAGCACGATGAAGCTGGTTAAAAAACAGCGAACATGGTTTCAGCGGGATTCGGAGTTGTTTTGGTTTTCTCGGGAACAGGTGGATCTTGCAGAAGCCAAATTGTCTGCTTTTCGGGCAAATTAAAGAAAGCCGAATGTGTGCACGACTCAGGTCGTGCTTAGGACCCTTAGAATTGACTGAGCAATGGCTTCAATGAAGGATAAGAACATGAAAAGTATGACTGGGTTCGGACAGGGAAAAGCACAAGCAGCCAGCACGCAAATCGAAGTCAGCGTTCGGGCTGTTAACGGCCGTTTTTTGGAGACTCGATTTCATTTGCCCCGAGAATATGTGGGCATGGAATCAGATTTAAAAAAACAGATCAGCAAGTATTTTCAACGAGGCACGCTGGATATTTTTGTCAGTCGTCGAGTCCGAGGAGCCGCTTCTCCAGCAAATCTTGTGGTTAACAAGGAGCTCGCAAAAAAGTATCACTCGGCCTATAAGGCCTTGGCTAAGGAGCTGAAATTGAGCCCTCAGCTTCATGTTGAAATCATTGCTCGTTTGCCTGATGTGATCAAGACGGAGGATTCTGGTGAGGTCACCGACAAAGAGAAAAAAACCCTAGTTCAAGTCATGGAAAAGGCTTGTAAGGCCTGTGATGCAGAAAGAGAACGGGAAGGTCGGTTCCTGTGCAAGGACTTAGATGGAGTCATTGGTGAACTCGAGAAAGAAGTGAACGAAATTCTCTCTTTGCGTGAAGAGGTGAATAAAACCTTGCTCGCTCGGTTTGAACAAAAAATTAAAACGAGATTAGCCGGCGTCGAAGTGGATTCAGCAAGGATTTCCCAAGAGGTTGTTATTCAGTTGGAAAAATCCGACATCAATGAAGAGGTCACGCGACTGAGAGAACACATTAAAAACTATGGCGATCTTTTGCATCGAGGTCAGGCTCAGGGAAAAAAACTGGATTTTTATACCCAAGAATTGCTTCGAGAGGTGAACACTATTGGTTCGAAATCCAGTGTTTCCAAACTGACTCAGAGTGTGGTACAGGCTAAAACATTGATTGAAAGACTGCGAGAGCAGGTTCAAAATGTGGAATAAAAAACAGTAGGAACAGATGGCTCAGCTCAAAACAAAAATGATTATCGTGGCCGCCCCCAGTGGAGCAGGGAAGAGCAGTTTTGTTGAGCGAATCTGTGCGGAAGAACCGCGGCTGCGTGACACAGTCACATTCACAACCCGAGAGATGAGAGCGGGAGAATCTCCGGGAAAACCCTATCATTTTGTTTCAACAACTGAATTTGAAGTGCTTTTGGCAAAGAATTTTTTCGTCGAGTGGGCTCGGGTTCACGATAATCTTTATGGAACGCCTTTGGAGCAGTTGGAACAGGCCTGGAGCGAAAATCAATGCATTATCATGGACGTGGATGTTCAGGGGGCAGAGACCTTTCGCCGGAAGTACCCGGAATCTAAGTCCATTTTTATCCTTCCACCGAGTATCGACGAGCTCCGACGCAGGGTGATAAAGCGAGATGGCAAGGTGCCTGCGGACCTGGAAGTGCGCATGACGAATGCCGAGAAGGAAATCCAGTTTGCAGACAAATTTGACTTTCAGATCGTCAATGACGATTTTCACACCTCTTATGCGAAATTCAAAAAAATCGTTGAAGAATTGCTAACATAGCTGTAGTTCTTAAACCTCGTCTTTCGCCCAATAATTGATTGAGGGCAGCGCAGGAAGACCTCTGAAGGAGATTTCTCATGGCTCGAGTGACGGTTGAAGATTGTCTAGATAAAGTTCCTAATCGCTTTGCTTTGGTCCTGTTGGTGGCTAAAAGAGCGAAACAACTTTTGAAAGGCTCTGACCTGACAGTCGCGACCAAAGGCAACAAGTACATTGTTGGTGCTTTGCGAGAAGTGGCTATTGGAAACGTCATTTTCGAAATGACTCCGGAACTTGGCTCCCCAGAGCAGCAGATCGAAGCCGATCTGAATAAGTAGCTGAATCAAGACCGAATTTATGGTCTAGTCTGAGGCTGAAATCAGGCTGATTTCACAGTCTAGCTGGACTCTCAGAAGCGCAGAGAGAGGCCGATACGGAACTGATGGCCGAATTTGCAGCAGCAGAACGACTCAGCGAAAAACCCCTTCGGACTCTTGACGAGCTCACTGAAAAAATCCGTGCCTATTATCCCAGTGCCGACATTTCCCTGATCGAAAAAGCCTATCATTTTTCTGAGAAGGCCCACCTTGGACAAATTCGCCGAAGTGGGGAGCCCTATATCTCTCATCCGCTGTGTGTAGCGGGCATCTTGGCCGACCTCAAGTTGGATTTGGATTCCATCGTCACCGGTCTTTTGCATGACACTGTCGAAGATACCCAGGCGACGATTGAAGACATTCGCCGTGAGTTTGGTGAGACCGTTGCGATGCTCGTCGATGGCGTGACCAAGATTTCGCAGATGAAGTTTAAAACTTCGAGTGAAAAACAGGGCGAAAATATTCGCAAGATGATTGTCGCCATGGGGAAAGACGTTCGTGTTATTTTGGTGAAGCTGTCGGACCGCCTGCACAACATGCGAACTCTGAATCACATGCCCTATGAAAAGCAGGCCCGCATTGCTCAGGAGACCTTGGAAATTTATTGTCCCTTGGCCAGTCGGATGGGGATCAGTTCTTTAAAAATTGAATTGGAAGACTTGAGTTTTCGGTTTTTGCGACCGGACATGTTCTATGAACTCAAGCAAAAAGTAGAGAAGAAAGAGCGGGATCAGGCTAACTACATCGAAGATGTCCAGCGAATGATCAGCCAGGAAATGAACAAAGGCGGAGTGAAGACTTTTGAAATCCAAGGTCGCTCAAAGCACTTGTGGTCCATCTATCGAAAGATGGCCTCTCGAAATATTGATTATGAACAAGTCTATGATGTTCTCGCTTTCCGAGTGATCGTCGAGACGGTTCCCCAATGCTACGAAGTTTTGGGTTTGATGCATTCTTTGTACAAACCGATTCCAGGACGCTTTAAAGATTTTATCGCGATGCCAAAAGCCAATAACTATCAGTCCCTGCACACCACGGTGGTGGGGCCCGGCGGTGAGCGCATTGAAATTCAAATCCGAACTCGAGAAATGCATCTAGTTGCTGAGCGAGGGATCGCGGCGCACTGGCGCTATAAAGAGCGGGGTCGAAAAATAACCGAAGAAACCTCGGAGCAGTTTGATTGGCTCAAGGATCTGGTGTCTCTGCATCAGCAGGTAGGAAATTCGGATGAATTTCTGGACACTGTTAAAACAGATCTATTTGAAAGTGAAATTTATGTCTTTACCCCCAAGGGAGAAGTTGTAGAGTTTCCGGACGGAGCAACTCCGATCGACTTTGCTTATTCTGTTCACACAGAACTTGGAAACCGCATTGTTGGAGCCCGGGTTAATGGCAAGATGGTGCCGCTTAAATACCAACTGCAAAATGGAGACACGGTTGAGGTTTTAACTTCGAAAACTCAAGTTCCCTCGAAGGATTGGCTCAAGATCTGCGTCACTAATAAGGCGAAAACAAAGATCCGCGCTTTTGTGAAAGAGGAGCAGCGAAAACGATCGCATGCTCTTGGCAAAGAGCTGGTCGAGAGAGAATTTCGGAAGTTCGGTGCTGCCAGTTTGAAGTTTTTAAAAGGGGAGCTTTTTGAAAAATTCAAGAAGGACCATGGCATCCATGACGATGACGAAGTTCTCGTGCGTGTGGGATATGGAAAACTGGAACCACGGTTGTTGCTTGAAAAGATTGCTCCAGAACTGGTGAATCAGACAGCGGATGGAAAAGAGAAAGAGGCCAAAGACAAGCAGGGCTCCTTCTTGCAAAATGTTTTTAAGTCCGCGACGCAGAAGGCTCGTAAGTCTGGGTCTTTGATTGCCGTCAGTGGCATGGATGATGTTTTGGTGCACTATGCCCGTTGTTGCAATCCCATACCCGGCGATCCCATCGTGGGGTTCATTACCCGAGGGCGAGGAATCACGGTGCACAGAACGGATTGTCGAAAAGCTTTTGAGTTTGATCAAATGCGAAAAGTCGATGTTGATTGGACCTCCGGCGCCGCAGAAGGCAGCCAGGAACGCATCGTGCGTTTGCGTGTGGTTTCTCAAGATATGCCAGGTCTTTTGAAAAGCATGTCCGAAGCCTTTTCAACCCAAGGAATGAATATCCACAACGCCCAAGTACGAACTACCAGAGATCAAAAAGCTGTTGCCACCTTTGAAGTCGGAGTTCGGAACACACAGCAGTTGAATCAAGTCATCTATGATCTGCAAAAGATCAAAGGCGTGATCGGTGTATCTCGCCTAACTGAGCAGTAAGAACCAATAAACAACAAAATTGGCATGTTCTGTGCTCACCTCATGTGTAGGACCTGCGAGTGCTGGCCTCAGAAGAGATGGGTCTGGTTGACGGGTGAAAATGTGACATCAACGGGGCAATTGTCCGTTTTTAATTTTATTAAGGGAAGAACGCCCATTGAAGTTCTCTGAAGAAGAAATCGAATACTCGATCAAAGGGGAAATCTATAGTGTCGAGCGCCTGGAAGACTATGCGGTCTACCTGGCCCGCGAGCTTGAGGTCAGCGATGACCCCAAAATTACCCAGCCTTTATTGCCCAGGATGCGAGACAATGGGAAAAAGCTTTTGGCCTCCTATCGTGCATTTTCTGAGGCCATTCACAGCAAAGAGACCATACCGCCCGCAGCGGAGTGGTTGACCGACAATTTTCATATTGTCGAAGAGCAACTCCGAGAAATTCAAGAAGACCTACCAGTGTCCTTTTATAAGGAGCTACCGAAGATCGCAGTGGGAGAGTTGGCTGGATATCCACGGATATACGCTGTTTCTTTGGCGCTTGTCGCTCATACCGACAGTCAATTGGAGCCCGAAACAATCCGGAGATTTGTTCAATCATACCAACAGGTTTCGCCTTTAAGTATCGGGGAGCTTTGGGCATTGGCGATCACACTACGTCTGGTGCTGGTTGAAAATCTGCGGCGTTTAGCCGTGCGGACACTGGCCGATCACAAAAAGAGAAATTTGGCCAATCAGATTGCGGATGAAATATTTGAAGGCATTTCTGATAAGAACAAATCCGAAAAATTAATACAAAAAATCTCCAGTTCTTGTGGTGGACACATCCAGACGGAATGTGCCTATTTCGCTCAACTCGCGAAACGTTTTCGAGATCAAGAGGCCGAGATCTGGCCGGCGTTGGATTTCCTCGAGAAGCATCTCTTAGAGAGAGATTGCTCCACCGAGCAAGCTGTCCATCTGTCGCATCAGTGCCAAGCTTCCAATCAAGTGTCCGTCGCCAATATTATTACAAGTATGCGGCTTGTTTCGAGTCTCAATTGGCAAGAATTCTTCGAGAGCTTAAGTCTTGTAGATCGTATTTTAGAGAGAGATCCGATCTATGGAAAAATGGATTTTTTAACAAGAGATCGCTATCGACACGTGGTCGAAAGGATTGGCAAAAAGACGGGGGTATCTCAGACAGAAATTGCGGAAGCTGTCATCCATTTGGCCCAGGGGCCTTCGTCGGATTCCCAAGGCAATGCGAAAAGTTCGCATGTAGGATACTACCTTATCGATAAAGGTCTTCCAAGGCTTGCAAAAATTTTTAACTATAAAATGGGTAGCATTTTTGATCTATCCCATTCCCATAAGAATATTACCTATTTTGGGATTTTAATTCTCTTTTTTGCGGCAGTACTCGCATTGCCAGTTGGATATTTAATTTTCCTCGGGATCTCTTTTCCAACGATTTTGGGTGTCGGGTGTTTGGTCTCTATTCCGGCGAGTGATCTTGCGCTAAGTCTGACTAATCTTGTTCTGACTCATCTCATCCCTCCAAAAAATCTGCCCAAATTAGATTTGTCCACGGGAGTTCCCGAAAATGCGAGAGCCATCGTGGTGATCCCATGTTTGCTCACTGATGTGAAGGTCATTCGAGATTTGATCGATAAGTTAGAAATCCATTATCTGGGAAACCCTGAAAAGGAGATATTTTTCGGATTGCTAACAGACTTTACGGACAGCGGAAGTGAATCTCAGCCATCTGATTCCGAATTTGTTGAGGCGGCAATGGATGGAATAGATCGTTTGAATCAAAAGTATGCTTCTCGGGGTGAAGACCGGTTTTTCTTGTTTCATAGAAATCGTCGGTGGAATAGTTCAGAAAATATTTGGATGGGATGGGAAAGAAAACGAGGTAAACTCCACGAATTTAACCGTCTTCTTCGCGGGGCACAGGATACAGGATTTGCGATTGCGACCGCTCCTTCCGACCTCCTGCCCACTATTCGCTTTGTAATCACTTTGGATGCGGACACCCAACTGCCTCGAGATTCCGCCCAAAAATTGATTGGGACAATTCTCCATCCCCTCAATCGGCCGGTCTTCGACAAAGATTTGGGACGAGTAACTGAAGGCTATGGTGTTCTCCAGCCACGCATGGGGATTTCGCTGGAGAGCTTCTCGAGATCCCGTTTTTCAAAGATTTTTTCTGGGTATACCGGAATTGATCCCTATACAACCGCAGTTTCGGAAGTCTACCAGGACTTGTTTCACGAGGGATGTTTCGCAGGAAAGGGTCTTTATGACGTGGATGCGTTTGAAGCCGCCCTAGATAATCGAGTGCCAGAAAATACCGTTTTAAGTCACGACTTATTTGAGGGTCTTTTTGCAAGGGCTGCGCTTCTTACCGATGTCGAGCTGTTGGATGACTATCCTCAAAGTTATCGCGCATTTTTTACCAGACAACACCGATGGGTTCGGGGAGATTGGCAAATCAGTCCGTGGATTTTACCATTTGTCCAGAATGGGAAAAAACAATGGGTCCGGAATCGCCTGCCTCTTATTTCAAGATGGAAGATATTTGACAATCTCCGACGCAGTCTCGTAGCTCCGACCACCTTTCTGCTGCTTATTTTGGGGTTCGGATTCCTGCCGGGATCAATACTAACATGGACAGTCTACACATTGACGTTGATTGTTTTTCCCGCTTTGGCTCAAGCAATCATCGGGGGTATAAAAGCCCGTTTTGGAAAGAGTTCTTTTCGAATATCACCCTCGGGCATTCAAACCAAGAATAGTTTTTTGCAGATCTTTGTCTACTTTACATTTTTAGCTCACCAGGCCGTCATTCATCTTGATGCCATTGGGCGTGTTTTTTACCGGAAATTGATTTCACATTCTAAACTGTTAGAGTGGTCCACGGCGGCGCAAGCGGAACGTGAAAATTCATTAAAGCGACATCCGATTTGGCAAAGTTTTTGGCCTACCGAATTTGGACTTATTGCGGTTGGTATTTTGGGAATGACCAGTCTGCCTCGCTATGAGCTTGTCGCATTCAGTTTTATTTTAATATGGATGTCTTACCCAATGGCGGCGCGATGGCTTAGTCGTAGTCTGATAAAAAAGGGAAGGCACCTCTCTCATGATGAACGTCTCCTTCTGCGACAAATTGCCAGAAGAACATGGCACTATTTTGAAAAATTTGTAGGTCCAGATGACAATTGGCTTCCGCCCGATAATCACCAGATTTTTCCCGTTCCAGTGACTGCGCATCGAACCTCGCCAACGAATATCGGTCTCTATATGTTATCACTGATGACGGCTCGGGATTTCGGGTACCTGAGCACAGCGAAATTTATTCGTCGACTCAAGCTTACTCTGGCGACGATGGAAAAGCTGGAGTTGCATGAGGGACATTATTTAAATTGGTATGATACCCATTCGTTGGTTGCTCTGAGCCCGAAATATGTATCCACCGTTGATAGTGGAAATTTGGCCGGCTATTTGATCGCAGTCCGAGAAGCTTGCCTGGAGGTTGGCAGCTCCTTTGTTGTCGATTCAAAAGTGATACAGGGTTTAGAAGATTCGGTGCGAGTCATCGAGGCCGAACTGGCCGCAGTTGAGAATAAAAGGTCTGATTTGAATCCAAGATTGGAAACTATAAAGGCTGCGGTCATGGGGCCCACCCCTGACAAGTTCTCGAGTTGGATGCAGCTCTTTAGCTCGATTCAAGAGGAATTTGAAGCCTTTCGAAAAGAACTGGAACAGTCAAATGATGTCAGCATTTTGGTTGATGGTTGTCTCCATCAACTGGCCGAAGTAAAAAAAGATATCGGCATCTTAGCTCCCTGGCTCGCCAGTGAGTTTGCTCAGGCCGCGGAATTGATTTCAAAGGACGAGGAGATGGCAAACCGATGGAATCAGATAATAAATGCCCTGGATAGCAATACATCATTTGCGGACTTGATCGAAAACTACAGAGCAGCAATTATCCAATTGAACAAGCCAAAGGGGTCCTTCAATAATTCATCATCAATAGGCGTTTTGCTCTCGAAGTTTAGCGGATTGCTAGAAGCGAGTATTGCTCATGTTCAGAGTCTGTTGAACGAAGCCCAAACGGCCGCCCAGTTTATGGATCGAAAATTTAGAGAAATGAACTTTGAGTTTTTGCTGGAAAAAGATCGTGAGGTATTTACGATTGGGTACAATGTCAGTGAGGGAAAATTTGATACTGGTCTTTATGACCTTTTGGGCTCGGAGTCTCGTCTCGCAAGTTTTATTGCCATTGCAAAGGGTGACATCAAACAGGAGCATTGGTTTCGGCTGGGACGACAACTGGTTCCGACTGCCAGTGGGCAGGCGCTGGTGTCTTGGACTGCATCCATGTTTGAGTATCTTATGCCGATGCTCGTTTTGCGTAGTTACGAAAACACCCTCCTGAATGAAACTGTTCATTCCGTGATAGACCGACAAATTAGATATGGAAATGAACGGCATGTCGCTTGGGGAATTTCCGAAGCAGGCTACAACGCCCGAGATCTTCAACTGAACTATCAATATGGACCGTTCGGGATTCCTGGGCTGGGACTGAAGAGGG
>PEZR01000096.1:13045-13661 GCA_002773975.1 Bdellovibrio sp. CG10_big_fil_rev_8_21_14_0_10_47_8
GGGGCTGCCATTCAGAATTTAAAAAGACTGATCAAAGAAAAACTCTTAACGAACTTTGGTTTCTTTGAATCTGTGGATTACACACCAGAGCGTCTGCCGGAGAACGAAAAGTTTGCGATCGTAAAGTCTTTTATGGCGCATCACCAAGGAATGAGTCTTGTTTCTATCAATAATGTGATTCACCAGAATATTGTCCAAGATCGATTTCACCGCGATCCGCGAGTAAGAGCCACGCAATTGCTATTGCAGGAGCGGGTTCCTCAGGGAGTCGCGCTGGCTCCGCCAAAAGCGTCTGAGGTTGAGCTTGAAACCCAGTTCCAGCCTTCGGCTCATTCTCTGATAAAACACTACAGTAATCCGGACAGCTCAACTCCCCGGATTCATCTGCTTTCCAATCAGAACTATTCAATTATGATTTCGACAGCGGGTGGGGGGTATTCAAAATGTGATGATTTGGCGGTCACTCGGTGGAAAGAGGACGCAACAAGAGACAACAGCGGAAGCTTTATTTTTGTCAGAGATCTGACTGAAGACAAAATATGGTCGACGAGCTATTTGCCTCTGGCCAACTTGCCAGCATCATACAAGGTTTCATTCGGGGAAGAAAAAGTCGAAT
>PEZR01000096.1:13687-14223 GCA_002773975.1 Bdellovibrio sp. CG10_big_fil_rev_8_21_14_0_10_47_8
CTGGTGGCGCCGGAGGACAATGTCGAGATCAGGTATGTCACGCTGACGAATCATTCGGATGAGCCACATGTTCTCGAGCTCACGAGCTATTTAGAGCCGGTGCTGGGTCTTCCCAACAATGATCTAGATCATCTGACCTTCAGTAAGCTCTTTATTCAAACAGAATTTGTTTCCTCCAGAAATGCTCTTTTGGCAAAACGAAGAAAACGATCTGCCCAGGACTTGGAATGTTGGGGGCTCCATGTGGTTGTTACCGACGGAGAAATGCTTTCTGATATTCAATATGAAACGGATCGGGCAAAGTTCATTGGTCGGGGGCGTACACTCCAGAATTCCTTGGCGTTGTCCGACGACGGAGTGCTGTCCAACACCTCAGGCGCTACAATTGATCCAATCCTTTCCTTGAGAGTCCATGTTCGGGTCCCGGCGAATGGCAGTCTACGCGTCGCTTTCACGACAGGGTTGGCGACCTCTTGTGAAATGGCGCTCGAGCTGGCAGATCGCTACTATGACATTCATGCCTTTGACCGGGAATC
>PEZR01000075.1:0-147 GCA_002773975.1 Bdellovibrio sp. CG10_big_fil_rev_8_21_14_0_10_47_8
CGATGGTGTTTGGCATTAATGCCAAACTGTCATGGATCAAACCTGCCGTTTTTTGCAAGTTTCTGAAAGACCAGTACCCATCGGCCTGCCCTTCCGGAGTGAGCCCCTTGTCTTCGTCCAAAAGACTGTACAGATATTTCCGTGATT
>PEZR01000075.1:177-1633 GCA_002773975.1 Bdellovibrio sp. CG10_big_fil_rev_8_21_14_0_10_47_8
CTCTCCGCCAAGCATTCAGATTTTTCAACAACGCTGGAGTTCGATTTTGGATCGCATGAGATTTTTCGGCTTCTTCATAAATTGGATAAACCAAGGCGGGAATATCTGCCCGAGGATATTCCTTATACGTCTTCACTTTCAGTTTTTTGGTAAAATGAGAGTATACAAAAGTGTGGTACCCGCGTCCGGCCGAAATTCGAATCACTCTTTCCAAGTCATTGCCGTTCCATTGGTCTTCCGATTGGACATTGGCCACCTTTGAATCCAGATCATCCGTTAAAACAGCTTGCCGCGCCAAGAGATTGAAGCTCGATTTCACCGACAAACGATTTTGCAAACGAGACAGTGACATTTGATGTTTACGCAAAGAGCTCAAGCGGAGGGGCTGTTCTTGACCATCCTCAAGATGAGCTTCCATTAAAACCAAATGACCGGTCTGAAGATCTTCCCAAGTCCGAATCACCGCACCCTTCACTGGCACACCCTTAAAAAGCTGCCGATAGGTCACGAAATGGTAGTGGGCCAGTTTAATATTTTCAAATTCAGAAAAATCATTGGCCGTCATCTGAGACCCAGTTTCATGATTTAACTTTGGCAACAGAGTTTGTAACTGCCCCGTCAGACCATATTGTTGGGTCCAGCGGGTATGGTGGATTGCCGCCCAGGCCGAGGAAGAGGAAATTAAAAAAGACAAAATGAAAAATAGGAATTTCTGCGTCATCAAGGCCTCCCCGGGCGAATCCTCTAAAAACCATAAAAATGGGCCTGAATCAAGCGCAAGAACAGCCTTAACGGAACAGTTGCATTTACGCCACTCGAAGTCCCTCGTCAGCCCCTAAAACAGCGAAAGGTGACGAAAATTAAGTGATTATCAAGAGCTTGAAATGCTTTCCCAAACTAGGCCTCCTGGGATAGAACTCCGAAAGTGATTAATTCCCGCTGGAGACCCCTATTTTTAACTTTCATTTTTGTCCTAGCCATTGGCTATTTCAAAATTTTTCTGAATTCATTTTTTCATCTCGATAGCCCCATCTTACTTTTCTATACAGCGATTGCGGCCAGCGCTTGGTGTGGTGGGACTCTCTATGGCATTTTAGCAACCGCTCTATCGGTGGTTTTTATTCTCAATTATTTTATGACCACGTCCTGGGGGATGGAGATCTCTGCCCAAGTATGGGCCGTAAGACTGATGTTTTTTGCTCTGGACAGTATGGTTGTGATCTTTATCTGCGCCCAACTGAGAAGCTCTCGGGAAAAAAAGAGTCGTGCCTTGAAGGAGTTAAGACAGTCACAAAGTCTCTCTCGGCAAAATGAGCAACGTTTACAAAAGATTTTCGAGTCCAATATGGTGGGCTTTTGTTTTAGCCAACCCAACGGAATCATTGTCGACGCTAACGACTATTTTTTGAATCTCCTGGGCGCAAACAGAACAGATTTAGAAAAAGGAACCCTGACC
>PEZR01000075.1:1736-9216 GCA_002773975.1 Bdellovibrio sp. CG10_big_fil_rev_8_21_14_0_10_47_8
GCTCTGATGGGACCCTGGTCTCAGCCTTGGTTGGCGGCTCGATGACCGAAGACAATTTGATCGTCAGCTATGTGCTTGATATCACCATCCGGAAAAAAGTAGAGGAAGATCTTTTCGATGCCAATGAACGCTTGGAGCAAAGAGTTGAGCTTCGAACACGACAACTGTCCAGTGCCAATGACAGCCTCTCTAGAATCGTTCAAGAAAAGCAGAAGGTCGCAGAAAAATTACGAGAATCTGAGAGCTTTCTCGAATCGGTAATTGAGAATATTCCCAATATGATTTTCGTGAAGGATGCTCAGGACCTTCGATTTGTTCGCTTCAATAAAGCCGGAGAACAGTTGCTTGGGCAATCCAGGGCCAACTTGTTGGGTAAAAATGACCTCGACTTCTTTCCACCTGAACAAGCCCAGGCTTTTACCCAAAAGGACCGCCAGGTTTTGGCTTCGCATTCTGTGGTCGATATTCCCGAAGAACCGCTGTCGACATCTGATGGAATTCGGTACCTACATACCAAAAAAATACCTCTTTTTGACAAAAATGGAAAAGCTCAATATCTGCTGGGGATTTCCGAGGACATTACTCAAAAAAAGGCAGCTGAAAAACAGAAGATGGAATTGGTTCAATCGGAAGCCGCCAGAACCGAGGCCGAAAAAAGCGCTTGGCGTCTGTCCTTTTTAGCCGAAGCTAGTGCCGCCCTCAATGCTTCATTGGATATTAACAAGATGACCAATGCATTTTCTAAGGTTATCACCAAGGGCATGTCCCGTTGGTGTGTCATTGATCTTTTCGAACCTCAGGATCAAAGCTTGGAACGAACGCTGACCGACCACGAGGGTACCAATGAGCATTTCAGAACCAAAATCAACACGTCTCCGGGGGATCGGGTCAGCACTGTCCTGACAAGTGGGACACCTAAAATTTATTCCACGATCTCTAGAGAGCTTTTATTGGATACAGTTCCATCGACAAAAGTGGTCGACGACATCCTGAGGGCTCAAGTTCTCAGTATGATGATCGTTCCGATGATTTATCATGACCAGGTTTTTGGTGCTCTGAGCTTTATCGGAAAAGATGGAAATTCTCTCTTTGACGAACTTGATCTTTCGATCGCCGAAGATCTTGCAAAGCGAGCAAGCCTTGCCATCGAGAATGCCAAACTCTATGCCAAAGCAACCGAAGCCAGTCGGGCCAAAAGTGCATTTCTGGCGAATATCAGCCATGAAATTCGCACTCCTTTGGGCGCTATGCTTGGATTCGCCGAACTGGTTTTGGACCAACATAATCTTCAACCCCAACAGGCAGACTTTATTGGCAAGATTGTCACCAACGGACAGCAGCTTCTACGAATCGTCAACGAAGTCTTGGATCTTTCAAAAGCCGAGTCCGATCATATTCAAGTTGAAAAGGTTCAATTTTCTCTGCCCTATTTAATTGATGAGGTGGTCTCCTTGTTGTCCAATCAGGCGGCGGAAAAAGGCCTGAGTTTTTCAGTCAAAGTCTCTTCCAATCTTCCTCCCATTGTTTTCACGGATCCCCTGCGGCTAAGACAAATTTTGATCAACATTATTGGCAATGCGATTAAATTCACCCAGGCAGGTGGAATTGAAGTTTTGGTGGACTTTCGGGAATCTCCGCCCAGTGATTCTACCGGGGTTTTGAGTTTCATTATTAGCGACACAGGCATTGGAATAACACCCGAGCAGGCTCAGCGCTTGTTCGAACCCTTTGTGCAAGCTGACGAATCGATGACCCGAAAATTTGGCGGAACAGGTTTGGGTCTATTTCTATCTAGAAAATTGGCCAAACTCATGGGTGGGGATGTTTCCCTGGAATCCAGTCATACGGGCCAAGGGTCCCAATTCAGGGTTTTCATCAATGTTGATGTAAATCCAAGGGTCCTGTCTGAATCAGAGACCATGGTTCCATTTTCAGGAAAAGGAGAATCTGCTTTGGCTAAAAAAGGGCGTAGGCGGATATTGGTCGTGGATGATTCTGAAGACAATCAAACCTTAGTGAAGGCCTTTTTAGCCAAAATCGATGTGCAGGTAGATACCGCCGGTAGCGGAAAAGACGGCGTCGAGATGATTTTAGAAGATCCTTATGACTTGGTTTTGATGGATATACAGATGCCCGAAATGGATGGTTTTGAGGCCGTTCGAAAACTGCGCCAAAATCAGTACCATGGAACCATTGTGGCATTGACCGCGCATGGCATGAAGGGCGACCGAGAACGTTGTTTAGACGGAGGATTTGACGACTATCTCTGCAAGCCGGTGACTCGAAAATCTTTACAAGACTGTATTGGCAAATATGTCCACACCGAGAGTTCGGAAACTACAACAGGGCTCGACCAGAACTCGACACTCAGTTAGAATTGACGAGACCCCACGGAGGTATTTATGCGCAAGGTAGCAATTTTGGGTGGGTATCGAACCCCTTTTGTTCGCTCGATGACCACCTATCAAAGAACCACCAACCAGGAATTACTTGTTCCTATTTTTCAACGACTGATCGAAAAATTTTCTTTAAAAAATAAAATCGTCGGTGACGTCGCCGTGGGTGGGGTCATGATTCATCCGTCGGATTGGAATCTTGCCAGAGAAGTTGTGTTGAAAACAGACCTTCACCCGCACACACCTGCTTACAATGTTCAACGGGCCTGTGGAACTTCATTGGAGACAACGTGGCAACTAGCTTTGAAAATTTCTGCCGGACAAATGGAAACGGCCATTGCTGGTGGTTGTGACACCAACAGTGACATCGCAATCACATTCCCAAGATCTTTCGCATGGAAAATGATCGAACTTCAAACAGCAAAAACTGTTCTTCAAAAGCTGTCTGTTCTTTTTCGCCTAAGACCCCGAGACCTCTTTCCTCAGTTTCCAGCGGTGATGGAGCCTCGAACGAAGCTATCAATGGGCGAACATACAGAACGCATGGTGAAAGAATGGAAAATTTCACGGTTGGACCAGGATGAGTTGGCCTTACGAAGCCACCAAAATGCGGACAAAGCTTATCGCGAAGGATTTTATGACGACCTAGTTGTTCCTTTCAAAGGATTAACAAAGGATGCATTTGTTCGCGGAGATACGACTCTAGAAAAGTTGTCCAAATTGCGACCGGCCTTTGATCGCTCGGGCCAAGGATCATTGACGGCTGGAAATAGCACCCCACTCACTGATGGGGCCAGCTGTGTGCTGTTGGCCAGCGAAGACTGGGCCCAGCAAAACCAATACCCCGTTTTGGCCTACTTTAAAGATGCCCAGGTGGCGGCTGTTGACTTTGTTCATGGGGAAGGATTGCTGATGGCCCCAACAATTGCTGTCAGCGAGATGCTCAAAAGAAATAACTTAAGTCTTCAGGATTTCGATTTTTATGAAATTCACGAAGCTTTTGCCGGTCAAGTTCTGTGTACTCTGAAGGCCTGGGAATCCGCCGAATACTGCTCTCGTGTTTTAGGTCGCGATAAACCCATGGGCTCTATTGATCCAGCAAAAATGAATGTAAAGGGGGGAAGTCTTGCCCTGGGACATCCTTTTGGAGCAACGGGGGCTCGAATCGTCGCGAGCCTGGCCAAACAACTTCACGAAAAAGGCAGTGGCCGAGGATTGATCTCTATTTGCACAGCGGGCGGCATGGGAGTCACTGCCATTCTTGAGCGATAGAACTCCGTCGACGAGCTACCGCGGGGAAAGAGAACTCCCCGAAAAAATACCTTTTAAAATAGAGGTCAATTTGGATTTTGCCAGATCGAACGGTCTTTGACTAACCGACTGGCATCCACCTGAGCCGGCACTCCGGATCCGGACCAGATCGTGGTTTGATACCCCCCCACTTTGACTTTCTTGGATCGAAGATCAACGTCCACTAGAGCATTGTAATTTTCTTTGGCTGCAAAAAAGGCTAATCTTAGAATGGTTTCATCATGGTCAGCACAGTCTGCCACCAGGACAGGATCTGCTAGCCTTTTAATGTACCTAGTTTCTTTGCCCTGAGTTTTTTCATAGACCAAAATATCCTTGGCCCGATCTAGAATTTCTTGGTACTTCGCCATTTCTGGTGCCACTTGTTGGTCAAAACAAGGACCACAATATACCGAATGCCCCAGCTCAGCTGGGATACTCTTAAGAAATGAAAAGCTCTCTTCGTCCACAAATTGAGCGCAACCCTTACAGAGTGGCTCCAAACAAAGTCCGCAGTTCAGATTCGCTTTAGGCTTTTGGCAACAACAACAAGTTTTCATAGCTGTGCAATAGCATAGCTTTGCTGATTCGGTGATAGGAAAAGAATGCAGGGTTTTCTTTTGTTTGCTAGGCCCCGGGGGCTTTGACAACGGGACCAGCGGACGGCGATCGAAGCCAACTGGCTAAAATATCCTCTAAGACAGAGATCCTAACAGGTTTAAAGATATACCCATCAATGAGGCCTTGGCTCTCGCCATCTTCATCATGGGTGACATTAGCGGTAAAGGCGATGATCGGCACCCTCCCCCCTGATTTTTCTTCAGCGAGACGAATCCGATAAGCCGCGTCCCGGCCATCCATAACCGGCATATGTTGGTCCATGAGAATTAAATGGTATCTTTTGCTTAAAAAGGCCTCGACAGCTTCTTGACCATTTACGACCAGATCGGCTGAATACCCCAGCTTTTCCAACATTTTCATTATAATCATTTGATTGACGTGGTTGTCTTCAGCCACCAGGATTCTCAAACTCTCATTTTTTTCCAGATTGAGGTCCGTACTGGCCTCATCTGCCGAAGGTCTTTTGCCGCCCAAACTAGATTTATCCGCAGCTGGCAAGTGAAGTGTGAACCAGAAGGTGGACCCTCCCCCTAAAATGCTATTCACGCCGATCTTACCACCCATTCTTTGAACCAAGCGTTTACAAATCGAAAGACCCAGGCCCGTTCCACCATATTTCCGCGCGGTAGATCCATCTGCCTGAACAAAAGGAGAAAATAACTTTTGTATTTGATCCTCAGACATCCCAATACCTGAGTCCCTAATGCTGATTCGAATATCGTAGATTTGATTCACTTGGGACTGGAGTTCCGCAACCAGAACAATCTCTCCGCGATCCGTGAACTTGACTGCGTTCCCCAGTAAATTCAAGAGAACTTGCCCAATACGGGTGGCATCACCCAATAAAATTCTGGGAATTTTCGGATCAATTTCCGCCCTTAAGGTTAATTTTTTTTCTTGGGCAACAACCCCCATGACACTGACCTGCCCCTCAATCAGTCGAGGCAAATCAAAATCGAGAGTCTCAATTTCCATCTTCCCCGATTCGATTTTAGAGAAATCCAGAATCTCATTGATCACACGCAAAAGAATATGACCGGACTCTCGAATCATGGTTACAAACTTCTTCTGTTCCTGATCCAAAGAGGTTCCAGAAAGAAGATCTGAAATCCCGATGATTCCACTGAGCGGAGTTCGAATTTCATGGCTCATGTTTGCTAAAAATTCCGCTTTGACCGATGCCGCCTGCTGGGCAGTTTGCTGTGCCTGAACCAGTTCGGCCTCGAACTGTCGTTGCTGGGTCACATCCCGAGCCACCGCGTACATCATTCCACCCGCTGGAACCGACTTCCACGACAGTATTTTATATTGACCATCTTTACAGCGAAATCGGTTCTCAAAAGAAAGGACCTTTCCCCCTTTGGATTGCCGCTCGATCTCGGCATTGGTACGGTCAATATCATCTGGATGAACAAAGTCCACAATCGGAGAACTGTATAGCTCTTTGAGACTGTAGCCGAGAAGCTCCTCATAGGCGGGACTTAAGCGTTTGAAGTAACCGTCCATCCCTGAAATACACAACAAATCAAGAGACAGGGTAAAAAACCGATCCCGCTCGTCTTCGGCTTGTGCTCTTTTCCTATTGTCTCTGTGAACCACCCAAGCGGCCGACACAATCAGCAACAGAGCCAAGACTCCCCCTATGGACACGATAACGAAGGTTCCATGGGTCAATTGATTTGTTTTTTGAATTCGAGCTTCCAGCAGAGCATCTTCTTCTTGGCGTAAAACTTCGATGGTCTTGTGTAAGAGCTCATCTAAATTTTTTCCTTCATTTCCATTCATTACAATTTGAATCGCCTTCAAACCCTTTTCTTGGCGAACCGCAATGTACTTTTCCCATCGGGCCATTCGGGCTTCTAAAATCGGGATAAAATGATCGAGTTCTTTCAATTGAACGGGATTGTCCGAAATAAGTGCTCGCACGCGACTCAATACGCCGGGAATTTGATCTCTAGAAGACTTATACAGATCAAGATAATAGGTCTGACCGGACAAATGAAAGCCCCGCAAATTACTCTGGGCGGTCACGTACAAAGTTGCCAACTTCTCCAATTCAGTTCGGACCTCAACGGACCGCAACATCCATTGAGAACCATTGATCAGACGTGAAGTGCTAAGATTTGAACTGAGGGTCACCAAGAATATCAGGAGACATGCCAGTCCAAAGCCGATATTGGTTTTTATCTTCATCCCCACCCTCAGATTCAGTGGCTATTTTTCAATACCCTAATAAAAGGTCAAAGAAAATCGGATAAAAATAAATGTCTCCTCTGCGCATCATTGTACGAACTGGATATTGGCCGACTCCGCATCGGCCAAAATCTGATTCCAAAATTGCAAATATCTTTGAAAGATCGCTCGGTCATGAACTTCCATGAGTACTTCATCATTGGTCTTTAAAGAAAACAGATCAAGATTGTGTGAGCCGGTCAAAACTACGGGAATACGTTCTGGCGAGCCGTCTATCGACGCATCAATCAACATCAGCTTGGTATGAATGGTATTAGCAAGCTTTTCAGACTCTAGCTTTCCTTTAAAGGGTAGAATCTTCATGTCTGCTCCCAAAGCTTTAATAACTCCCTTGGACGGTGAGTGTACTCGTTGATCAAGGCGAGCAATGACTTTCACATCACAGCCCTCACCACTTAACCGCTGAAGTTCTTTGGCGATGTCTTTGCGGGTAAAGCTCGCCTCGGACACTCGAACCATGGAACCCGGGATCTGACAACTCACACGCTTTAACAACTTTAAAACGGGATCCGATCCAATCAAACGAGGGAAAAAGTAAACCTTCACATGGTTCCGATCAACTAGGGTCTTAAATGCCGTTAACTTGGTGTCGTCCTTAAGAAGGCTCTTCCAGTATTGCATAAATCCATCGTACAGCACTTCGTCATCCCGAAAAATGATCAGATCATTGTAGTTTCTGAGTTGATTATGGGTGAGGTTCGCTGAGGTCTGAACCACTACGTTCTTTGCACCCGGAAGTTCAGAGAAAAGAATGAACTTGTTGTGATTGATCACTAGACCATGGCAAGAGCCGCCAAAATGCTTTTTTCCAGCCTTAAAGGAAATAGGTCCGTCACAGAACTTCACACAGGGTTCTTCGGAACAAGACAACGCTGGAAACTGTTCGGATCCGTGCAATAACAAATCAATTGAGCTTCCCA
>PEZR01000075.1:9258-13023 GCA_002773975.1 Bdellovibrio sp. CG10_big_fil_rev_8_21_14_0_10_47_8
GGACATCCACACCCCTTGACGAAGCTCGCAGCAGAGCCTCAGCAACGGAGACCTGTTCGAACTCATAATATGCCATATGGATGGACGAGCGTGGGGGCGCCTGATCAATCATCTCAATAACTTTATCCTCGATGGTCAGGGTGCTTCTTCCGGAAAAACCCGGGGTATTAAAGACCATCTCGACAGAGCTCAGATCCTGGGCCATTCCCTGAGTCAGGGGCGAAAGAATCATGGCGAAAGCAAGGCAAGACATATATTTGGCAATCATGGGCTTCTCCGGGGTTATTCCCTATATACAAATTGAATGCCCCAACAAATTGAACACCAGTCATTACCTATGGGATTTGGCGCCAGACCTTGTGACGATAACATAGACAGGGGCCAAAAACGGGGTTCCAAATGGGTGTTGAAATGGCCTAGAAATCACCGTCCAATCGGTATATTCTCCCCCCATGGAACCCTTTAAAAATCTGTTGAACCTAAAGGCCGCCGAGAAAATCAGCCAAGCACTGGGACGAGCGAGTCCCCAATTTGACCAACAAGCCTTCTTGCAGGACTTGGAAACAGAGCTTAATCCCCTTGAGCTCAAGCAGCGGGTGCTGTTGCTTCGCTCTCGTTTGGACTTGGCATTACCCAAGAGTCCTCAGTCGAGTTTTCCAATTTTGATGAGAGCTCTTCAACAAGACAAAACAGACAACGTTGGGCTTTCCGGATTTTTAGTTTGGCCGCTCACACAATTTGTCATGGACAACGGCCTGAATGATTTTGAGATTTCAATGAGGGCTCTACATGCGATGACCCAAGTTTTTACAGCCGAGTTTGCGATTCGCCCCTTTCTTGTTCAATACGAAGAAAAAACTCTTGAAAAACTGATGCTTTGGACCCAGGACGACAGCGAGCATGTTCGACGCTTGTCCTCCGAAGGATCTCGCCCCCTTCTTCCCTGGGGTCAAAAACTCTCTTCTTTTGTAAAGTCCCCGGAAAAGACTTGGCCCCTGCTCGAGGCTTTGAAAGAAGACTCCTCCAAGTATGTACAAAAATCTGTCGCCAATCATCTCAACGACCACTCGAAGAATCATCAAGAATGGCTGATAAAGAATTTGAAAAAATGGAAATCTGAAAATAGGGACCAAGCGTCCGTCGACTGGATTATCCGCCATGGAACCCGCAGTCTCATCAAACGTGGTCACCCCGGGGCTCTGGCGCTACAGGGAGTCCGGGCCATTGACTTTAAAAAACTGAAAATCAAGGTCACCCCCGATCAGATGAAATTGGGTGGATCTCTGACGATCGATCTCACCATTCAAAATCCGACAGGCAAAAAGATTTTGGTCATCGCTGACGTAGAGATTCTCCTTCTAAAATCCAATGGACAACATCAACCAAAGGTCTTCAAAGGGAAAAAATTTCCCCTGATGGCCCATGAAACTCTTTCGACAAAAATTAATATTCCTCTCAAAAAAGTCACCACTCGGCGATATTACCCAGGGAAACAAGGATGTCGTCTTTTATTGAATGGCATCCATCAAAAAACAAAATGGTTTAATCTCTCGGTCTAGATTGAACTCATGTTAAAAATTTAAACTTCAAAAGTAATCAGGTTTTTTTTCAGGGCCGGAGTGGCAAATTCGATAAATGTACTTAGTTTTGGCAAAACAAATTTCTGGGCAGGATAAACGAAATGAACAGGAGCTAGATGAGACTGCCACTCGGGCAGAATACGCACCAATTTTCCGGACTGAACCTCGGCATAACAAAAAAATGTTGGCAAAAGAGCGATTCCGCTGCCGGCTGTGGTCAGGTTACGAACCATGTTCAAATCATTGGCCATAACTTTACTTTTGACGGGTACTTTTATCGATCCCCTGGAGTTTGTTAACTTCCAACTTTCGCTTCCCAAGGTCGTGAACTGGAGGCATTGGTGATCTCGAAGCTCCCGAGGATGTTTTGGCGTCCCGTGCAGTTTCAAATATTGGGGCGAAGCAAAGGGCGCAAAATAAACCGAACCTAGTTTCTTGGCCTTGAGCGTAGAATCCCTCAGCTCACCAGCACGAATGGCTAAATCCACATTTTCCGCCACCAAATCCACAGTTCGATCGAGAAATAAGACTTCGATGCTGACCTTGGAGTACTTCTGAATAAATTCTGAGATCAGAGCGGGAAGAACACTATTTCCAAGCTCAACTGGTGCCGTCAGACGCAAAAGACCCTGCGGATCACCCTGACTGGTTGCAATTTCAGCTTCAGCCATCTGAATCTCTTGAAGCCCATGAACACAAGTTTTAAAATAAGCTTGTCCGGCCTCAGTGACACTCAATTTTCTGGTCGTTCTTTGAATCAAAGTGACGCCCAATCTTTTTTCGAGGGAGGATACTTTGCTGCTCACCGTGGAGTTCGGCATATTGAGTTGCCTTGCCGCTTGGCTAAAGCTTCCAGCCTGGACGACCTTGATAAAAACAGCGACTTCATTGAGATCCATACGACAGATTATACAATACAGTGAAATATAATTCTATATATTCCTATCTATTAAAATGTAGGGATCTCCGATATATTGGGGTCATCAATCTGCTCCAAGGGAGGAACGATGTTACAAATTCGCAAAGCCAATGACCGAGGACTCGGGTATCACGGATGGCTTAAAACAAGACACACATTTTCATTTGCCGATTATTATGATCCAAAGCACATGAACTTTCGATCTTTGAGAGTCATCAATGAGGACCATATTGATGGGGGCTCAGGGTTTGGAGCTCATCCTCACCGGGACATGGAGATCATCACCTATGTTGTCAGTGGCGCCCTGGAACACCAAGATTCCATGGGGAATAATACCGCTATTCTACCCGGTGAAGTTCAACGAATGAGCGCCGGGAGCGGAGTCACTCACTCGGAATACAACAAACTAGCCGACCAAGCGACACATCTTTTTCAAATATGGCTTATACCCAATCGCCCCGGAGGGAACCCAGGATATGGGCAAAAGTCATTTGAAAATGAGCTGAATAACCAAAATATTGTTTTGGTGGTCTCTGCTGACGGTCGAGATGGATCGATCACGATCCAACAGGATGCAGATATTTACATTTCTCGACTTCGGACCGATGACAAAGTAGCATTTGAAATGCGGCCTGGTCGAGGAGTCTGGATACAAATGGTCAAAGGATTTGTTACGGTCAATGGGCAGGACCTCAAATCCGGAGATGGACTCGGCATCGAAGAGGAAAAACTCTTGCAAATTCAGGCCACAGAGGACAGCGAATTTATTTTATTTGATTTGGCCTAAGGGAGAACGCATTGGAAAAGACATCCCCGTCAAAAATTGATCTGGTGATTCAAGCGCGGGAAAAAGATCTTGGAGGGTTCTCAGTTCGCAGAGCCCTGCCATATGCGACTCACAGGATGGTTGGACCATTTATCTTTTTTGATCACATGGGGCCGGCCATCTTTGACCCGGGTCACGGCATTGATGTGCGACCCCATCCTCACATCAATTTGGCCACTGTCACTTATCTGTTCGAAGGACGAATTCACCACCGGGACAGTTTGGGCTCCGATCAGGTCATTGAACCGGGAGCGATCAACTGGATGATCGCAGGACGAGGAATTGTCCATTCCGAGAGATCCATGGAGCCCGAACGATCCCAGGGCGGTCGTTTAAATGGAATTCAATTGTGGGTGGCGCTTCCCGAAGAATTTGAAGAGATACCACCCTCATTTTCTCACCACGGAAAGGAAACCTTGCCGCGGTTTAAACAAAAAGAA
>PEZR01000150.1 GCA_002773975.1 Bdellovibrio sp. CG10_big_fil_rev_8_21_14_0_10_47_8
CAAGTTTTGGTTTTAACTGCGCCGGTCGTTGTCTGTTTTTCGCCCAACATCTTTCAAGACATTGAAATGGTTGAGAGTGAAAAATTCCTCACCCACGGCCCCCAAGAGCTGATTCAAAATTCTCAGCTGAAAAAGAAAACTTGGGAAGATTTGCAGCAGGTCATGAGGTCCCTGGCCTGAGGCTTGGGACCTAGACTTGTCATCAGGTTCTGATCACGATTTAATGAGAGCACACAATTTGATAACAAGGACGTTAGGCAGTGTGCTTCAGGGTTTGTCTCATTTTTTTTCTTTCCATGTTGTCGCTTGAAACGCGGGCCTCAAGGTCGTTGGTGTTGGATGGGCCGCCAGTGCGAGTTCGTTTAGAGATCTCGCAGAAAAATATCGAGATTGATGGCGTCGGCGTTCAGATTCAGGGTGAGACTGATTTTTATCAGTTGGTGTCTATTCCCCATCATCAACGTCTGCGGATTTTTCGATCAAAGGCCAATGATCAAAATGTTTGGGTCGTTCAGCGAGAAGGACAAAAAGAGGAAAAAATATCTCAGACCTATCTTTCTCTGCGAGCTATCGGGTTAAGATCTCAGGGGAAAGCTTTGCCGGAACATTTGTTTTTGACCCCGCGAGGGAAAACAAATTTTGATGTCATAGGTGTGGTGAATTTAGAAGACTATGTTTTGGGTGTTGTCGGCAGTGAAATGCCGACCTCATGGCCGGAAGAAACACTCAAGGCTCAGGCCATTGCAGCTCGGTCGTATGTCTTAGCCGTCATGAGAGAAAGAGCTCGGGAAGTTTTTCATGTCGAGAGCTCAACTTTAGATCAGGTTTTTCGTCCCATGGCCGGCAATATTGGTCCAGGTTCGCCATGGTTACGTGTGCAAAAGGCCGTTCAGGAAACCGAGGGTGTGGTGCTGCTGGGCTCCGGTCGTCATGTTTTGAAGTCCTATTATCATTCGGACTGTGGGGGGAAAACTTCATCTCCGCAATCTGTGTGGGGATCTTCGGGACCGCGAGTTGCAGTCTTAGATTCAACCTGCCCACAGAATCCCAAAGCTCACTGGCAGCTTTCGGTGGCCAGCGCACAGCTGGAAACGCAGCTGCGTCAGTATCTGAAAAACCCCCAATTGGGGCCACTGGTGGCGATGCAAACACTGCGGGCCGGTCCTCAGGATCGGGTGGAGAAAGTCGATTTTGTTTGGGGGTCTGGCGAGAAGACGCGAATCTGGGCCCATCAACTGAGGAGTCTTTTTGGTTTTGAAAAAATGCGGAGTACCTTTTTTGAAATTCAAAAAAAGGGTGCTGAGTACGTTTTTTCGGGTCGGGGCTTTGGTCATGGAGTAGGATTGTGTCAGTGGGGAGCGCGACAAATGGGAAAGTCCGGCGAGACCTATCGGCAAATTCTGCGGCATTATTACCCGCAGTCAGAGATTCAAATTAGAAGCTGGCCAAAACTCGAATCGCAAACAGCAAAACTGTAACGATGGCAAGTGCTTGGGGAGCTGTGACTTGGGATGCAACTTTCATAAGTAATTGTTCGGACGTTTTGTCAAAAACTGAAGCAATTAACTAAAAATTATTTAATATAAAAGAAGTGAAATTTCGGAGAGCTGTCTCGTTTCTGGATGGCCGCCTCAATATCAAACAATCCAATGACCTCAGTGGCGTAGCCCTTTTTTACATTGAAAATCGTGAAATCACAGGATTCGAGGATTTGATGAAGGCCCCGGCCAGCGCCGCCTTTATTTTCATTCAGGGACCCAGCGGCTCCCGCATAACAGCTCGAGAAGTACTTCAGCACCGTGTCTCTGGAAATGGCGCCAAAAGAGTCTCGGACTGAGATAGCCATCATATTGCCGTCACAGCCATAGCGTAAAATGGCCTCTTCTTGGGGGTTCAGTTCAATGGTCTCTGTTCGGGGCAGGTGATTATAGAGCGCGCGCCCCTCTGAGTCCACAGGGGCGTCATAGATCGCATTCATCAGCATTTCTTCGACGGCGACTTGAACTCGGTCCAAGAGGGCGCTGCGGATGCCCAGAGAACGAAAATAACTAAGGAGCTCTTGACGGAGACCCTCGCGGTCCTTGGAGGACTTGGCCACCTTGGTTTTGGTGTCGGTGCCCCAGGCGAGGTATTTTTCTAGACCGAAATAATCTTTGTTGAGGATTTTCGTCAGAGTGGTCAAAAGACTTTTGACGGTCCCGGCCCGATCCTCGGAATCCACGGTGATCACATATTGAACAAAGGGCAGCTCTTGAACTGGCCCGAAGTCCTTTTTCGTGGACTGAAGAAAAACCATTTCTCCTTGGAAGTTAACGTCTCGAAGCCAACGCAAAAAATCCATCGAAGTTTCATCGCAAAAAACGACATCAAAATTTTTGCTTTTATCCCGGATGGCCGCCTGGGCTTCATCCTGTGTGCTGCACAGATGGAGATAAACGCCCGTGCTTCCAACGGCGGTTTTTATCATGTTTTGTTGTTTTTTATTGGGTTCCATCAACAAGACATTTTGGCTGGGAGCTTTGGATTCGCTGCGCAGAAAATTCATTTGTGCGGAGCTCACCACTTCGATTTCTTTTTTGGCTCTTTCAAGCTGCCGGGCGGTGATCTCGTACATTTTTGCTTTTTCATTGGTTTTGGTCAGGCGGTCGGTCAAGATCCCGGCATAAATCCGGTAGAGCAAAAATTGAAAACGATCTTTTTGGTTGGGCGGCACGTGGGCAAAGTCATCTGCATGAATGGCAAAACATTCTAGTTTTGTTTTAGCCCGGATCGTGGCGCTGGCGGGTTTGCCAGATAAAACACTCATCTCTCCAAGAACTTCCCCATTTTGAGATAGTTCGTTGACCTTCTCGTTATCGACAAGAACCTCGACCGTTCCCTGTCGAAGAAAGTAGAGAGTGTCATTAGATTGGCCAGCGGAGAGCAGGACTTCCCCATGTTGGAACTCACTGGGGCGAACCATTGTACTGATTTGCAACAAAAGGGTCTCATCAAAGCTAGAAAAGAAGGGGTAGGCTCGGATTTCGCGAGCAATTTCGGCGGGATGTAGACTCATAATGAGAATATTCTGGCATGGAAGGGCCCGGGAGGGCAGTCTGGTTTGTCAAAGTTTTGGTCAGTGGTCGGCTGGTGGCCAGGCGCTGGTGTCGAAATATTGGTAAAAATTCGCTCTAAATAACTGAAATAAAAGACCTATTTAAAAGTGACAAAAAAACGCCCTGTTTTCCGCGGAAGGCTTCGTTTTCATCGTCTCAGAGTGGGGCATGAATTTTGAATACTATAATTATATTAAATAGTTATTGGATTTCTTAGGCTTCGGCACGGGGCTTGTAATTGGAACTCCTGTAGAAGGATCGTCGAGGTCCAGGAGATGAGTATGAAAACGCAGACCGAACAAAATAGAAAGCTCAAGTTGGCAGCCATGCTGATGGCCGCGATGCTTTTGAGTGCAGGTTGTGCGAGCAAAAAAGATGGCGGTGGTTCTGATGACACTGCTGCTCCTGGGGGGCAGATCACGAGCTCTCCGACAACGCCTTCAGATACTGATGCTAGCCGTGGCACAACTTGGAGTTCTGGCGCGACAGCGGCCTTGGATGTGGATCTGTCCGCATTGAATAGTTATGCGGCCTCTCATCCGATCAATAATCCCAAAGACGTTCGTATCAGTGTGAAATTGTTTGATGCCGGTGGAAACAAGTATGCCGGGAAAATTATGATTAGCTATTTAGACAATGGTCAGTACTTTACCGGATCTTTCCAGGCGGAAGACACCGTCAACGCCAGCAAGGGGAACGCTTATCCAGGTGTTCACCAGGCTGTTTACAATAAATGGTTTATGGCTCCGACCAGCAATGCTCGTGGGCCGATTGCCGCGAAATATGCTGGCAAAAATGTATTCCATGGATTTTACGAGGATTCATTGGGTGCGGTCATGATCATTGCCACAGATTCTGCGGATCAGGGCGACGGAGTGGCTTCGAACGAAGTGAGCGGAGAGATTTGGTTTAAAAACTATGCCAATAGCTCATACCCTGACAATGACAACAACGGAAACGTGCCTTGTTGGTTTGAAACTCAGGGGCCTTATGATTGTCGGACATTCTTGACCTACTCTTCAGCTTCAAGCTTAGCGAAGAAAAATGGAGAATTGGTGAGCACCTCTGCGGTTCTCCCCACCGAGTCTCTTTGGTACACGAGTTTGAAAGATCACTATTATAACGAAGAATCTCCCCAGCGTGGTTGGAGAAAATTAGGAACTTTTACCGGCCTGAACAGAGCCAAAGCATTTACTCAGTAAGATGAAAGAGGATAGAAGTATGGGACAATTAAAAACATTCTCAAAATGGACGATCACATCGGTGGCAGTTTTGGGCATTTTTGTCGCCTGCGGAAAAAAAGACGACGGCGGCGGATCCAATACGGTAGCACCACTTCCAGTCGTTAGCTGTTACCAGGGCCAAGTTCCCCCCACCGGATACTCTTGCAGTTACAACTCTGGCGGATATGCCAACGGCAACTTGCTCAATAACTTGCAGTTTGATGATGGTCTGAGTTTCACCGGTCGTTTGAGTTTAACAGCGACCAGCGCGAACATTGATTTGAACCATCCCTCCGCCTATGCAATGTACAATGGGCCGGTGGCGATTTCCGGTCAGTTGACTGTGACCAATGGCGGAGCTCTTTGTGGAGCCCCCAACGGGACTTACAACTTCAATGGCCAAGCGACCTACATGGGCGGAACCATTTCCGGATTGGATTTGACGGTCAATGGGCCGGCGGCAATCCGGTTCGTGGGTGCAGCTGTGATCTACAATCCCAATGGAGTATCCAGAGACTCCGCGACCAATCGTCTGACTTTGCAAGTGAATGCATCTGTGAACGGTGGCTCCTGCGGTTACATCATGACTTATTGATTTTGATGGCATTGGGATTCGCAGATTTCTGAAACGAACTTAAAATTTAAAGTAAAACTTGAACAAGAGAGTGAGTCATTTCACTCTCTTGTTTTTTGATCTCTGTTGCAGTTTCAAGAAAAGTTCTTGCCAAAGAAAAACATTCTGAGTCATGCTGTCCAAGTCATGACGCTTCTTCCTCTGTGGACCGATTTTTTTGATGATCTCCAACATGTTCGTGGTCGCTCTTTGAACACGGTGATGGCTTATCGTCGCGATCTTGAGCTCTTTGCCAAATACCGAGAAAACCAAAGTTCTATCTCTGGATTTTATGAGTACATGAAGCAGCAGAAGCTTTCCACGCGCTCTCAAGCTCGGATCATTTCGTCTTTGCGAACCTATTTCAAATTTTGTGAAGGTCGCGGCATGGAGGCTCCTGAACTTCGTGAGCTGCGCCCGCCCAAAATAAAAGTAGGTTTACCTAAATCACTGAGTTTGAAAGAATTTGAAGATTTGCTGCGGGCCTGCCAGGTGGATGAGGTTTCCAGGGCCCTTCGTAATCGTCTGACCTTGATGTTACTTTTTGGTTTGGGCTGCCGAGTCAGTGAGCTCGTTGCTTTGAATCTTGAGGACTATAGCCCCACAGATCGTTGGCTAAAAATTCATGGCAAGGGCAACAAAGAACGATTGGTGCCTCTGACGGATCAGTTGGTGATCGAGTTGGGATTGTATATTCAACAGGCCAGGCCCCATTTGATCCGAGAAAAAAGTTCGACTTTGTTGGTGAATGATCGTGGGCACCGACCGTCACGGGTTGATATTTGGCGTTGGTTGGCAGCTTGGTCGGCCAAGGCTGGCTTTGATGAGCCCATCAGCCCCCATCGCTTTCGTCATGGCTGTGCGACTGCTTTGCTGGAAAGTGGAGCTGATTTGCGCAGCATTCAGGTTCTTTTGGGTCATTCGAGCATTCAGACCACACAGATCTATACCAATGTGACCACGCAAAATTTGGTCAAAACAGTGGACGAACATCATCCACTCTCACACATCAAAGACATTGAATCTGATTTGTAAAATGCGGCTTTGAATGTCCGGTCGCCGTCGGAAGTTTTATTCCAGAACTCCCTGAGTCAGACTTCGCTTTGGTCTTTCTTTTTGCAAAGACCTGTCGGAATGAAAATACAATCATTGATTCAAGACAAACATTCTTTGGTTCCGGTCGAAGTCGAGCTCACTTTGTTGCCGGGCCTCCCAGCCGTTCATTTTTTAGGTCTTCCTGACCAGCACCTGAAGGAGAGTGTCTTACGGATAAAAAGCGCGATTAAAAACGCCGGCTTCTCTTTCCCAACCGCGCAACAGATCGTCGTTAATCTGCGCCCCAGCCAGCTTAAAAAAAAATCCCAGGGCTTAGAGCTTGCGGTGGCGGCCGCTTATCTATGGAAGACAGGGCAGATTCCAGCCCCCGTGATGGATAAAGATTTTTTTGTTTATGGCGAGCTGACTCTTCAGGGCGAAGTGGTTGAGCCTCGAGATCTAAAGTCTTTTCTACGATCCCCACCGACCACGGTGATGACCGGTCGGTCGGAGTGTGGGTCCTTGGTTCCTTTTCAACGGTGGTCGCTGAAGCATCTGTCAGAAATGGGACAACCCGAGATCCAAATTGCCAGCGGGGGCCTGCTTCAGCCGGTAAGGCCTCGGCATCTTTTGCAAAAAATATTTTCAAAGGAACAAGCGAGGCTTCTAGAAATTTTAGCTCTAGGTAGCCACTCGGCAATTTTAGCCGGGCCTGCCGGAAGTGGCAAGAGCACGCTGGCGCAGGTCTTGCCCGCATTGATGCCGGAGCCAAGTCGCCAGGAATTTACAGAAATTATGCAAAGACAGCAGGCCTTTGGCGAACCAGGAAATTGGCGTCCCGTCGTCAAACCTCACCACAGCACACCTGTGATGTCGATGATCGGTGGAGGGGCCGTTCCTTTTGCTGGTGAGATTTCCAGGGCTCACCAGGGGTTGTTGATCTTAGATGAGCTTTTGGAGTTCCCTTCAGCCGTGCAAGAGGCCCTTCGGGAACCTTTGGAGGAAGGAAGGATTCACATTGTTCGAGCCGGGCGTCGCCAGGAGTTTCCGGCGCAAATTCAAGCCGTCGCCACTACCAATCTGTGTCCCTGTGGAGACTGGACCCCTGAAAAATCCAGACAGATTTCCTGTCGCTTTTCCAGTCGTCGTTGTCGCAGCTATTCCGAGAGACTGTCGGGGCCATTTTTGGATCGATTTCAAATCTTGTATTTCACCCGTGGATTGGGCGAATTGGTCATTTCTGGGGACGAAATTCTGGCCAGAGTTTTGCGGGCCCGTGAGTGTCAGAAACAAAGGCTTTCGCAGGGGCTGGAAGGAGGGACTCTCGATGAACCCTCAAAAAAATGGCTAGAAGATCTTGTTGATCGAGAGACCATGACTTCCCAAAGAAGAGTCCAGGCTCTCCAACAGGTCGCAAGATCCATTGCCGATCTTGAGTCGTGTCAGTTCGTGAGCTCTGGACACCTGCAAGAAGCCTATGACCTTTGCATGATGTCCTTTCGGCGTCTCAAAATTGGAAGGTGAAATTTTCAACAAGATCTGTTTTGACTCGGGGTGTGGTCTCTGAAAAATTTGGACCAATGGCGAAATTGTGAAGAATTTGTCACCAGGTTTGCTTCAAATTAACTCAGCTTTTTTAAAAAAATCACCGAAAAGTTTCATTGAGAAAGGTGAGGGCTTTTCGATGGATGATTTCGAAAGAGAACTAAAAGTTGGATTTCTTGAGGAAGCCGCCCAAGCCATCACCGATGTCGAGCAGTGCTTTTTGGATCTTGAAACGGATCCGAACAACATTGACCATATTAATAAGATTTTTCGTCTGGCTCATAATTTAAAGGGATCATCCAAAGCGGTTGGATTTGATCAATTTGGGCAGTTCACTCATGAATTTGAGTCTTTTGTCTTAAAAGTAAAAAATAAAGAGCTCGAAGCCAGTGCCAAGGTTGTCAGTCTGTTTTTGCGGGTCACCGATCACGTCGCAAAAATGATCGAAGGTCTGAAAGAAAATCTGGAAGCCACTTTTGACTGTGATGCCTTGTCTCAGGAAATGTTGAATTTTACTCAAGATACAAAAGAAGCACCCGCTGAAGACGCCGCGCCTCCTCAAGAGCCCGAATTGGCACCAGAGTTGGAGTCTGTTTTATCTGCAGCTCTGGAAAGTGAAGTCAGTAACGAATCAGTTGCTCCGCAGTTGTCGATCGTCGCGGATGAGGCGCCTATCGCCTCAGAGGCTGCGCCAGCGATGGAAGCCGTGGTTCCTCCAGCTCAGATCGAAGCGGCTCTTGAAGCGAAGGCCAAACCGCCAGCTCCGGCGACGGGGAGTGGAAATGCAGCTCGTGGCGCAACGGATGAAAGCATTCGTGTTTCCTTGGCCAAGGTCGAAAAACTGATCAATTTTGTGGGAGAGATGGTGATTTTGCAGGCGGTATTGTCCGACCAGGCATCCAGCTCCACAAATATGTTGTTGCGAAAGACCGTTCATCAATTGGGAAAAGTCGGCAAAGAGATTCAAGACTTATCCATGGGCCTTCGTATGGTGCCCATCAAACCCACCTTTCAGAAAATGCAACGAATAGTCCGAGATACCTCTCAAGCCCTGGGTAAAGACGTGGGCCTGCATCTTTTGGGGGAAGAAACGGAATTGGATAAAACTATTCTTGAGCGGATCAATGATCCTCTAGTTCATTTGATTCGAAACTCTGTGGATCACGGGGTTGAATCCGCCGAACAAAGAAGGGCTGCGGGAAAAGTGATTCAAGGTCGAGTGGATCTGAGGGCTTTTCATAAGTCCGGACGTTTGGTGATCGAAGTGGCCGATGATGGTGGTGGTTTGAATGCCGAGAAACTGAAGAATAAGGCCATCGAAAAGGGCATTTTAAAAGCCAATGCCAATCTGACAGAAGAAGAGTGTTACAAACTGATTTTTGCACCGGGTTTTTCAACCAAAGAACAGGTGACCGATGTCTCTGGCCGTGGGGTCGGAATGGATGTCGTTCGCACCAACATTGAAGACCTGGGTGGAGAAATTCAGATCGAATCAAAGCTGGGTGTGGGAACGACATTCAGAATCGGTCTTCCGCTGACTTTGGCGATTATCGACTCCATGGTGATTTCTGTTTCCGATGAAAAGTTTGTGATTCCACTCAGTCATGTGGCTGAAACTCTTCAGCCCAAAGCTGAGATGATCCAACCCACCAGCACGTTGGGACCAGTATTGATGCTTCGAGGGGAAAATATGCCGATGCTCCGTCTGGGAGATTTCTTCGGAGTGAAGAGCACAAAACCAGAAGAAGAAATGATTGCGATGATCTTTCGAGGTTCGCAAAAAACATTCGCGCTCTTAGTGGACGATATTTTGGGTCAGTTTCAGGTTGTGATCAAACAACTCAGCCCGGATCTGCAAGGCTTTCAAGGCGTGGCTGGCACGACCATCTTGGGTGATGGAAAGCCGGCTTTGATTCTTGAGCCGCATGATCTGGTAAAACGAAAATGGACCTATGGATTTGTTGAAAAGAAAAAAGAGGGCCCAATGGCCGGAGGTAAAGCTGCATGACACCAAATGATAGATTCCTTTGTTTTCAATTGGGGAAAGAAGAATACGCAGTCCCTCTGCTAAGCATCAAAGAAGTGATTGGCATGCCGGATGTGACACCGATCCCACAGTCTCCGCCCCATTTTGTGGGCATCATGAATCTTCGTGGCAGTGTGATCTCGATCATGGATCTGCGCTTAAAGCTGGGGATCAAGCCAAGCGCCACCGAGGAGACCTCGGTGATGATTTTAGATCTCGGAGATTATCAGCTCGGGGTGGTTGTCGACTGTGTCAATTCAGTGGCACGTCTTAATGCTGAGGACATTTCTGAAAAGCCTGTGATGGAGACGTCGAAGGCGGCAGATTTTGTCATTGGTGTTTTTCGAAATGGCGAAAAATTGGTTCTTTTATTAAATATAGCGAAGGCATTGTCTGTCGAAGACAGATCAGTTCTTCAAAAAAATATAGCGAAGGCAGCTTAAGGAGCATTTATGACGTTCGTTAAAAATTGGTCTTTGCGAACAAAGATTATAGGTCTGGTCTTTACTTGTATGGTCTTGCTGGGTGCAGGGGCGTGGCTCAGTTTTGGAAAAATGTACGACAGTTATCAAGAATCACTGACTGACGTTTTTAAGTCCAAAGCAATGTCTTTGGTCTCTTCAATCGCGACTCAATTCTCAGAACGTTATGGGGATGTCCAAGCTTTTGCAATGAACGACACTATCCAGTCCATGAATGGTAAACAGATGCAAGCAGATCTGAATGACTACATTTCTTTGTACGGAGATTATGATCTGATTGTTGTTGTGGATAAAAATGGACACTTTGTTGCCTCCAATGACAAAGATGTCGCAGGCAAACCCGTCAATAAATCAGAACTGGAAAAATTGGACTATACTCAGGCGGAATGGTTCAAGGCGGCCATAGCTGGAAAATTCACCGAAGATAAGTCCAAGGGACTTTCCGGGACCTATTTTGAGGACTGGGTATGGGATTCAATGGTCAAAGTTGGACTTGGTGAGGATCGCATGGGATCGAGCTTTTCAACGGTCATTAAAAATCACCGTGGAGAGGTCGTCGGAGTGATTTCCAACAGAGCAGCATCTCGTTGGGTGGAAGATGAATTTAAAGATGTCTACCTTGAGATGAAAGAAGCTGGATATCCGGACGTAGAGATGACGCTTTTAAATAATGAGGGACTGTATGCCATACAGTACCACCCAGGAGATGCAAAAGGGGCAAGTCTTGAGGTCGAACATGATCTTGCGGTCAACTTGAAGAAAAAATATTTTACCGAAGAGAACGAGATTTCAAAAGCTCTAGAAAAAAAGAATGTTGGATATGGGTTTGAGATTGACCCCGTCAACGGTGAAAAAGATGTGGTTGGATACTCTTACGTGACTCACCCCAAGTGGATTGATTCTACTGGTTGGTCGGTCCTTGTGCATGATGCCGAACGGGAGGCAATGGCCGCCGGATTCGCGGCAAGGAATGAATTCTTCTTTATGATGGGAATCATCTTTTTTATCGCGGCGGCGGTATCGGTTTTTGTAAGCATCGTTCTGTCGAAGTCTGTTGAAACTGTCACCCATGATCTTGAGAAAAACTCCTCGGAAGTGGCCAGCGCGGCAGAACGCATTGCCACTGGCGCTACCCAGTTGTCGGAGGCCTCAACTGAGCAAGCTGCAGCTTTGCAGGAGACAGTGGCAGCGATCGATGAGATCACGGCCATGGTTGGAAAGAATTCAGAGGCCGCGCAGCAGTCTCAAAGCGTCTCGGAAGCCAGTCGTGGTGCTGCTGAGAAGGGCCGCGGAATTGTCGAGAATATGATTCGAGCGATCGGAGATATTGAGTCCAATAACCAGGAAATCTCGAACCAAATGACCGAGAGCAATCGTCAATTGTCGGAGATCACAAAGTTGATCAATGATATTGGAACGAAAACAAAAGTAATTAATGAGATTGTTTTCCAAACAAAACTGTTATCCTTCAATGCTTCTGTTGAGGCAGCTCGCGCCGGTGAGTACGGAAAAGGTTTTGCCGTGGTGGCAGAAGAGGTTGGTAATCTGGCTCAGATGTCTGGAAATGCCGCCAAAGAAATATCCGGACTTTTGGATAAATCCGTTCAACAGGTCGATGCCATCGTTCAGTCGACCAAGGGGCGGGTTGAGCGCCTGATGGAAACCAGCAGCGAAAAAGTTCGAATTGGGTCCGACACGGCAAAAGAGTGCAGCTCAGCTCTGAACGAGATTTTGGAAAATGTGCAGCGCGTGGACTCTTTGGTCAGTGAAATTGCGGTGGCTTCTAAGGAACAAAGCACTGGGATTCAAGAGATCTCAAAAGCCGTTGGTCAAATGGAGCAAGTCGTTCAACAAAATACCGGATTGGCTCAGGAATCATCTACCTCTGCTGAACAGTTGCGGGAACAATCAATCTCGTTAAATGTGGTCGTTGGAGACCTGGTCTCCTTTGTTTCTGGATCCGGAAAAGTGGGAGAACGAAAAATTGGAAACTCAAACACTGCCAAGGTTCTGAAGTTCAAAAAGTCCTCAGGCAAAGGTCAGTCTCAAGATCACAACAGTAGCGCTTCGAAGCCAAGAAAAATGGCGATGGGAAAATCTGCGGCAACAACTAGGTCTCAGGCATCTGAAGCTTCAATGGAAGCACCTGTGCAAAAAGTAGCGGGCGGGGATTTCGTGCCATCAAACAATGACCCAGGTTTCGAAGAATAGAGGAATTCTGTGGAAGATAAAAAGGTCGTTGAAAAGGTCGTCGGAGAAGTTTCAAAAATCGTGTCCGAGATGGCCGGTATTCAATTGGGAGCTCGTCAGTTTTCGATGGTGGAGAACCGTCTGAAGTCCCGAATGGTTCGTTTGGGAATGGACTCATTTGATGAGTACATCTCTTTCTTGCGGGCTCACCAAGAGACCGAAAGTCAGGCCCTGCTGTCGTTGTTAACGACTCATCATACCTATTTCTTTCGTGAGTTTTCCCACTTTGAGTTTCTGTTGAATAAATGCCTCAAGGGGATGATTGAGCGAGCAGAAAAACGCCCGGATAAAAAAATCCGTGTATGGTCGGCGGCCTGCAGTCGAGGCCAAGAGGTCTATTCCCTGGCGATGTTTTTTGATTTTCATTTAAAAGCGATGGCTCCCCATATTGATTTCGAAGTTTGGGGAACAGATGTTGACCCGGAATCTGTGAAAATTGCCCAAAACGGTGTTTATAAAACCGAGGAACTCAATCAGTCACCGGCGATGTATGTGGCTGAAAAATGGATTCGTGGAAAAGGAGAGGTCAAGGACTTCTCCAAAATTCGAGACGGAATTAAAAAGAAGTGCCACTTTCAGTCGGCGAATCTTTTGAACCCAGATTCATTTTTGACTGGAAAAAGTTTTGATCTCATTTTTTGTCGCAACGTTTTTATCTATTTTGATGCCAATCAAATTAAACAGATCACCCAAAAGATGATGAATCACTTGGATGCTTCGGGGCAGTTGATTTTAGGAGTCTCCGAGT
>PEZR01000191.1 GCA_002773975.1 Bdellovibrio sp. CG10_big_fil_rev_8_21_14_0_10_47_8
CTCAGCCAGCTCTTTCCGGAAGACACCGAGGTCTTAACTCTGAAAACAGCGCTGCGTGAACGCCTGGCTTTGGATATTATTGCCAAACGGCCCTCTTCTCAGGCAACAACATATATTCCGGCTCGCGAAGAGAAGGACCCCGAGACAACGGCAATCTTAAAGAAAATTGAAAATTCCATGCACAACTTTTTAGATCAAGAGAAAAAAGACAAGGAATCCATGGCACGGAACTTTGCCATTGCCCACATGCTCTGGGAGAACGAAGATGCCGCGGTCAGCTTTCTGGATCGCATTCAAAACCAAACTCCCGCCGACGACTGGTTGCGGGCTGAACTTTTACTCCGGGGACGAAGATTTCTGGAGCTTCTTGATCTTCTGGTGAACCTACAGCAAAAATATGCCACCGATCCGGAAGTTGTCTTTTCCTCAAACTATCTGAAGGCTCAAGCTCTCTGGGGATTGAATCAAAGATCTCAAGCGATTGAAATTCTTGAAGGCCTGATGCAAGCACGCCCCCAGTATCGATCCGCACACGCCCTCTTGGATGAATGGCGAGAGGAGAGCTTTTGAATAAGCGAGTCTTGTTTATTCTCCTTCCGCTGGTCATCGCCTTTGCGCTGTTGTCGGGAATTTATTGGGCGGCAAAGCCACACTTAACAAAATTTTTGCTCGTGCAAATTGACCGCCTTTCCCAAGAAAAGCTTCCGATCGCTCTAAAAATAGAAGGACTGGATTGGAACCTGCTGTTCCCTGAGATTACAGTCACGGGCGTTCAAATTCGCCAAAAACCCGGGGGACTGAAAGATATCCCGGACATCTCATTTGAAAAAATATCTGCCAGTCTGGATATTCTGTCTTTGGCCGGCGGACATATTGCCGTTTCCAGTTTGGTCTTTACACATCCAAAAACAAACCTACCCATCGATTCCTATTTAACCAGCACCGGGGACCCAAACGCCCCCCTCCCCATTCCCGAACTCTTTGCGTTGATGAAGGATGTTCGAATTTCAAGATTGGGCATTCGTTCTGCTGAGTTGAATCTTCCATCAGAAAAATTCAAGTCAAGCCTGCACTTGGGCGCGGCGGATATCTTGCTTCTCAATCAAAAGGATAAATTAATTTTGCAGTTTGACCTGAACGAGTCGACTCTGCATCACCAGCCGGGGTCTGCAAAAAAGTCTCTGGATCTACCGTTCCGTTTGCAGGGTGACTTGATTCTTACCGCGAAGGATCTGGATATTGCAAACTTGAAACTCACGGCCTTGAATTCATTTTTTACTGTCAGCGGGATCGTCTCCGATTTGCCCACAGTCGTGCAGAACCCTCAGGGCGCGCTCAAGTTTGACCTTTATTCGGATCTGGTTCAACTGACCACCGCGGCTCAATCTATCACACCCACTCCCAACATGTCCGGAACCTTACGATCCTCGGGACGAATTGAAATCGATAAAAAGGGGGCCATCAGTGCTGGCTTCCGTATGATGGCCCAAAAAACACAGGTGGATAAAATTCAGATTGGCGATGTGCAATTTGAGGGAAACTTTGCGGACAACACCTTAAAAATATCTGATCTGGCCCTGACCAACGAGGCCGGACTTGTCGACCTCAGGAAACTTGAACTCGGGTTTGAAAGACACGACGGTCACCAGGCAATGAACGTGAAAGGTCTAATTCAAACCGACCAACTCGATCTCAACGAGCTTTTACTGCGACTTGGGTTGGGGGATTTGCCTTTGGAAGCCTTGTTGTCGGGAAAATTTCAATGTGAGGGCCCGGTCCTGCCCACTCCACAAGTTCATTGCGTTGGAAATTTACGCGGAGATCAGCTGGAGGTTCGCTCAGGGAACAAGTACGATGATACCATTGCTCTCATCGATGAAATGGCTGCTGACGGAGAATTCTCACTGAGCTCAAAGGAGGTTTCGTATAAGGCCAATTTGAAAATGAAAGAGGACCAAGGCAGCTCTCAGGGAACCGTGGATTTTGAGAAGGGATTCAATATCCAGTTTGCCTCTCCGGATTTGCACTTTTCCAATGTTCGGCGTCTGGCCGGGCTGAAAATTGAAGGTCATAGCCAGATTCAGGGATCTACCGAGGGAGACTCCCACCGAGCCACTTTTACCATGAAGATGGACGGCAAGGATCTCTTTTTCGAGGACTTCCAGTTGGGAAATACGACTGGCGTTATCACTTACGAAAAGGGCACTTTGCATTTCAATGATCTCAATGGAACTCTCGGCACCTCCAAATATCTCGCCCAAGTGGATGTCGATCTCCAAAAAAATCGAATCTCCGCCGATGGACAGTTCATTCAATTTGATATTCCAGAGTTCCTTACGATATTCAATCGACGTTTCACCATGCCAGTCGAGATGAGCGGTGGCGGAACAATGAAGTTCAAAGTTTCAGGCCCCTTTCAACTGGGAGCTCTGTCCTACGATCTCGAGGCTTCTCTCTTTCGAGGCTCTGCCGCCGGAGAAAGTTTTGATCGTGTTGACGTTTCGCTCCACTCTGAGGCCGGAGAAATGTTGGTTAAAAATGCAACATTGACAAAAAACAAGTCAACCATTCATCTTCGAGGCCAGAGCCATCCGAATGGTGATGTTGATCTTGTGATCAAGGGTCAAGACCTGCCTCTAGAGGAGTCGGAAAACATCTCAAAACTGGGATCGCAAATATCTGGCCTGCTCGATTTTCAAATGAACCTGAAGGGTTTTGTTCTTCATCCGGATACTCAATTGAGTGGACGTATCCATCAACTTTCGGTGGAGGAACAAGAGTTCCAGGACTCCAGCTTTGAAACAAATCTGAGTCGCCAGTCTGTCGAAGGAAAGACTTCCATGTTTGGAAAACAACTGGTGGCGGACTTTAACTTCCCCCTCAACGAGAACGCACCATTTCTTCTGAAAGCGCAGGCCCAGAATTGGAACTACACGACCCTCTTTGCATTGATTGGCGGAGGCAGTCTTTTAAATGACTATAAAGCTTCTCTTTCGGGGGACATAGACTTGTCCAGTAGCCATGGCGGAATGTGGTCCTCGACCGGGCACGCCCTGATCCAAAATATTTCTTTGCAACGGGGAAACCTAAGTCTTAAAAATAAACTTCCCATGAGGATTACAGCCCAAAACGGTCTGATCTCGTTGGAAAATTTTCGCATCGAGGGAGAACAGACCTTTTTTGAAGTCACTGGAAATGGTTTTTCTAAGAATGACTTCTCCACCCGAATCGAAGGCCAAGCTCAAATGAGACTGTTTCAGATTTTTCTTCCATTCCTCGAGGACTTGGCGGGCCTAACCAAAATTTCAGTCAATACTGGTGGGACGCTGGAAAAACCGGGGATTTTGGGAACAGCCAATATTGAAGGTGGCTTCGTAAAAATGAAGGGCTTCCCCCATCCTATTGAAAAACTGAAAGCCCACGTCGACTTTTCGCAGTCAAAGATATTGATCGATCAATTCGGAGGAAGTCTTGCTGGTGGTCTTTTCCAGGGGAATGGTTCGATCCAAATCGAAGGACCTCATAATCTTCCGGTCAACATCAAGGCCCGTCTCGAGAATGTGAATTTTAACGTGCCCAACCAAGTGCGCACCAACGGAGACGCTGACCTGACATTTTCTGGCAACTGGTTTCCCTTCATTTTATCGGGAACCTACTATGTACATGGAGGCTTTGTTGACAAAGAGCTCACCGATGACAATGCCGCCCTCAATTTGAAACAAAGCTCCTACTTGCCCAAAGCCATTCTCCAAAGCGCCTTTGAACCCATCTTGCTGGATATCAATGTGATTCTGGACAAACCTCTGATTGTGAAGAACTCGATGGTCGACGGCACAGTCGTTGGAAATTTGCAGATCCACGGCGCGCCCACACAGCCGATATTAGGGGGGAAAATTTCCGCTGAAAATGGATCAAAGATCGTTTTCAAGGACAAGTCTTTTGACGTGCTGACCGCCAACGTTCAGTTCAACAATAGCGTTGAAATCAACCCGGACCTCTATGTCTCGGCCCGGTCTCGCATCGGAGACTATGATGTCAACGTCCTCGTACAGGGGACAGGAAAAAATCCTTTGGTACGAATGAGCAGCACCCCTCCGTTGTCTGAACAAGACATTGTTTCACTGATTGCTCTTGGCGTTCCGACACAAAGATACGACAAACAGGGGGCTCCGGATCAACAAGAACAATTCAGCGGCCTCGCCGCTGGGGTTTTAACTCAAATCCAACCAGTCAAAAAACTGCAACAATCCGCGGGTGTTGAGATTCAATTTTCGTCTTCCTATGACGATAAACAGGTTGCGGTTCAGAAGGTCACGATCTCGAAAAAAATCTCGGACAAGGTTCGGGCCTCGGCATCGCGAATCACTGGCAAAACGACCTCTCAGGAATACGCTCTGAAGTACAGTTTGACCGACAATATCTCGGCGATCGGACGCTACGAAAGCCGCCAACCCAATGAAAACTCCAACAACATCGATGGTACCAGCAAAGATAGTCAAAGTATCTTTGGTCTCGATTTGGATTTTAAAAGAGAGTTCAAATGACAATGGCGCGGTTTGTCCTTTTCTTTTTCATATTTCTCTCGGCCAGCACCAAAGCTCTGGCAGCTCCTGCTAAAATAATGGACCTCAGCAACCTTCCAGAAAAAACTCAGCAGGAAATTTTGCGGCAAATGCCATCCTTTCAGTCCGGGGATTTCAAGCCTCCGGACATCGATCAATTGATTCGTTATCTTATCATCCAGGAGCAGTATGATTCTGCCGAAGTTCGGCTGACCCCGGGACGCTCCGTCAATCACTATCAAATCAGCATCGGAAAAAATCGGCGCATTTCCAGTTTAAAAATTCAGGGCAATGAATCATTTTCGGACTCTACTATTCGCAAACAATTTGGGGTGAAAGAGAAGGCGATCTTTGACCAACAAAGTTTAATCGAAGCTGGAGATCGGGTCCGTATCTTTTACCGAGAAAGCGGCTTTCAAAACGCAGTTATTGATCTTGAATTTGCGAGACTTTCACCCACGGACGTGGGTGTTACGATCAAAGTTAAAGAGGGGCTCCAAACGAAAGTTCATGCTATTCAACTCAATGCCAACAACCCCGAATTTCAAAAAAGGTTTGAGCAGTATCTGAAGAAAAAGCTGGTGGGGGAACCCCTGACTGATCGTCTTTTGTCAGAATTGCAGAAAAATATTCGCGAAGAGTTTAGCGACCGACATTACTATAAAGCAGATCTCCCGCCCCCCGTCATTGAGCTCAGTAAAGACGAGTCCCAAGCGCGCCTCACCTTCACCGTTGTGAACTCGGACCAATACATCATCGATTATTCTGGGGCCAAAAAAATGTCAGAAGGAAATCTGAACTCCGCCTTGGAGCTGGATAAATTCTATTCGGCGAATCCCGCGATCGGCCCTGAAATGGCCGCACGGTTAAAGACATTTTATCTCGCGGAAGGTTATGCCCGTGCCGAAGTTACCTCCGAAGAGAGCGACGGGCCCTCGACTCACATAAAAATTGTCACCCTGAAAATCACCGAGGGGCCACGGATTAAAATTGAAGAAATCATTTTTACCGGACGTTTCTCGCAGACACAAAAGTACTATCAAAATTTTATCGAAGATCATTCTTCTGATTTGGTCTCTCGGGGATATTACCAACGAGATTCCATCGAGACTGGCTTAAAAAATTTGATCATCGAAAGACAGAATCACGGCTATCTCAGGGCCAAAGTCATCAGCACCAAAACCACTTACCAAGGGGAAAAAAAGGACCGCATCATCATTTCGATCAATATCGACGAGGGCCCGCTGACTCTTTTGGATGCAGTCACATTCGAGGGGACCAAGTCCTTCCCTGAGAAAGTTTTGCTCGGAGTGACTGGCCTGCATGCTTCAGAACCATTGAAACTCAACGAGCTGGATGCGGCCATTGAAAAAATTAAGAGCTTCTATCATAGCTCCGGTTATCTTGAGATGGCCATTTCCAATGAAAAAGAAGATCTGGTTCTCTACAACGACGACAGTACCTTGGCGACCGTTAACTTTAAGATATTCGAGGGGCCAAAGGTCATTGTCGCCTCGATTTTGGTTGAAGGAAATTCTCTCACTAAGGAGTCGGTTGTTTTCAAGGAACTTGAGTTCAAAGTCGGCGATGTTCTGACCCCCGAAGTAATGGATGAATCTATCGGGCGTTTGCAGCGATTGGGGCTCTTTGCCAGTGTCGACATTCGAACCCTCGAGGACAAAACCCAGGTCGCCCAAAGAACAGTGATCGTGCGCGTTCAGGACCGGGATCCAGGACTGTTTAACATGGGGGTTGGAGCGAGCAACGAAAGACAGCTCACCCTGCGAGGCTACACCGGAGTCGCGTATAGAAATATTCTCGGCACCGGTCGTGGGGCCTCGATCCGAGCCGAGGGAAACTACAACATTGCCGACATCCGCTATCTTGAGCGCAAAGTGACACTGGGTTATTTGGAGCCCTACTTGTTTGACACACGAATGAAGGGGCGGGTCACCTATACACAAGCGGTCTCCATTATTGATCCCGATAAAAAAATTGCGACGGATGTGAAGCAGTACACGTATTCGATCGAACAAGACATCAGTTCACATGTTTCGATTTCCTATGACCTGCTCAGCTCTGCCCAGGTCAGAAAGTTTGGGATCGAAGAAAACACCACATTTCCCTCCGAGGAAACAATCATTGTAACAACAGGTCCCACTTTGGAAATCGATTATCGAGACCACCCTTTCAATCCAACCAAGGGGAGCTTTACCCGGATCAACGCCGAATATTCCAGACCCGGCATGGGAAGCTCGAGCACCATTGACTATTACCGAGCCTTTGCGAGCTATACACAATACAACACCCTGTGGAAATCAGGTTGGGTTTGGGCCAACTCCATTCGAGGAGGCTATCTCAGAAATCAAAGCCGTGCTGAAAATGGAGGCGTCCCCTATTATTTGAAAGGCCTGAGTCTTGGAGGACAGGGTACCGTCCGAGGTTTTGAACCGGGCGAGGCCTTTCCCAATAAATATGACCTCAGCGGCGTCGACCCCAGTGTTTATGTTTTGACCACCGATGCAAGCATGTATCTGGTGAAGTCAGAGATTCGTTTCCCGATCCATGGAGCCTTTGGGGGTGCGATCTTTTACGACGGTGGGGCTGTTTTCATCCGCGACCAAGGTTTCCAAGAGCCATACCGAGATGGCGCTGGCCTGGGGCTTCGCTACACCACTCCCGTAGGCGCTGTTTCATTGGAGTGGGGATACAAACTCCATCGGAACAAAGAGCGCGACGAGTCAGAGTCTGCCATTTATTTCTCCATTGGCACCTTCTAGGAGACTCGAAGCATCTCTCGAGCAAATGCTCTCATCGAGCTTTCAAAAACTTCTTTTTGACGCCACGTTCATGCTGTCGATGCCTCCCCCTTCTTGTGGTAGCGTCTTCGCTTTGAAAGTCCCCTCAGCAAAGCAAAAAGGAGTCGCTTCATGCGCAAACATTTGGTTCGTGTTTACCCATCCAAAGAAAAACTGGCTCGAGAAAATCAATTGGCCTGGAAAATGGCTGAAATTGCCTCCGACAATGCCGCGATCAAGTCCGACGTGACCGAAATGGTTATCAACAGAATCATCGACAATGCTTCTGTCGCCATCGCCGCGGCCAATCGCAGACCCGTTGCTTCAGCTAGATCCATGGCTCTGGCTCACCCTCGCACACAAGGTGCTACGGTCTTTGGCATGCCCAACAATCAAAAATTTGATTGTGAATGGGCGGCCTGGGCGAATGGCACCGCCGTCAGAGAACTCGATTTTCATGATACTTTTTTAGCTGCTGATTATTCTCACCCTGGCGATAACATCCCACCCATCTTGGCTGTTGCTCAACAGCTTGGAAAGCCAGGAAAGGATCTTTTGAAAGGGATCGTTACGGGCTATGAACTGCATGTTAACTTGGTCAAGGCCATCTGCTTGCATAAACATAAAAAAGACCACATTGCCCACCTCTGCCCGGCTCAGGCGGCCGGCATCGGTACTTTGCTGGGCCTCCCGACAGAAACGATTTTTCAAGCGATTCAACAAGCCGTTCATGTTTCCTTTACAACTCGACAGTCGCGCAAAGGGGAGATTTCATCTTGGAAAGCCTATGCACCCTCTCACTCTGGGAAATTGGCGGTCGAGGCGGTGGATCGCTGCATGCGCGGCGAAGGCGCCCCTTCTCCCATTTATGAAGGAGAAGATTCTGTGATTGCCTACATGCTGGACGGCAAAGATGGAAAATACGAAGTTCCATTGCCAGAGATGGGCGAAGAAAAACGCGCGATCTTAGAAACCTACACCAAAGAACACTCGGCAGAATACCAATCCCAAGCTTTGATTGATCTGGCTGCCAGAATGAAAACCAAAATCACCAACTTTGATGACATCAAAGAAATCGTGATACACACCTCTCATCACACTCACTATGTGATCGGTACCGGAGCGGGAGATCCTCAGAAAATGGACCCCAAAGCTTCGCGAGAGACCTTGGATCATTCGATCATGTATATTTTTGCAGTGGCTCTGCAGGATGGGAAATGGCACCACATTCAGTCCTATGCTCCGGAACGCGCCCAGCGGCCCGACACAGTCGCTCTGTGGCACAAAATCAGCACAGTGGAAGATCCCCAGTGGACTGAATGGTACCATGATCAAAATCCCGACAAAAAACGCTTTGGTGGCCGGGTCGAAATCTTTTTCAAAAATGGCGAAAAACTGGTGGACGAATTGGGTCTGGCAAATGCTCACCCTGCGGGCGCCAAACCCTTTGTTCGTAAAGACTATGTTCGTAAGTTCGACGAGCTTACCGAAGGCATTATCTCCAAGGATGAACGCGACCGTTTCATTGCACTGGCCGAGAGCTTGCCTGACTTAACCGCGGCGCAGGTTCAAGAACTGAATGTTCAGATCCCAATTGAAAAGTTGGTCAACAACAAGCGGGACACAAAGGGGATTTTTTAATGTTGTTCAACGATATCCAACCAACGGAGAAACGAAAAAACTTTCGGGCAGCTCTTCAGTCTGGAAAGCTCTTGAAATTTCCGGGAGCGTTCTCTCCACTTTCGGCCATGCAAATCGAAAAGCTCGGATTCGAGGGTGTTTATATCTCGGGATCTGTTCTTTCCAATGATTTGGGATACCCTGATGTCGGATTGACAACCTTGACCGAGGTCAGTCAACGAGGTCGACAAATTGCCCGAGTGACCAAGTTACCATCGATCATTGATGCGGACACCGGTTTTGGCGTGGCTCTCAATGCAGCTCGTACAATTCAAGAGTTTATTGAATTGGGTTTAGCTGGATGTCACCTCGAGGACCAAGAAAATCCCAAGCGTTGTGGCCACCTCGATGGCAAAGCTTTAGTTAGTGCTGGAGAAATGGTGCAAAAAATCAAAGCGGCGGATCAATCTCGAAAACTCGATCCCAACTTTGTGATTATTGCCCGAACCGATGCCCGAGCCTCGGAAGGACTGGACAAAGCGATTGATCGTGCCAAAGCTTATATTGATGCCGGCGCTGACGTGATCTTCACCGAGGCCTTACAAGATGAAAAGGAGTTTGAAACCTTTCGAAAAGCGGTCTCGGCCCCCTTGCTGGCAAATATGACCGAGTTCGGGAAGTCCAAATTGCTGACCATTTCTCAACTGGAAAATCTGGGATTCAATATCGTCATTTGGCCAGTCACTACTTTGCGTCTCGCAATGAAGGCGCAAGAGGACGGTTTGAAACATATTTTAGCCCAGGGAAATCAAGAACAGATCTTGGATAAAATGCAGCACCGGAAAGAGCTTTACGAATTAACGAACTATGAAAGATACAACTCGTTTGATCAGAATATTTTTAACTTCAAACTGAAGTAAAGGAGTCCCTATGTCTCAAGAGTACATCAATCCCGACTATGTTCCAGAACCTGACAAGGTAAATGTGAAAAAGGGCTTGGAAGGTGTTGTGTTGGACACAACCGCCGTTTCCAAAGTCAATGCCGATACCAATTCATTGATCTATCGTGGATATCCGGTTCAGGAGTTGGCGGAAAAATGTTCTTTCGAAGAAGTCGCTTACCTCATGTACAATGGCGATCTTCCAAACAAAACTCAACTGGCTGATTTTCAGAAACTGGAAAGATCTTACCGAGATATCTCCAAAGAAAATCTTGAAACCCTTCGTCGTTTGCCAAAGAAGAGTCACCCCATGGATTCGATTCGCACCGGCGTGAGCTTTTTGGGCTGCGAAGATGAAAGAATTTGGGATGCAACCCCAAAAACAAATTTGGACAAAGCCATTCGAATGTTGGCAAAGATCCCAACGATGATTGCCGCCGATCTCCGTTTTAAAAAGGGCCAGGATTTTATCCCACCGAACAAAGATCTCTCGATGGCAGAAAACTTTTTCCACATGTGTTTTGGCAAAGTTCCGCAAAAAGAGATTGTTAAAGCATTTGATGTTTCATTGATTCTCTACGCCGAACACAGCTTCAATGCCTCGACCTTCACAACCCGCGTGGTTACTTCCACCGAGTCTGATATTTACAGTGCCACCGTGGCCGGCATCGGCGCACTGAAGGGCCCACTTCATGGTGGCGCCAATGAACAGGTCATGCATATGATGATGGAAATCGGGGATCCAGCAAAAGCTGAAAAATGGATGCTGGACGCTTTGGCGGCAAAACGTAAAGTCATGGGTTTTGGTCACCGGGTGTATAAAAAGGGCGACTCTCGAGTTCCAACAATGAAAAAATATGCACAGGTTATGGCAGATGTTACTGGCCAACAAAAATGGATGCAAATCTACGAAACCTTGGAAAAGGTGATGGTGGATAAAAAGAAAATCTATCCGAACTTAGATTTTCCCGCAGGCCCTGCTTACTATATGATGGGTTTTGAAATCGATTTCTTCACCCCCATTTTTGTGATGGCAAGAACCACCGGCTGGTCTGCCCACATCATGGAACAAGCAGCCAACAACCGTATCATTCGCCCTCTCTCCGAATACGTCGGAGCACCCCAACGCTCCATCGAAAGATAGCTCTTCAAAATAAAAAAACCCACCACTCCGACCGGAGGGTGGGTTTGAATTGAACAGAAACTTGGATCTTATCTAGTAATCTGAAAACACCGGTGCATAGATCGGTGTCCTTGGCTTTTTGTCATAGTCCCCATGGACTGCCAATACATTGCATAGATCCTTGTAATCATCCCGATTGCCTGGCCCCAAAAATCCCCCAGGAATTGATTTTCGGATTCCATAAAAATCCACCCCCAGAGAATGATAGGCCAATCTCAACGGAGTGTTTGCCGCGGCAGCCACTGCATGCCTTCCCGCCTTGCCGACAACCGTCTGCATTGGAGACTTCCAAATATTGGTTCTCCCTGCGGATGTGATGTCTTGCATATTTGCGACTCGGATTTCTTCTCTCAGTCGCGCAACCCGTTTGGGCTTTTCACCAAGACCACCAGGCGCCCATCCTTGTTTGTTCCACAAAGAGTCCCAGTAGCTGAGTTTGGCGTCGATGACATCTGGCGCACCAAGGGGCTCAATGACCGACGACAAGGTCTCGCCATTCATGGTCACATCGTAACCCATCTGAATTTTTCCAGCGATGATATCCAAGGGATCCACCTGCGAAAATTTCACCAGCGCTTGAGCCTGAGTATTCGCAGCGATCACCCCAACGGCGACAAGATCTTTCTGAACACCATTCAACGACAAACGAGCGGTGATTGTTCCGGGAGATCTCAGTGACGAGTTATTTTCCAAGGTTAGAACTACCTGACCAGAACCCCTATTGATATCAATTTGAGGCCTCACCGCAACGACATCCACCACCTTAAAGATGGCTTGATTCAGCGATGAACTCAGAGTCTGACCTTGGTAACTTGCCAGCAAGTTGATCTCGGCCTGAGAGCGAGATCTTGCCAAACCATTGATGGATCCAATTTTATCCGCGCGAAAGACCTTGCTCTGTAGAGCAGGAATTCGGAATACCTGAGCGGCACCAGGAGAAACCTGACCAGTCACAGAAATACTCACATCCGCGTCCACTCCGCCCTCATTGCTCAGGGTGAACTCAGTCGCAAAGACCTCGCCAGGCTCAAGAATTCCATTGTTGTTGCTCTCGATCACTCGTTTCAGTGAAACACTGACAATGGCCCGTCCTGCATAGTTGTCGTAGGTTTTTTGGAATCCATCGTAAAAGCTGTTGATATAGCTGGTGCGATAGGCCTCGCCACTGGCCACCAGAAAAAGACGATTGAAACCAATTCGTTGACCGGTCATATAGGCCACTTTGTCGCCAACGTCCGAACCAACTTCAGTGCCAGCTCGATAGCCATCATCGATGTTGTTTTGAAATTCAACATTGTAAAAATACCTAGCGGCATCGGCATAGGCAGAGTTGAATCCTGTGCGAAAGTACTCTTGAAGATTGAGGTCTTTTTGCACCGCTATCATTCTTTGATTAGAATCGTTCGACGGACCACGTCCGTTGTTATCACCTTGGTCTTGCCCACCCCGACGACCACCACGATCTGGGCGATCTCCAGGAGTTGGCTGATTCTGATCGCTCCGCCCCTGAGTTGGCTGCTCGGCTCCACGATGGTTTGGTACGGATGGCGGAGACCCGGGAGTTGGTGGCCGAACCGGCGCTGGCTGCACAACTGGAGTCGGAACAACATCAGGAGCTGGCTCCATCACTGTTACTCGGACTGAGCGCAGACGATCATATCG
>PEZR01000011.1:0-4965 GCA_002773975.1 Bdellovibrio sp. CG10_big_fil_rev_8_21_14_0_10_47_8
CCAGTTTTCAGGCGGCGACAAGGTTCAGTTATCTCGAGGCCGTGATGGCTCACGAGGGGAAGATCTCCGGAGTGGTTTTGCAAGGGCTCGATCCCGAGGACGTGACTCAGGTTCTGGGAATGCAAAAGAGACTGATCGATGGAAAATTTCAGCTCAAGGCGCTGGAGGACGGAAAGACCGAGAAGGTTGATCAGGCCCTTATTGGTCGGGGCTTAGCTGCGCAGATGGATTTGAAAGTTGGAGATCGTTTTCGGTTGGTTTTGCCGCTGAGAAATGACCTAGATCCATCTCAGTTTCGCCGCAAGCTGGGAACTTTTCAGGTTTCCGGAGTTTTGGATTTGGGAAAATATGAGTACAATCAGAGAATGATTTTAACCTCGCTGGAAGCCACGCAAAAATTGGCAGAAATTGGTGATCGCTATTCTGGTCTGCTTCTGAAATTTAAAGAGGTTGAAAAATCCCGGGCGATAGCGGCGAAGCTGGGGGCTGGATTGGGCTCGGGATACATTATTCGAGACTGGAAAGAGGTGAACGAAAACCTATTCGAGGCCGTGGGCCTTGAAAGAGTTGTCGTTTTTTTCGTGATCTTGGTTATCGTCATCGCTGCCGCATTCAATGTTGCTAGCACCTTGTATGTGAATGTCGTCACTCGGTATTCCGAGATAGGACTTCTCAAATCCATGGGTGTCTCAAAAAAACGGGTGGCGCAGATTTTCAGCTTTCAAGGCTTAGTGATGGGCTTTATTGGTCTGTGTGGAGGGCTTCTTTTGGGTGCGTTTTTATGCTTTCTTTTTGGTTGGGTAGAATCTCAGTACAGTTTGTTGCCGGGGAGCATTTACCGAGTGGATCGTATTGATTTGTTGGTCCGGCCTGTTGATATATTGATGATTTCAGCAGCTACATTGTTGATCTGTTTCGTGGCGACATTGGCCCCAGCGCTGCGGGGATCGTCGCTTTCGCCGGTGGAGGGATTAAAGAATGAGTAGTGGCACATCGCCAATTTTATCCGCGAAAAGAATTTCCAAGTCTTATCCTCAAGGGGCTGGGCACTTGGATATTCTCAAGGAAATCTCACTCGATATTCATCACGGTGAAGCGATCTGCATTGTCGGTGCATCGGGCGCAGGGAAGAGCACTTTGCTTCATATCTTGGGGACCTTGGATCGACCAAATTCTGGTGAGCTATCTTTTGGCGGGCGTTCGTTGTTGAGTATGGCGGACGAGGATCTTTCTCTGTTTCGCAACCAAGAGATGGGATTTGTTTTCCAGTTTCACCATTTGCTGACAGAGTTCACGGCGTTGGAAAATGTGCTGATTCCTTTGCGCGTGCGAGGGGTCAGTAAGTCCGAGTCCGAGGATCGAGCTGCTGAAATTTTAAACACATTGGGGTTGGGCGAAAGATTTGAGCACTTTCCGAGTCAGCTTTCCGGAGGAGAGCTGCAGCGGGTCGCCATTGCCAGAGCCCTTATTGGTCGTCCGCAAATTTTATTCGCCGATGAGCCTACGGGGAATTTGGACTCGCACAACAGCGCTGTGATCCAGGATCTATTTTTTCAGCTCAAGGAATCTTTTGGTTTAACACTGGTGGTGGTCACTCATGATCCGCAGTTTTCCCGCAAATTTCCACGGGTGCTGAAGATGTCTGATGGGCGCTGGGTGTGATTGACTTTAATAGGACCTCCTGCTACGCTTCATCCGTTTAGACTTAAGTCCTGAAAACAACTGGGGAATTTAAACGCAAAACCATTCCAAGTCCCGCTTCAAGGGAAATCTCGAGGGAATCATTGAAACATCCAGATGCTGCAGCGTTGAAAAAACCTCTAGGCCCCCTCTGTCCTCATTCCTTGGGTGCTGCGATTCGTCCTCTGGGGGCTCTTTTCTCTCTCGTTTTATGTTTGTTGTTGGTCTCTTCGCTGGCCTTAGCTCAGTCAAAGAAAAATAATCGCGGCTCCAGGTCGAAATCAGTCGCAGCGCAAGAAGCAAAGCCCTCTCGGTCCACGGGTTTGATTGTAAAAAAAATCGAAATTTCAGGGCAGAGAAAAATTGAGAAGGACGCGATTGAAGCTCGCCTAAAAACCAAAGTCGGTGGGCCTTACTCGGAAGAACTGATCAAAGAAGATATTGTTTCTATTTTTAAAACAGGGTTCTTTTACGATGTTCAGGTCAATCGCCAGATTTCAGGTTCTCAGGTGGACCTAACTTATAATGTGGTTGAGCGGCCGTCGATTTCAGAAATCGTGTTTGAAGGCAATGAAGAGCTCAAGTCCGATGAGCTGCTGGAGGCCTCTAGCTTAAAGGCTTATGAAATCCTCAGCATGGCGAAACTTCGCGATGGCATTGAAAAAATGCAAAAGCTCTATGAGGACAAGGGTTTTTTCTTAGCCAAAATTGAGATGAACATTGAAGACGTCAAAAAAGATGAAAACGTCAAAGTGACTTTTAAAATTCTTGAAAATGACAAGGTCAAAGTCAAAAAGATCACTTTCCTGGGGAACAATAAACTCAAAGATGGTTATTTGAAATCGAGAATTGCCACCACCGAGGGTGGGTTTTTCAGTGCTCTGTCCGGCTCGGGAGCTTACAAGCAAGACGTCTTTGATCGAGATGCTCAAATGCTGCGTTACCTTTATTTCAATGAAGGTTATGTGAACGTGAAAATTGACCGGCCACAGGTCTACGTCACGCCTGACCGAAAAAGCATCTACATTACGATCCGCATTGATGAGGGCGAGCAGTTTGATGTGGGGGATATCGATTTTGCTGGCGACATTTTGTTTCCTAGAGATGAGCTGAGTGAGGCCATCGCCATCAACAAACGAAAGATTTTTTCCTATGAAGTTTTGCAGAAGGACCTCAGTGACCTGCAGGCCAAGTACGGAGATTTGGGCTACGCCTTTGCCAACGTGATTCCTCGCACTCGAATCAATGACAAAGAACGCAAGGTGGATATTACTTTTGAGTTCGACAAAGGAAACAAGGTTTACTTCGGTGCCATCAATGTGGTTGGCAATAGCAAGTCTCGGGACAAAGTGGTTCGTCGAGAGCTGAGAATTCGCGAGGGTGAGCTTTACAATGAAACTCGACGCCGACAATCTCTGGAAAATATTCAGCGTCTTGGTTTCTTTGACGAGGTGAATTTTAAGACTTCCACTCCGCCCGATAAGCCGGATATCTTGAATATTGATATCGTCGTGAAAGAGCGAAATACGGGTTCGATTCAGTTAGGTGCTGGTTACGGCAGTGTCACCGGCTTTACTTTGCAGGGGCAGGTCAATCAGAGCAACTTCTTAGGGAAGGGGCAAAAATTAGGGGCTGGTTTAAATGTCAGCAGTGACGCCTCTTCTTACAACCTCAATTTCACAGAGCCTTACTTCAACGACACAGAATGGTCTGTCGGGGGAAGCATCTATCAGAGTCTTTCAAATCGTTATGACTACTCCGAGAAAAAACTGGGTGGTGCTGTGACTTTGGGGCATCCCTTGGGTGATAACCTGTCCGCCAGCATTCGGGTCAAAGACGATACGACGGTGCTGGATCCTGTTCGGATCAATGACAGTTTGACGACAGATACTGATCTTTTCCCTCTGTCGACGGCGTCTGGAGAGACTCGGTCGGTCACAGGAATTTTGGAGTACGACAAACGAAATGATCGATTTTCTCCGACAAAGGGTGTGTACGCATCGACCTCCCTGGAGTACGCGGCTTTTGGTGGACAGATCAATTACACCAAAGGAAACGCCACCGGGCGATATTTTAACAAGCTATTCTGGGATGTTGTTTGGAGAAACAATCTGTCTTACTCGTTTATCAGTTCCCATGACAATGACAACGATCCTCCCTTCAATGAATTGTTTTTATTGGGTGGACCTTATTCTTTGAGGGGATACCGTTTTTTCCGTGTGGGTAAGCAGGTTATCTCGAACAAGATTTACAACGATGCCACGACGGTGGCAAAGTACCCAAACGCAGATGATCGTCGGAGATATGCAACCAGACCCTTTGGGGGACGTCAGCAACTCTTGTATCAAATGGAGTTTGAGTTCCCGTTGATTGCCGAGGCTGGGATCAAGGGCGTCACTTTCTATGATGCTGGTCAGGCTGAGGATGAAATTGCTGACAGCAGTATTTACAGCGATATCGGTTTTGGTTTTCGGTGGTTTTCGCCCATCGGTCCATTGCGCTTCGAGTGGGGATTCCCTTTGAGAAAAGCGGAGTCATCGCCGGATTCAGTGGTTTTTGAATTTTCAATTGGTTCACCATTTTAGAGTTATTGAACAGAACAAGGGAGAAGAAATGAGAGCACTTAGTTTATTGTTGGTTGGTTTGTTTGCAGCGGGCACCGTGATGGCAGAGGGAAAAGTTGGCTATGTCGATGTTCAAAAGGCGATTCAAGCCACGGGAGCTGGCAAAAAAGCCAAAGAATCCTTGGATGCCGAGTATGGAAAACGAAAAAAAGATTTGGACAAAAAAAAGGCTGACATTGAAAAAATGGGTCAAGATCTCGAAAAGAAAAAAGCAGTTCTTTCCGAAGAAGTGATGGGAAAAAAACAAATGGAGCTTCAAGAAGAGATGATGAAGTTCCAAAAGGTAGTTGCTGAGAATCAACTGGAAATTCAGAAAAAAGAGAAAGAGCTGGTCGAGCCGATCTTGGAAAAAATGAAAAAAGTTATTCAGCAAGTGGCCGAAGAAAAAGGCTATTCCATTGTGATCGAAAAACAAAGCCAGGTGCTTTATGCGCAGAAAGATGCTGACCTCACGGATGCTGTGATTCAGGCATTTGAAAAAGAAAAAAAATAGGCCAAGCCCATGAAAATTCATCCATCGACAGTTATTCAAGGAGACGTGGAGATTGAAGAAGGGGTTGAAATTGGCCCCTATTGCATGATCCAGGGTAAGGTGCGGATAAAAAAAGGCACCTTTGTCGAAGGCCATGTCACTCTAGGATCTCGTTATGGCGTTTTGGAA
>PEZR01000011.1:4989-12626 GCA_002773975.1 Bdellovibrio sp. CG10_big_fil_rev_8_21_14_0_10_47_8
CCAGGTGCGGTGATCGGAGGTCCTCCTCAGGATGTGACCTATAAATCAGAACCAACTCGATTAAAAATTGGGAACAACAATACTTTTCGAGAGTTTTCAACGGTGAATCTGGCCACCTCGAAGGGGGACAAAGAGACCACCATTGGGGACAATAATTATTTTATGGCCTACACTCACATTGGTCATGATTGTAAAATTGGAAACAATGTGGTGATTGCAAATGACACCCATCTCGGTGGTCACACCGAGATTCAAGACAATGTCTTTATCGGAGGGGTGTGCGCCTTTAATCAATTTACGAAAGTAGGGAGAGGCGCCTTCGTTGCAGGCAGCAGCGTCGTCAACAAGGACATTTTGCCATTTTGCCGTGCCCAAGGAAACTATGCACTTTGCTGTGCAACCAACAAGGTCGGCTTGGCTCGGAGAGGATTTGCCCGGGAAGAGGTCCAGAATATTCACAAAGCTATTCGGATCTTGATATTGGGTTCGGACACGATCGAAGAGGGGTTGTCTCGAATTCAGAGTGAGTGTCAAAGTTCGCCAAATATTGATTGCATCGTTGAATTTGTTCGTTCCTCGAAGCGGGGTATCGCTTTGGCAAGAGGCCAAGTGTCGACCGAGGACGAGGGCTAAAAAAAAGGAATTTTGTATGGCATTGAAAACAAGAGCTGCTGTGGTTGGAGTTGGATATCTCGGAAGTTTTCATGCGCAGAAGTACAAGGCCTTATCTGCGAGACCAGATATGAATGTGGAGCTTGTGGGAGTTTGCGACCTGCACTTTCCTCAGGCCCAAAAGATTGGTGCGGACCTTGGTGTCCAAGCTTACTCGAGGCCAGAAGACCTTCTCGGTAAAGTCGATGCCGTGACCATCGCGACGATAACACCCACCCATTACGAGTTAACAAAATTTTTTCTCTCGAATGGCATTCATGTTAATGTTGAAAAACCCATTTGTCTTTTTAAGAGCGAAGCTGAGGACTTGGTCAAGATCGCAAAGGAGAAGGGCCTCGTTCTTTGTGTCGGACATAGCGAGAGATTTAATCCGGTATTTCGAGAGCTAAGGGGTTCTATTCATCAGCCTCGATATTTGGAGTTTAACCGATATGCGCCGTTTAAGCTGCGGGGATCTGACGTGTCTGTTTTGCATGACTTGATGATTCATGATCTGGATCTAATGTTGTCCATGAATTCGACTTCCGTTCGTTTGGTCAGTGCTCAGGCTGGAAAAATGGTGACGAAAACTTATGACTGGTGTTCGGCGAGTTTTGAGTTCGAGTCCGGGGTGCATTGCCAGATCAATTGTTCTCGTCTGTCGAAAGAAATGACCCGGTCTATTCGGGTCGTTGATGAAAAGAATATCTGGATTGGAAATCTCCAAACGGGAGAGCTGGAAAAAACGATGGCGGTCGATCATCCTGAAAACCCAGTTCACCATGAAACTAAGAATATTGGTCGGGGTGATAATTTGTTATCCGAGACCGAGGCTTTTCTATTGGAAATTCAAGGGAAAAAAGCTGGAGCTGTCCATGGTATAGATGCGATGAGGGCTTTGGATCTAGTTGAGACCATCATCGGTTCGATCGAATCACAAAGAGGCTCCTGATGAGTCGAGTCTTACTCGTTGCGGCTGAAGCGTCCAGTGCTCTGTATGCTCAGCGCCTTTTGGAGCTATGGAAAAGGCAAAAAACCTCCATTGAAGTTTTCGGAGTTGGAAGTGAACAGATGGAGGCTCTGGGTTTTGAGCGTTTTGGAAAGTCAGAGGAAATGGCAGTGGTCGGTGCCGCAGAGGTTATCGAGCACTATTCCCACTTGAAGGCCGTTTTTCATCGATTGCTGAAAGCGGCCGAGGAAAAAAAACCTGATGTTGCCGTGCTGATGGATTATCCGGACTTCAATTTGATGTTGGCAAAAAAGTTAAAAAAAATGGGGATCCCTGTTGTTTATTATATATCCCCTCAAGTCTGGGCTTGGCGCAAAGGGCGTATTCACAAGATTAAAAAGTATTGCGACAAGGTCTTAGTTCTATTCCCATTTGAAATGAAGTTCTATCAGGAATATCAGGTTCCTTGTGAGTTCGTTGGTCATCCTTTGTTGGACGAAGTTGAAGACTCGATTCGAGACGACAAAAGTCGACAGATGTACCGAGGACGTTGCGGAATTCAAGAAGACGATATTGTTGTGGGCCTGATGCCAGGGAGTCGGCGAGGTGAAATCCAGCAACATCTGCAAATTCAGCTGGAGGTTGCTCGCCGACTTTATGCCAGTCATCCCAGGGTTAAAGTTTTGCTGATGTGCGCACCTACCGTCGATAAAGAAAGCTTGCAGGAACAACTGGGGGACTATCGGTTTCCCTTGATTCTTCAAAAGGAAGATCCAGCGAATATGATTCAATTGGCGGATGTAATTTTGGCGGCCTCGGGAACGGCGACTCTTTTAGTCGGCCTTTTAGAAAAACCAATGGTGATCATGTATAAAATGAAGTGGTTGACCGGCTTGGTTGCCAAAGTTGTAGTTCGAGGTGTGAAGTATTTTGGTTTGGTCAATTTGGTGATGGGTCGAGAGATTGTTCCCGAAAGATGGCAGAGTGGTACCCATCCAGATGTTTTGTACGGGTTGATGAAGAAATATTTGGATGAGCCTGAATACCGCGAAAAGGTCATCGAGGACCTGCGGCAATTGCGACAACATTTAGGCAACAAAGGGGCCACTGTTCGAGTGGCGCAAGCCCTCGCGCCCTATCTGCAAGGGAACCGCTGAGATGGGATGGAAAAAGTCCCTTGCTTCTATCTACTCAGGCGTTCAGAGTTTTCGGAATTTTCTTTATGATTTTGGTTTGGCAGACAGTGTGCGTTTGCAGCAGCCAGTTTTAAGTGTCGGAAACTTGTCCATGGGCGGATCTGGAAAAACTCCGATGGTGGCGAAAATCATCGAGATGGCCTTGCAGAAGGGGCTTCGTCCCTGTGTCGTTAGTCGGAATTATCGAGCGCTCAGTGTCGATGTGCAACGAGTTCAGCTTGAGCGCGAAAGTGGCGCTGATTTTTATGGGGATGAGGCCTTTCTTTTAGCAAAAAGATTTCCCGATATTCCTGTCTATACTGGACCGTTGAAATACGTGACGGCAGAGATGGCTCAAGAGCGCGAGAGCTGTGACTTTTTTATTTTGGACGATGGCTTTCAACATCGTTCTCTGCATCGTGATTTTGATTTGGTGTTGCTGGATGCCTCAACCCCGGAGGAAGAGGATGCCGTGTTGCCGGTTGGGAATTTGAGGGAACCATTTTCATCTCTGCACCGAGCTCAGCTGGTGGGATTGACTAAGGTCAACTGGGCGGAACCCGAGCGTGTGGCGCAGCTTCGCGAGAATATACCGGTTGGGATTGAGTTCTTTCAGATTGAATTTCAACTGCAACCTGTTCAGCCCATCCCAGCGGAGGCTCGGGTGCTTCTTTTGTCAGGAATCGCAAAGCCAATGGTTTTTGCTGAGCAGGTTCGAAAGTATTCCCAGTCCCAGGCCGAGGCTGGGACTGGGACTGGAACTTTTTCAGTGACAGAGGTGCTGAGCTTTACAGATCATCATCCCTATTCTCGGCAGGATATCGATCGGATTTTAAATCTTTTTCATCAACAGGAGTGCACGCAGATTTTGACCACCGAGAAGGACTTCGTCAAACTCGAGAAGTTTTCAGAGCTGCAGCCGCTTTTAAACTGGATGAGGCTTGAACTAAATTTTCAGAATGAACCACGAGGACTCAGTGAATTTTTTAACAAGATTGTTGGCAAATAGTCTCGCCCTTTTGTTTTGGGCATTACCTACAAAAGTTTTGTGGTGGGCCTCCTGTTTTTTGGCATGGCTCTGGTTTGATGTTTTTCGCATTCGTCGATGGACTGTGCTCCGTAATCTGACGATAGCATTTCCCGAGAAAAGTCATTCAGAGAGATTGGGTTTAGCTCGGCAGTCGATGAGATATCTGTGTTACAATTTTTTTGAATTCTGCATGTTGCCTAGGATGACGAAGTCTTGGGTGGATCAAAATATCATATTTCATGGTCTCGATATTTATGCACAGGCCGTGGCTCAAAAGAAAGGCGTGCTTTTGCTGAGTCTTCATATTGGCAATGGAGATTTTGGAATTGCGACCCTTGCGCTTTTGAATTTACGCATGAACCTGATCTCCAAACGCTTTAAAAATGCATTTTTGAATCAGTTCTGGTTTGGAGTTCGCGAAGCCCTGGGCACTCGTTTTTTAGAAGCTCACGGCCCCAGTTTGCCGTTTGATATCTTAAAGGCCTGCAAGGCCAATCAGTCCGTTGTTTTTGTCATTGATCAGTTTATGGGTAAACCCTATGGAATTAGCAGCCGTTTTTTTGGACGAAAGACGGGGACGGCCTATGGGCTAGCCCTGTTTGCCATGAAAACCAAAGCGCCAGTTTTACCAGTGTATACCTACCGAGATGAGCATTTTAAAACCCATGTTTTTTTTGATCCACCAATTTCTTGGCAGGCCAATGAAGATAAGGATTTACAAATATCCCAGATGACTCAAAGATATAACGATGAGGTCGAGCGAATTGTTCGAAAAAAACCAGAGCAGTGGATGTGGGTCCACCGCCGTTGGAAAAAGTGGGAATAGGACTTCGCCGGCGAGCGGGGCTCAAGGTCGGGCCTGGCTGGGGTCTCGGTTTAGTCTTTTTCTATTCATTTTTTCTGCACTGGGCTGTGCCTCAGGAATTCTCAAGTATGACAAGGTTGAAGAGCTTAAACACAATAAGGAGTTTGAGCAGACGGTAAAAATTGTACTTCCCCCGGAGCCTGTGGTTCCGACGTTGATGGAAAACGCGACGGCATCGTCGACAACCTTAGGGCCTAGTTTAGCGCCCAAAAAAGCCAAAGAAGAAAAGGCCGCCCCGGCACCCGCAAAGGCCGTGAAGACTGGCAAAGCTGTAAAATCCGAAAAGAAAAAAGACAAAGAGTCGGTGGCGGGGGCTTCGCAAAGACGCCAACCCGAACTTGAAAGTGACGTGGGATTCAATGGTCGAAGGCCGATCCAAGATCCTTTTCGAGTCGGTGAAAAGATTGTACATGAGGTCTCTTATTTCGGGATGTCGGCGGGCACTTTGATTCTGGAAAGTCGTCAATTTGCTCAGGTGAATGGTAGAAAGAACTATCAGTTCCGAACTTCCATTAAGACGAGCTCTTTGTTTTCATCATTTTATGCTGTGGATGATACGGTCGACGTTCTGATGGATTTCGAAGAGTTCTTCCCCAGTGTATTTACTTTGCATGTAAAAGAATCAGGCCAGTTGCGCGAAGCCCAAATGTTTTTCGATGCCGAAAATTTGAAGGCCACCTATTGGGAAAAAAAGGTTACAAAAAAAGATGGCGAAGAGAATAAAAAAATCGAGTGGGAAATTTTGCCCTACTCGCAAAATCTTTTTAGTTCCGTTTACTATCTACGGGCTTTTCACTGGGAAGTCGGCATGGAGAATGCTTTTCGAGTCGCCGATGACAATGAGAACTTAGTTTTTCGTGGGAAAGCAATTCGCCGGGAAAAGGTGAAGACCGCGGCCGGTGAATTTGATGCGATTGTGATCAAGCCCGAAGTCGAGCTCAAGGGTAAGTTCAAACCCGTCGGGGATAACTATATTTGGTTGAGTGATGATGACCGACGGTACATCCTTCGTATTGAATCAAAGATCCGGATAGGGACCTTGGTCTCAGAGGCTATCGAGATTCACCCCGGACAGTAGTATACTGTTTTCATGATCCAAACACGATGCCGACATTTCAATGGGTACAAGCCTTGTGGAAAAAATAAGGTCTGTTCTAATCTTTGTCCCCACGTTGATCTGTTGAAGAGCTCAGTTCTGATTATTCATTTGGGAGCGCTGGGGGCCGTGGTCCGTTCGACGGCTTTATTGAAGGCGCTGCATGAAAAATATCCAAGAGCCCAGGTCACATGGGTGACGGAAGCTCCTGCGGATCAAATTTTGAGAGGGCATCCTCAGATTGATCGCGTGTTCACCTTGTCACCCAGGGATCTTTTGCAACTGTCGGCTCTCGAGTTTGATGTCGCCCTGGTGATTGACAAGTCGCTGATCGCAGCAGGTTTGCTCGAACAGGTGAAGGTTTCCAAGGTCTATGGATTCGGCGTAGATGCCAAAACTGGAGGGACAAGGCCTTTAAACCGAGCAGCTGTTGAGCTTTGGGAGTTGGGTTTAGACAACGAAAAAAAATTTTTTAAGAATCAGAAAAGTGAAATTCAGTTGGTGCATGAGGCTCTTGAGCTGAAATGGTTTCCCGACAATGAATATGATTTGCCTCTAGCTCTGAAAGAGGACGGGTTAAGGGCCGAGCGTCACCAGAGATGGCAAGTGGAGCTGGATCAGCCTGTGATCGGTCTCAACACAGGTTGCAGCGACGTGATTCCATCAAAAAAATGGACCGTAGAAACTCATCGGCAGGTGATTCGCTCTTTGTTGGCCCGGGGATATAGAAATCTAGTTCTTTTGGGTGGCCCGGAGGATCGAGAGCGCAATCTGCTCATCGCGCAAGGATTGCCGGTTTTCCCGTCTCCGACCGATATGGGTCTAAGAGATGGCCTGGTCAGTGTGGCAGCCTGTGATCTAGTAATCACTGGAGACAGTCTTGGGATGCATATGGCAATTTCTCAAAAAAAATATATTACGGCCTGGTTTGGGCCTACCTGCGCGCAAGAGATTGAGCTTTACGGACGGGGGGATAAGGTCTTGACCAAGGCACCCTGTGCCCCGTGCTGGAAGAGAAGTTGTGGTGAAAAGAAAATGTGTTATGATCAGGTCGATCTGTCCCAGGTGATGGAGTCGGTGGAAAAAGGGCGACGACAATGGAATCTTCAACAGGATCAACTCAAACAACATCAGCCCAAGGATCAAGTGGATCCTCGTCTGAGCTCGTTCATCAGCGACGATCTTCCCGAGTTCTCGTCATCCAGACGGCCTTTCTCGGAGACCTCTTACTGAGTGTTCCTCTTCTAAAATCCCTGCGAACTCAACTCCCTGGCTGTGAAATAACTTTGCTTTGCAGAAAAGGTTTTGGATCTTTGATGAAGGATTTAAAACTGGTGGATCGAACGGAAGAGATCGTCAAAAAGGATCGGCCCAGTTATCGGTTGGCGCTCAAAAATCTTCAGGCCATTGAATTTGATTGGCTGTTGTCTCCCCACCAGTCCGTGACCACCGGATTCATGGTTTGGCGAATAAAGGCAAAAAGAAAAATTGGTTTTCGTCAGTGGTGGAATGCATGGATCTTTGATGAGAGGGTTGAGCGTCGCATCGAACTTCCGGATGCTCTCCGGCAAATGTCCCTGCTTCAGAATCATTGGCCAGACCTACGAAAGAAATTAAATAACTTTCTTAAAGACGACCGAGAACACGGCAAAAAAAATGAACCGTTGCTCAGTGCCGTTCCTGACTGGGCATCGCCTCAGGTGAGTGCACCCCTGGCCTTTGATCAGCTGCAAAGCAAATGGGATGTTCCAGCCCATTTTTTTGCGATTTTCCCGGGCAGTGTGTGGGCAACAAAACAATGGACCGAAGAAGGTTTTGGCGCGCTGGGAAAGCGGCTGATATCCCAGGGACACTCGGTGGTTTTCATGGGG
>PEZR01000174.1:0-8815 GCA_002773975.1 Bdellovibrio sp. CG10_big_fil_rev_8_21_14_0_10_47_8
GTTTATATTTTCACTTGTAATATCAGACATTTAAATCTCCAGAGCACTCATTATTGTTAATAGATTCTGTGGCCAGCCGAGTTCTTTGATCCAGCTCTTGGGCCAATTCCATGTACTTGGTTGCACCAATCGACTTTGCATCGTACTCAAAAATTGATTGCCCATGACTGGGGGCTTCGCTGAGTCGTACGTTTCTTGGAATAATTGCCGAAAACACTTTTTCCCCAAAATGAGTTTTGATTTCTGTCACAACTTGGTGACTGAGATTGTTTCGCGTATCAAACATCGTGAGCACAATGCCTTCGATGTGGAGGGAAGTATTGAGGTTTTTCTTAATAATTCCTGCTGTATTTAACAGTTGGCTCAGTCCTTCTAGGGCATAGTATTCACACTGGAGCGGAACTAAAAATGAGTCCGCCGCAGTCAGCGCATTGAGCGTCAACAAACCTAAGGAGGGCGGACAATCAATAATGACATAGTCATACTTGTGGGAAATGGAGGCGATAGCAGACTTTAGTCTGTATTCTCGATGCGGCAAGTCAACAAGTTCAATTTCTGCTCCAACCAAGTCTGGTGTGGCACTCGCCAGAAAAAGACCAGGAATTCTCGTCTCCTGAGTGACCTCTGCCAGGGTTTTTTCTCCTATCAGCACGTGATAGACGTTTGCATCTTGATTTTCGTGTCGCTTAAGCCCCAGTCCAGAGGAGGCGTTCCCCTGGGGATCCATATCGATCAATAGAACCTTCCTCGTCATCTGCGCAAGCGCCGAAGAAAGGTTCACCGAAGTTGTTGTTTTGCCAACTCCGCCCTTTTGATTCGCGATACATATCGTTTTTGCCATAAAATATTCTCCTTTTTAAAAGGTCAGCGATTTTTTATGGGAATTCAAGATAAATAGAGTTTTGACCGATGTTCCACGTGGAACATGACAAAACTATTTGTATTTCTCTTTTTAATGTTTTCATTCATTCTTGCAGCTTGCGACAGTCCAAATCCAGAGCCAGAGAAGATGGATCCCATTTATGCCGATCTCCTGGCGCGAGCGGGCGGAATGAGCTCAGAAATTGCGGCCGCCGAGAAAGATATTGCTGATAGAAAAGCAGCTCTCGAGGAGGCGCTTCCTCAGACCGGTCAAATTAAAGTTGCCAGATCTCGGCTCGATGAGGCCAATAATCGACTCGATAAGCTACGTCAGAAGCAGAAATACTGGGAGATTCGAGCAGAAAGTCGAAAGAAGTGGGATCGAGAACACTATTTAAGGGCCTATAACGAAAAAAAAGCATGGCCCGATCCAGAAGAGTGGGCGGAGTATAAGGCCCAAATGGCCCTTGAAGAAGCTCCTCGGAAGTGGAACGTCAAAGAACGATTGGGCAAACAGAGCAGGCCCGAAAAGAAAGAGCCTTCAGAGGGGGGCGGTCATCATTGATTGTTCCACGTGGAACAACTAGGCCCCAATTTTCATTGTTTTCACGATCGCGTACTGAATTTCTCCAACGGGCAGTCGATAGTTCCCCGCTAGGCTTGGCTGCCAAAAAGAACATAGTTGGGTGGGAATCGCAGCAATTTCCGTCGCCCATTCCTCGCCCTTCATATGAAAATAGGCGCCGCCAACTGGAAAAATCTTCCGCGAAAGCAAGATAGCCTTGGATATGGGAGCAAATCCACGAGATACTGCCGTTTTAATAGATCCGGCTGGAAAGGCCTCAACCTGCTGATTCAACACCTCAGTATTTTTTAGCTTCAGGTAGGACACCATATGTTTGAGAAACTCAGCTTTTCTCTGGTCAACTTCAACGAGTTTAAACTGCCGCCCGGGCTCAAGAAGCGCCATAATTAGTCCCGGAAAGCCATTTCCTGAACCAAAGTCGTGAATGACCTTCTCTGTCGTATTTTTAAAAATGATGCGTGATGCCAAAATACAGTCGGCAAAGTGAATGACGTCCGCAAAGGGGACTGTCTTAACGCCGATCAAATTTACAGTTTGATTAAATTTAATGAGCTCATCGTTGTAGGCCTTGAGTGCGCCTAAAGTTTCAGCACCCAGCTCCGGGTACCACTGTTCCAATCGCCACTGAGCTTTGACTCCTTCGGCCCCGTCCTTCGCAAAATTCACTTTGATTCTCCGTCTGTGAACGATCAGTTCTTTGTTGAGACTTCAAATATATCATGATCGCTTGAGTTGCCGAAGGATTTACTCCGCTGATGCGTTGAGCTTGTCCTAAAGTCCGAGGCTTGATTCTATTGAGTTTTTCAACCTCTTCGTTCGAAAGCCCCTTTATTTCTCCATAATTTAGGGTGGGGGCCAGCGGCAACTCTTCAGACTTTTTCGCCTGTTCAATCAGTTCATTTTGTCTTTTTATATAGCCTGCGTACTTTACTTCAATTTCCACGGGCTCTGAGACATTTGGGTCTTCATCAATTGAAAAATTAAGCCCTTTGAGGTCAGAACAAGAAACCTCTGATCTCCTTAATAACTCTTCGAAACTAATAGATTTATTCAAAACAGTTGTTGGTATTTTCAACAGCTTTTCTTGGGTCTCCGCATTTGGAAAAAGTTTTTCCGTCTGAAGGCTCTCCAGCAAGGATGTTCGACGTGATTTCAAATGTTCCAACTTTGTTTTTGCCTCTGATCCCACCAGTCCGAGCGCAATAGAAAGATCTCCCAATCGATCCATTGTATTATCCTCTCTCAAAACCAACCGGTGTTCCGCCCGAGATGTAAACATTCTATAAGGTTCGCGAGTTCCCTTGGTAACAAGATCATCGATCAAAACTCCAATGTAAGCCTTGTCTCGGTCTAAAATAAACTCTGCTTTGCCCAACAAGCTATGAGCAGCATTCACACCAGCAACCAACCCCTGCGCCGCTGCTTCTTCGTAACCACTGGTTCCGTTGATTTGTCCGGCTAAAAATAGCTGCCGTATCGGTCTCGTTTCAAGTCGATGCCAAATCTGTGTGGGCTCTATAAAATCATATTCAACAGCATAACCATAACGAACAACTTTCACATTCTCCAAACCAGGAATTGTTCTCAAAAACTCGAGCTGAACCTCCTCGGGCAGACTGGTTGAGATTCCTTGCAGGTATATAAGATCCGTATCTAAGCCTTCTGGCTCCAAGAAAGTCTGATGGCTCGCACGATCCGCAAATCTCATCACCTTGTCTTCAATCGAAGGACAATACCTCGGACCAATCCCCTCAATAATTCCACAATACATCGGAGACTTATCAAGATTTTTCCGAATAATTTCGTGCGTCTCTTCTGTTGTTCTAGATAAATAGCAAGCCACTTGGGGAAGTTGAAATTTTAGCGGGGATCTAAAACTAAAGGGATAAATTTTTTCATCCCCATATTGAGGCTCTGTTTTGCTCCAATCAATGCTGTCCTTATGTAGCCTAGCTGGGGTTCCCGTCTTTAATCGTTGAACGCTAAATCCAAATTCCCGCAATTGATCAGATAAGCCTACAGTCGCTTGATCACCGATCCGGCCACCTGATATCTGCTGAAGGCCAAAGTGCATGACTCCATTCATAAAGGTCCCAGTTGTGATCACTGTTGCTTTGGCAAATATTTGTGATCCATCTTGCAGATTGACGCCAAGACAAATTCCACGATCTAAAATCAGTGACTTTACTTCTCCTTGCATCACGGTCAAATTTGGTTGTTGAGAAAGCTTCGCCTTAATGTGGGCAGAGTACCGATGCTTGTCGTTCTGAACCCGAGTGCCACGCACGGCGGGACCTCTTCCGGAATTTAGTCTTTTGAATTGAATGCATGTGGCGTCGGCTGCCAATCCCATCTCACCGCCGAGCACATCGATCTCCCGAACCATATGGCCCTTTGCCAGCCCCCCGATCGAGGGATTGCAGCTCATATAGGCAATTCGATCTACATTGGAGGTAATCATCAGAGTCGCTTGCCCCAATCGAGAACTCGCCAAGCAGGCTTCGACACCAGCATGTCCAGCGCCAACAACAATGACGTCAAAATCACTTTTAGGGGTTGTGAGGTTGTTCAACATTGTCCCAGCTCTCTATCTTCTTTGTCTGTTTGGTCTGTAGATTTTTATTTCCACTCACTTTACTTCCCGATACAGAACTCTTTAAACACCCGATCTAAAACATCATCGTCAAATCTTTTTCCAAGTGTGTCCTGGACAGAAAGAAGCGCTTCTTTCATCTCAAGAGCTAAAAATTCTGGGCTTGCCTGCTGTCTCAACAGCACCAAAGACCGCTCCATATTTCTTGAGGCGACGGATAGTTTTTCATAATGCCGCGCCTGAAATAAAACAGCCTGGTCCTCGAATTGTTCTACTTCCAGTCGTTTCACCAAATTTGCCCGAATGACTTCCCCATCCTTCTTATCCAAAGCGGAGACAATTAGAACTCTCTCTTTTAATTTGTCACAAAATCCGGGTAAGTCTTTGAAAAATATACTCTGGGAAACCTGCTTTAGCACCGCTATCCTGCGGGCCTCAATATCTAGTTCTCCCTGATCTCGCTTGTTGCCGATCAGATAGAGGTTGCTCTCGCTCAGATCTGCCAGCTCCTTCAGCTCTTCCTCACTCAAAGAATTTGAGCTGTCAAAGACGAAAAAAACCGCATCAGCGCCCCTTTGGGCCAAATAACTCTTCTCAATCCCAATTTTTTCCACCATATCCTGGGATACTCGAAGTCCGGCAGTGTCCACAAAGTTCACTTTAAGTCCCTGCACATTGGTGGAGGCCTCGATCACATCTCGAGTCGTGCCGGGAACCGGAGTCACAATTGCTCTGTCTTCTTCAACCAACAAATTTAATAAGCTGGATTTCCCCACGTTTGGAATTCCGGTCAAAACAACCTTCAATCCATCCTTAATTAGCCTTCCTTGCTGAAAGCTTTTTACCAGCTTATCGATCTTTCCTTTAAGATCCCCCATTTTAGTCTCAAGATCGCTTTGTTTCACGACCTCAATTCCTTCAGATGAAAAATCAATCGAAGCCTCAAGGTGTGCTAAGCACCACACCAAAATATCTTCAATCTTCACGAGTTCATCGGAAAGATCCCCCTGTAGCTGCCGCAAGGACTGCATTGCAGCTGCCTTGGACTGGCTCTCTATCAGGGACAATACGCTTTCCGCTTGAACCAAATCAATACGACCATTCATGAAGGCTCTATAAGTAAACTCTCCACGATCAGCAATACGGCCCCCATGACTTGTCAGCAAAGACAGAATCTCTCGGGCAATACTTGGGTTTCCGTGACAAGAAATCTCAACCGTATCTTCGGCAGTAAACGACCGACCTTTTTGAAAATACAAAGCGACGACTTCATCCACCACGGAAGCGGTTCGGGGGTCGCTAAGGTGTCCATAATATGCCCGATGACTTTCGGGCTTTAATGGAAAAAAGTCGCAGATTTTCCGAGTAAGAGCCGTAGCTTCAGGACCACTGACACGGATGACGGAGATTCCTCCCACCCCTTGTGGGGTGGAAATCGCACAGATCGTATCCAAGTCCCGGTCTTTATTCTGCAGAGTGTTCCTCATGTTGAGTTTCGTGGCCTCTTCCAGCTTTAACTGGGTAAATTTTTATCTTCTTATACAGACCATCACCAATGGAGCGACTTTTCACCCGCTCATCACCCGCTAAATACTGGTGAATGACCTTACGATCTTTCGGTGGCAATGCTCGGAAGTAAACAGACTTTCCTTTTTCTAAAGCAATACCTTTGAGTTTTTCAGCCAGCTCAACAAGAGCCTGACTGGACTCTTCTCTGTATCCATTACAATCAATAAGAATATTTGTGCGATCCTCTGGAAAATGGTGTTGAACGACTCGTTTTAAAAACAGTTGAATTGCATCAATCATCTGTCCTTCTTTGTCCTTTAAAACCTCTTCATCCGCGCCAGTGAATTCAATGATAATTTGTGATTCGCCCTTATCATCCAAACTCGACTCAATATCAAAACTGAGCTCAAATTGCGCCTTTTCTATCAGACTTTCCACAGTAGCATGGACCAGTGTTTCAACTTCTGAGCTTCCGCTTTTCTTTTTTCCGCCGAAAAGCTTACTGAAAATTCCAGACATTATAGCCTCCTTAGACTTTGACTTCTTTCGTAGAGATAGATGTTGTTCGATCGCGCATGAAAACCCGCTGAAGAATGATTCCAGCCAGTGTATTAACAAAAATATAGAGTGTTAGACCCGCTGGCAGACTGACCATCATCAGTGCGAATACGACGGGCAGAAACTGCATTACTTTGGCCTGTGTCGGATCCATCGCGGTAGGGGTCATCTTCTGCTGCAAATACATCGCAACGCCCATCAGGACCGGCAAAATATAGTATGGATCCTTTAGGCTTAGATCATTAATCCATCCAAAAAATGGCACTTGATAGAGTTCAATACTTTGACCCAGAACTTGGTACAGAGCAAAGAACACTGGAAGCTGCAACAGCATTGGCAAACATCCACCCAGTGGATTTACTTTGTGCTCTTTCCACAGACCCATGACCTCTCGGTTCATGGTTTGAGGATCATCTTTATAGCGCTCTCTAACGCTCTGAATGATTGGCTGTAGTTTCTGCATCTTTTTTGTAGATCGAAAGGTCGTTACATTGAGGGGCAAAACAACCACCCGGACCATCAATGTCAGCAAAATAATTGAAAGCCCCCAGTTGCCCACAAGCCCATGAAACCACTGTAAAAGAACCAGCAAAAATCGAGCAATGGCCGTAAAGAATCCATAATTCACCACATGCCCAAGGTTTTTATCAATGCTCTCCAGTTGTGCGACAGATTTTGGACCTGTGTAAGATATCCAGTTGAGGTCAATTCGACTGGATCCTCCAGAGGGCTTATAGATTACCTGAGATATGATGTACGGAGCCGTTGGATCCGCCAACAATCGAACTTCTGGCACCAACTCCGACTTATCGACGAGGGCCGAAGAAAAATACTGAGAACTGACACCCGCAGTAGAAACTGATGAGAATGTCTCATCCAGTTTTTCGCTGAGGCTGGTAATATTGACCCGCTCCTCTTTCCCCGAATGAAGAACTAAGTATTCTTGATGTTCAAATGAAGGCATGAGGAATCCATGTGACCCGGCTTCCAGTTTTCTCTCTGGAATGGTAACTACGGCCCCAGCAAATGAGCTGTCGATACCCTCAACAGTCATTTTATTTTCAAGAGCACCTGTTTCAGGTTGTACCAGGAGTTCCCGTCGAACTGTTAAGCCGCCCTTTTTATAAACACCCTCAAATAAATTCTGGTTTTTTTGGGTTAAAACGAAATCCATCGGAGAACCGTCATTAGCGATAGAGGCTGAAAACAATGAAAACCCATTTTCATCGTAACCCATTTTCATGGGCTGATGATTACGGTCATTGTGCTTCTTCAAAATAACATTCTTAAGACCCATTCCACGTGAGCTCAGCTCAAATGATATGCTGTCGTTCTCATATGAAATCAGTTTTTCAGGTTGAGATAGATTCGGTGCTTCGACACTCCCGCTATTTTGAACTTTCATCGGTTCAGTGGCAGCTAAAGCACCAGCAGATGTCTTTTGGGGATCCGAACCCTTTTGTTCCCCGACTCCTTCGGTGACAACAGGGGTCGCATTTTTAGACTGAGGATATTTCTTTCCTAAATAGGCTTGCCATCCAAACCAGACAATTCCTACAAGGGCCACAGCCATCAGTGTTCGACGATCTAAAAAATTTCCGCTATCTTGCTGATCCATGATGACCTCTCTGGTGGATATGACAAATGCGTTCTGGCTCTGGAACAGGGTCATATCCCATCCCTCCGCCAGGTCGACATTTCATCAATCGATGAACAGATAAATAAGCTGCACGATAAAATGGATGTTTAGAAAATGCCTCTTGAGCATAGGCGGAGCAGCTCGGTTCAAAACGACAGCTCCCGCCGAGCCAAAGACTTCCGATAGCCTGATAGACACCAATCAGTGTCTGAAAAACAAAGGTTGCGGCTTTTGCAAACCATTTACTAGGCACGGGAGTTAACCATAAAAAAGGCCGTGACTGTTGAGCAGAACTCTTTGTGGGAGAGTTCTCGATAGTAGCCTTCTGGCATCGGTTTAAAAATAAAGTTGATATCGATTTCAGGTATTTCACCATTACTTGTTGCTCGTCGAAAGTACTCTCGAACCCAACGCCTCAACTTATTGCGAACGACTGCATTGCCAACTTTGCGGCTTATTGTGCAGCCATATCGAAGACAACCCAAATCGTTTTTTTTGTAGGATAAAAGGAGCCAAGAAGAAAGTTTCTTTTTTCGCCCTTCGATCCGAATCAAATCAAAATCGGAGCTGCGTTTGAGGCTGATTGCTTTGCTCTTATTTCCCACCTGTAGAAACCGTCAGGCGTTTACGGCCCTTGGCGCGACGACGCGAAATAACAGCGCGACCATCTTTTGTGGCCATGCGAGCACGAAAACCGTGAGATGTTTTTCTCTTTTTATTTTTAGGCTGGTAGGTTCTTTTCATCTTCTGTACTCCTGCGTTACGACGATCTATACGTCAATTCAATTTTAGTTCAGCTAAAATAGGAGTCGGATAAAACCATAATGCGCCGAGATGGTCAATACCTGTCATTGTGGAAAACTCGATTGAATTGCATCCCTCAGCTTGATATGAGGGCCCTTATTCCATTAACGGGCTTAGGGGGAAAAAGCACGTGACCACATTATTCCACACGTCCGAGGAAATGACTGAAATTAATGCTCCCTTTTGGGAGGAAATTAAACGTCGTATTAAGGCCCGGAATCCCGAAAATAGATCCATAGAAACCTGGCTAGATCCAGTGACTTAC
>PEZR01000174.1:8954-12689 GCA_002773975.1 Bdellovibrio sp. CG10_big_fil_rev_8_21_14_0_10_47_8
TCGATTTGGTCGTTACCGGGGCTAAAACTCAGGCCCAAGAGACCTCGTCCCCACAACCCGCACCAACTCCTTCGACGGACAGAAATATGGTTCATCCACTCCAGGGGGCCATTTCGTCTCCCGCCGCGGCTAAGGGTGATCTGCTGAACCCGGACTACACTTTTTCGACGTTTGTTGTAGGTCGAAATACAGAATTTGCGCATGCGGCTTCCTACAATGTGGCGCAAAACCCCGGAGCTGAGGGCTACAACCCTCTTTTTATATGTGGGCCCGTGGGGATGGGAAAAACACATCTTCTTCATGCTGTGGGAAATAACATTCGACTTGGTCATCCTCATGTTCGAATTAACTATTTCAGCGCGGAGCGATTTCTCAACGAATGTGTCTCCTCGATTCGACGCCAAGAAATGGATAAATTTCGCCAAAAATACCGGGAAAATTGCGATATTTTGCTGGTGGATGACGTTCAGATGATTGGAAAAACAGAGGCCATACAAGAAGAATTCTTTCATACCATCAATACCTTTTTAGAGCGTAAACGCCAGGTCGTTATCGCAGCTGATCGAATGCCAAAGGATATTCTAGGCCTTGAAGACCGCAACCGCTCACGTTTGGAATGGGGTCTTATTGCGGACATCTCGATGCCGGACCTGGAAACCAGAGTCGCTATTTTGCGCTACAAGTCAGAAAAAATGAATCTTCGACTACCTGAAGAGGTGGTCAATTACATCGCCAGGATATCCAAACGCTCTATCCGAGAGCTTGAGGGAAATATTAAAAAGGTAAAAATGTTTAGTGAACTCCAGGGTTTATCTATTGATATTGAGCTGGCCAGGAGAGTTTTGGCTACTCATGAAACTCAGACGACAATTTCGGTGGAGGATATTCAAAAAATGGTGGCTGACCACTTTAAAGTGAAGGTCGCTGACCTAAAATCCACCACTCGAGCCAAACAAATTGTCGTTCCGCGACAGACTGCAATGTACCTAATTAAGAAAACATTGGATCGTTCTTTGGTAGATATTGGTCGAGCTTTTGGTGGTAAGGACCATACCACTGTTATGAACGCAATGGGCCGAGTTACTTATCTACTTTCTAAAGACATGGATTTTAAGAACGATCTCGAGGAGTTAACAACCAGAATCCACAATATCACAGGGCTGTGAATGTGGAGTGTGGGAAAATGCGGGGATAAGGCCGGTGACTGGGTTGTGGAAAAGAGTAATGCACAGAAATCAGGTGTCTAACGAAAAAATTAAGGTTGTCGTTATCCACCCAATTTCTTTTGTATTTACAAGATGTTAATTGGTTTGTTAGGTTTTCCACGCCCCTACTACTACTACTAGTATTTATATATATAGAATATAGTTCTTAAGAGCTCGATTCTTTGGGAGATCAGAAATGAAATTAGAAATCGACAAAAAAGATTTAATGAATCTGATCGGGAAGACTCAGAACATTGTTGAGAAAAGAAACACCATGCCTGTCTTGGTGAATGTTCTGTTGGAAGCGGATGAGGGTGTACTGAGAGTTTTCGCAACAGATCTTGAAGTCAGCCTCACAGATTCTGTTAAGGCCAAAGTGATTCAACCTGGAAAAGTAGCTGTCAGCGCAAAAAGCCTTTTTGAAATTGCAAAGGAACTTTCAGACGGAACGATTCAATTGCACAAAAAGGAAAATAACTGGCTCGAAATTAAACAAGGAAAATATCTTTCAAAAATTGTAGGGATTAGTGCTGATGAATATCCGGTATTCCCAACTTCTGAAGGAACTGGATTTTTGAAGATTGATTCAGAAGTTCTCCGAGACATGATTGATAAAACTATTTATTCAGTTTCGAATGATGAAACTCGTTACCACCTGAACGGAGTTTTTTTTGAACAAAAAGATGATCAACGATACACAATGGTGGCGACTGATGGCCATCGCTTGTGTTTGGTGAGTCGTCAAATTCCATCTTCAAAAACAATCACACAGGGCCAAGGAGTCATCATTCCTCGTAAAGGTCTTCACGAAGTAAAAAAACTTTTAGAAGCGTTGTCAGGCGAATTTGACATCACGATCGAAGGATCTCAATTGATCGTAAAAAAAGATTCGACCACTTTGATGATTCGGTTGATCGAAGGAAAATACCCAAACTATCAGCAATTCATTCCAACAAAACTTACTCAGAAAATTCGCATTAACCGTGAGGCATTCTTAACTTCTTTGAAACGAGTTTCTCTTTTGGCAAATCACAAATCAAAAGCAGTTACCTTGAGTTTAACTCATGGAAAAATGGAAATTGCTTCTAACAATCCTGAACTGGGTGATGCAAAAGAAGAAATTGAAGTTGGTTATGACGGAAAAGATATGAAAATTGGTTTTAATGCCAAATACATCACCGATGTATTAAATGCGATCAATGACGAAGAAGTTGATTTTGAAATCAATGATCAGCTTTCTCCGGGTCTAATGAGACCGCATAATGACACCAGCTATACCTGCGTCGTTATGCCGATGAGGATTTAATTTCACAGGATGTTTCAAAGTCTTCTGCTAAAAAACTTTAGAAACTTTGACGAAGTTTCGGTTCCGTTGTCCCCACAAATTAACATTTTTCTTGGCAACAATGGTCAGGGTAAAACAAATCTCCTCGAAGCTTTGTATCTAATTTCTAACGGTGATTCTTTTCGTTATGCGGACAATGAAAATTTTCTCAAAAAGGGATTTAACGAAAGTTTTCTAAAAGCCAGGGCTGTTAGTGCTGATTTGGATTTTGATCTTGAGCTAACAATTTTGAAATCAAGAAAAAATCATTTGTTGAATAAGAAACGAGTGACTGGGTCGGAGTTGTCGAAGAAATTTCCTAGTGTGGTATTTTCTCCAGAAAGCCTCTCCGCAATCAAAGATGGCGCAGATCAACGGCGACAACTGATTGATGAAATACTAGTCAGCTTCCGACCTGCCAATGCCGACCTAATCGGTGACTTTAAAAAGGCCTTAAAGACTCGTAATAGAATATTGAAAAATTATGTCAGCGGGGAAAGCGATCGTAAACAGACGGAGCTGCTGATGGAGAGCCTCTTTCCCAGTTTTTTAAAGCTGAGCACGGACCTGACCTGGCAACGGCTAGAAGCCCTGCGAGCGATCCATGGAGATGTTAATAATGCCATGCAATACGTCGTTGGTAGTGACTCGCAGATTGTGGATATCTCAGTGGAGTATGTGGCTTCCAGCGAGAATTTGATGCCTCTTTCTCGAGAGGAAGTGGAAAAACGCTTACGAAAAAGATTCAACGAACTGTTTGATGCAGAGCTTGCAAGTGGTGCGTCACTGGTGGGCCCCCAAAGGCACGACGTGGTCTTTCTATACAATGAAAATGACTCACGTTTTTACTGTTCTCAGGGGCAGCAAAGAGCCTTGATATTATCTTTCAAAATGGCGCAAATTGTGTATCATAGAAAGCTTCACGGAATCTATCCAATGCTTATGCTTGATGATGTTATGTCCGAGCTCGACAGCCTTCGGAGAGATTCCCTGACTCGATTTCTGAGTGAAATTAAAACTCAGATTTTTATTACAACCACAGATTTTACGCTGCCAACCAGCTTGAAATCTGAAGACTGTGCAGTGCTCAGAGTGCGCGAGGGACAGATCGGGAATTAACCTTCCTGTGCGAGCCCCGATGAACTTGAGTTGCTAGCGAGGGGAAGACATGTCAGACAATCCAGTTCAATCCAGCACCACGGTGAC
>PEZR01000032.1:0-7586 GCA_002773975.1 Bdellovibrio sp. CG10_big_fil_rev_8_21_14_0_10_47_8
TCAAAATCTTTGTCGCCCATTTGACGAAGAGAAACTTCGGACCCTTGATTGAGCTCGAGACTCCATTCTTTGGTTTCGATTTTCGTGGACGCATAGGGGTTGCTGGTTCGCAGATCACCGCGGGTGAATTTCAGGCGGATCTGGTTGTCGGCGTTTTGTTCGAGGGGCTCGATAGTGACCAGGGTGTTTTCGGAAAGATGGACCTCGGTTTTTTGTTCCAAGAACAGAGTGGCGGAGGACTGGGGGAGGGTCAGAACGGAGTCGTAATAATAAAGCGTGTCCTCGGGCGCGGCGGTCTCCCAGAGAAGGCTGTTCATGTTTCGTTTTTTCAGATCACGCTGCACATGTAAAACGGTGCCGGCGGCTTTTTGATTCCATTGGGTCTGATGTTTGGAAAAGGGATTGGGGACCAGATTGAGATGCATCAACATCCAGACCACTTCCATGGCCAATAGAAGCACCGTTAAGGTGATCAGTTTTCGATCCGAATTTGCCCAACTCTTCATGCTCTATTTATCGGAAATCCCTGAAGAAAAGTTCGCCCCCCAAAGTCCAGTTCCCACCCCAAAACGTTAATAAGTGACTTCCCTTATTTGGTAGCAGCAAAGCGTCATGCTGTCTCATAATAGAATTGAAGAGTTAGGCCTAACGTCCTGTTGTCCCTGGACTATTATCCCTAAATAGGGCTTGCGAAGCCCCTGTTTTGACGCAGCATTGCTACCAAATAAGGGAAGTCACTTATTAACGTTTGGGGCAAGTAAGAAACCCGCTGATTTCGACCTTGAAAAGAGCGGGTTAGGGGAAAAATTTTGATTGAATTGAGTTCATTGAAATCTCCTTCCGTTTGCGAAAACGCCCTTCGGCTGCTTCACTGATCTCGTCTGAGATCATACGCTCCTCTGGCAGTCTGGCTGGCATTCGGCTTTGAGTTTTTAGCCGAGAAGCCCCTGTAGCTTTGCGTCCCCCGGTTTCCCATGGGTTTGCCTTGAGCAAAGGAAGGATTCTTTGATTCATCAGATGTCTTTTCCGATGACCTCCTTTTTGGTTTTTGTCTTCTTGAATTTATGTTTTAGCTTCTTACGCGGTAGCAATCCTGGTGAGGCGTCGTCACTTTGGTTTCGGATCAGCGAGCCAACCAGCTTTTTTCATTTCTGGGGTCCTCTTCACTTCTCTGCTCCTTGTTTGCCAAGCCTTGCGCTCGGACTTGATTGTCGGCATCCATACACAACGGACGCCGAAGATCAGTTTACCAAAATCACCGCACCCTCTCCAGGTTTTGTCCGGAAGTTCTCAAATCAGTGCGAGTTATTTTTAGCCACCGTTTCGGGCCGGGACGAAGTCTCTGTCCAAAATCGAGACAGAGACTTCGTTTTTCAGCGTGAGCCTTTTGTCCCGCTGGGGGGACAAATTTACCCACCTAAAGCCTTCTTGTCTGCTAGGGGCCGGCTGTCCCTGGCACCCTCCTTGCCTCTCTTGGGCGGGGATCAAAATTTAACCGGGAGGTCAACATGAAGACTCTGATCAGCTTTTTGTCCGTTTTACTGAGCGCCAGTTTTGTGATGGCGGCTCCACAAGCTCCACACATCGAAAAAATTCTCGGGGTGAGTGTTGATGAACAGGGCGTTCATTTACAAGTGATGAGCGGCGGCTGCACCAACAAAGATAGCTTTCAGGCTCTTGTTCGCCGACAGCGTGGAGTGATTGAGTTGAGCTTTGAACGCATCAACAGTGACGAGTGTTTAGCGCATTTGCCCTTTGGCGAAACCCTGAATTATAGCTATCAGGATTTGGGTTTGCAGCTGGGGGATATCATTCGTATTAAAAACTCGGTCGAATTCAGGGTTTCATTTCCCTGATCTGATCCGCCATCTGAAAAAAGACCGTGGCTTCTGCCGATGAGGGATGGCTTTCCACCACCGGAATTCCAGCTTCGCCCGCTAAACTCACCGCCGGATTGAAAGGCACCTCGCCCAGCTTCGGGATTTTCTTTGCATCCAGATACTGATTCATCTCGCCCTTGGGAAAGAGCTGAATTTTTTCCTGAGTTCCAGGCGCCAACATGTAAGACATGTTCTCGACCATTCCCAAAATCGGAACCGCCACGCGAGACCACATATCAATGGCCTTTTTGGCATCCACCAAAGCCACGTTTTGAGGGGTGCTCACAATCACCGCGCCGCTGACAGGAACCTTTTGCGCCAACGACAACTGAATGTCGCCGGTTCCTGGTGGTAAGTCGATCACCAGGTAATCCAACTCGCCCCACTGGACATCGCGGAGAAATTGTTCCATCGCTTTAAAAAGCATAGGTCCACGCCAAACAACAGCAGAGTTTTCTTCGATAATAAATCCAATGCTCATCAGCTTGAGACCAAAACGAACCAATGGTTGAATTTTTTGATCGGGACTGATCTCTGGTTTTTGATGAAGAGCTCCCATCATTCGGGGAATGCTCGGGCCGTAGATATCTGCATCGAGCAGACCCACTTTGGATTTTTTTGCCAGCGCTAGGGCCAAGTTTGTCGCCACCGTCGATTTGCCGACGCCGCCCTTGCCTGAAGAAACTGCGATAATATGCTTAACGCCGGGAATAGCTTTTTGTTGATCAAATGGATTTGGTGCAGTGAATGACATAATTTGTTGAATCCTTTTCCAGAAAGTCAAATAATGGACAGATCATGTCTAGCCAAGCTTTTTTCTGGTTGAATGTCGGCGGAGGCCTTCTTTTGGTCCTCATTTTTCTGATTGGCAGAAAAAGGATCACTGCGCCATCACGTTTGAACCTGAGAAAGGGGCAAGGACCCGGGAAAGGTTTGACAAAGTCCGGCGGCAAGGAAGTTCACTTTCGGTCTCGAACTTTTGAAGATTCTGGTGATGCGGAGATGAAAAATCTGAACCTGATGTTCATGTACAACGGTCATCACTTTGACGCTTACGAAGTATTGGGCGCACCCGCCGGAGCCAGCCTCGATGTCGTGCAGAAGTATTTTCATCAAGCCTTGGCGCGGGGAATGAGTGATCGGGAGTTTTTGGAGGCCGCATTTACGGCCATCAAAATGGATCGTAAGGGCTAAGCCTTAAGAAATATAGACTCGTCCACAGCGATGAGGGCTTCGAGCGCGAAAGAAATTCTTCCAAATAGAATCGATATTTTTAAAGGATTTAAAGAGCGGGCTAAAGAGAACCAAGGGATTGGTCACATAGACTTTGTATCCACGAGAGCTCGCTTTGTACTCGCTGGTGCCGGGCAACGGATTCAGGGTCAAGCCCAGTCCTCCAGTAAAGTTCATATAGTGGTCGGTATATTCAGAAACAATCACGGTGTACGGAATAAGCCCATTCATCATCATCGTGGAGGCCCGGTTTTCTTTGAGTACGGAAAAAGAAAAGTTACTCAAGAGTTGTTTTTGAACCACCGTCGCTTGCGCCAACGACGAGTCAGCTCGAACACCAAAAGTAAAATTAAAACCAGCATCTGGCAATGACATGGCCGCCGAGTACTTGGCTTCGGTTCGGTAGAGTCCCACAAAAAGCCGGTGAGTCAGTTGATCATAACCAATATCCATGGCAATGCCCTGAGCCATGCCGAGTCCAGCCTTAGAGATTCCGGTGACGCCATATCCTTGAGCAACAAAGGACAATCCCAACTCTCGTTTTTGAATAAAGATCTTCGCCGCCTTTGAGCCCACGTTATAAAGAGACATCACCACCGGGTGTAGCCAAGTGCGGTAAAGACTTGGTTTGATCTGTTCGTGGGGATTGAGGGACTCGATTGTTTCAATCTGACGATCGTCGATTATGCTGATGGACGCATGAGGTTGTTTTCGAGAGAAAAAGCGGACAAGTTTCTTTAAAAAACTGTCCCGAGCTTCGACAAATTGCTTTTGTTCGCTAGGGGTGAGCTCCGACAAATCCTGACTCGCAGGAATGGGCGTTTGGAAAATGACCTGACCCTTTTCGCTAAAAACTGCGAATTTTTGACCATCCACTTCCACTGTTTTGGATTCAATTTCCGTTGAAAAAGTCTCGGTGGTATATCGATCCTGCGACGCCAGAGGATTGCTGGGGTCAGAGTCCTGGGCCGACGCAAGTACAGGTTGCCACAGTCCCGCGACGAGGGTGATTTGCAACAACAGGCGAATGGCCGACAGCATGTGAGCTCCTTGGGTCGATCAGCGACCGGGTTTCAGGGTCACAGAGTCAAATGCAAGCTGGGCGCCAGCTCCAAACCAGGGCATAAGCAATATCTTGCAGACAATAGCTTTTTCGATGGAGATCTTTTTGACAGGGGCCTATTTCGAGGGGCTTCGAAGCGGCTGTGCAGCGGTGGGTTGCCAAAGGGAAGGTGCTACTTGATCAAAGGGCTGATCTTTTCCTTGTAGTCTGGTTGGAGCTTGCCGCGGTGACACAGATAACAGTCGGCTTTGGGGGTCTTCTTGCCGTCCATTCCGCTGTCGATCAAGAGCTGCGTCAGTCGCATGTGTTCTTTGGCAACCTTGAACATTTCTTTTTTGTCGGATTTGAAGTTTTCGGTCAGGTGGCAAGTGTTGCAAGTCACGCCCAGCTGGCGCGACATGGTGATCATGACCTGGCGAATTTGCTCTTCATTGCTCTTGATTTGAGCAGGTGTTTGAGCAAAAGCTCGAGGAAGTGCAATCAAAACAAGGCTTAAAATCAGGCTGATTCTGAGGTTCATTCGACTCATTCTAACTCCTTGATATAAGAGTAGTTTAGCGGGATTCAGCACGCAGAGCCAAGCACGAATTTTTTTGACACTCTGATGCCGCAAAGTTAGGCCTAAAGCAGAGCTTTTTTGTCTGCATCCAGCCGACCAAGGCTCGTTGAAGGGAATTTCATGCAAATTCGAAAGCTGAATGATTTAGCGACCTTGGTGTCTTTGAGCAAACGTCGCGGTTTTGTGTTTCAAAGTTCTGAAATTTACGGAGGTCTAGGCAGCTGTTGGGACTATGGTCCTCTTGGGTCTTTGATGAAGTTGAATGTGAAGCGTGCATGGTGGAATGCCATGACTCGCAGAAGTGATATTTGTGGATTGGATGCGGCGATCTTGATGCATCCAACAGTTTGGAAAGCTTCTGGGCACATCGATGGATTTTCAGACCCTCTCGTGGATTGCAAAGATTGTAAAACTCGTTTTCGCGCAGACAATACGGATTCCTATATCAACGAAAAAAAATGTCCCAACTGCGGTTCTAAAAACTTGAGTGAGCCGCGCAACTTCAACTTGATGTTTAAAACTCACATGGGGCCAGTCGAAGATACTGGGTCTGTGGTTTACCTGCGGCCGGAAACAGCACAGGGGCACTTTGTGAATTTCGTCAATTGTCAGGCGAGCACACGGTATAAAATTCCTTTTGGGATCGCTGCCATTGGAAAGTCTTTTCGAAATGAAATCACTCCGGGCAATTTTATTTTTCGAACACGCGAGTTTGAACAGATGGAGATGCAATACTTTGTCAAACCCGGCACCGATGAGCAGTGGTTTGAAACTTGGAAAGAACTTCGTTGGGGCTTTTATAAAAAATTTGGTTTTAAAATGGAGAACCTGCGTTTTCATCCCCATGGTCCGACCGAGCTGGCTCATTATGCGAAAGCGGCGTTTGACATCCAGTATCTGTTCCCGATGGGTTGGAGCGAGCTTGAGGGCATCCACAATCGGTCCAATTTTGATTTGACTCAGCACTCGAAATTTTCCGGCAAGCAGCTCGAGTATTTCGACGAGCCGAGCAAAGAAAAATACGTTCCCTTTGTGATTGAAACAGCGGTGGGTTGTGACCGAATGTTTTTGGCCTTTATGTGTGATGCTTACCGCGAAGAGGTCACTATGGATGACAAAGGTCAAGAGGACGTTCGTGTGGTCTTGGGATTTCATCCAGCCATTGCGCCGATCAAAGCGGCAGTGTTGCCGCTGTCAAAAAAACCCGAACTCACCAGCGTCGCAGAAAAGTTGCGAGATCAATTGGCCGAGGACTTTGATGTGCTCTATGACGAGAGCGCCTCGATCGGAAAACGATATCGTCGTCAAGACGAAATCGGTACACCTTATTGTGTGACCGTGGATTTTGAAACCTTGAACGACCAGGCGGTGACTGTTCGTCACCGAGATACAATGAAGCAGGATCGAGTGCCCATTGCTGATCTCAATCAGTATGTTCAAGTCGGTATGGCCTCGTGGAAATAGTGAACACCATCAAAAAGCAGGAGAATTTGAAAATGCAGAATCAAACAACTTCGACCAACTCTGGAACGAAAACTCAGATCCCGGAAAAATTTGTTTATTTTTTCGCTGCCGGTGAGGCCGACGGGAATGCCGGAATGAAGTCGATCTTGGGTGGAAAGGGTGCAAACTTGGCCGAGATGACTGCTCTCGGTTTGCCAGTGCCCCCCGGGTTTACAATCTCAACAGAGGTTTGCACTCATTATTACGAAGAAGGTGGAAAGCTTCCGACGTGGGTTCGTCCAGCGGTTGAGACGGCGTTACGTCGAGTGGAAGCAAAGATTGGGAAAAAATTTGGTGATGTGAAAAATCCCCTGCTTTTTTCTGTGCGCTCGGGAGCCAGGGCTTCGATGCCGGGGATGATGGATACAATTTTAAATCTGGGCTTGAATGATCAGACGGTCGAGGGTTTGGCCGCATCTTCGAACAACCCACGTTTTGCTTGGGATTCTTACCGTCGTTTTATCCAAATGTATTCCGACGTGGTGATGAATATGAATTCATCCATGCTCGAAGTGACTCTGGAAGATCTTAAGGACGAAAAGGGTTACAAGTTAGACACCGAACTCAGGGTTGAAGATCTCAAAGAGCTGGTCAAGAAATTCAAAGACATGGTTCGCCAAAGCACAGGCCAGGCTTTTCCAACAGACCCTGAAGAGCAATTGTGGGGAGCCATCTCGGCCGTTTTTCGCTCATGGAATACGGGCCGTGCGATCACTTACCGAGAGCTTCATGAGATTCCAGCATGGTGGGGCACAGCCGTGAATGTGCAGAGTATGGTGTTTGGAAATATGGGCGAAGATTCCGCAACCGGTGTGGCTTTCACTAGAGATCCGTCAACCGGAGAAAAACAGTTTTACGGAGAATTTTTGATCAATGCTCAGGGCGAAGACGTGGTCGCTGGCATTCGAACTCCTCAGCCCATCACAAAAATTTCTGCGACGAAAGCGGGGCTCAAGTCCTTGGAAGAGGCCATGCCTGAAGCTTATCAAGAGCTGGTCACTATTTATCAAAAGTTGGAAAAACATTACCGCGACATGCAGGATATCGAGTTCACGATTGAGCGAGGAACTCTGTGGATGTTGCAGACGAGAACGGGCAAGCGCACCGCCAAGGCAGCTCTGCAGATTGCTTCAGATATGATCGACGAAAAACTGATTTCCGAAGAAGAAGCCTTGATGCGGATTGATCCAGCAAGCTTGGATCAATTGCTGCATCCAACGCTGGATCCTAAGGCGGAAAAAACATTGCTTGCCAAGGGCTTACCCGCAAGCCCCGGTGGTGTGAATGGGCAAATTGTGTTCAGTTCTGAAGAGGCCGTTGAGTGGCGGGAAAAGGGCAAACGAGTTAT